>NZ_JBIRTN010000023.1:0-156029 GCF_044334705.1 Streptomyces sp. NPDC020731
CAGGTACGACAAACTCGCCGTCCGCTACGAAGCGACCGTGCTGGTCGCGGCCATCAACGAATGGCTGTGACCAGCGCTTTCGCAACAGACCCTAGGCCCTGTCGTCAAGTTCCCGCCGTTCGCCCGGAGGACCGGGCCCCGTGGCGTCAGGTGCGTGCTCCCGGCGTGCCGGGCCCCGGTCCTCGTACCGGACGTACCCAGGCCGGGACCCGGTGCGGCGAGAGGGCGTGCACGGCGTCGCGGGGCGGGCGGGAATCCGACGACAGGGCCCGGCGGACGGACGGGCTCGCGTGGTCGGAGCCGCCCGCTGGTGCGACGCTGGGGTGGACAGGTTCCGAGGACGAGAGCCCTGGAGGGAGACCGATGGGACGGGACGTCCCGGCGCTCACCTTCACCCGCGAGGACCGCCGCCGCTACCGGATCAAGATGCAGGAGTGCCTCGAGACGTTCGCGCGGATGCTGCGCGAGTCACGGTTCGAGGCCGAGCGGCCCCAGGTGGGGCTGGAGATCGAGCTGAACCTGGTCGACGACCGGGCCGAGCCCGCGATGCGCAACACCGATGTGCTGCAGGCGATCGCGGACCCGGCCTGGGCGACGGAGCTGGGCCGGTTCAACCTCGAGATCAACATTCCGCCGCGGCGGCTCACGGCGGGCGGCCCCGACTCCTGGGAGTCCGAGATCCGCGCCGCGCTGAACCACGCGGAGCAGCGCGCCAGGTCGATCGGCGCCCGCCTGATCATGACGGGCATCCTCCCCACCCTGCGTCAGGAGGACGCCGGAGAGGGAGCGCTGTCGGAGAACCCGCGCTACCGGCTGCTCAACGACCAGATCTTCGCGGCGCGCGGGGAGGACCTGCACATCGAGGTGACCGGCATCGACCGGTTGCGCACCTACGCGGACACGATCACTCCGGAGGCCGCCTGCACCAGCACGCAGTTCCACCTCCAGGTGTCCCCGGAGCAGTTCGCCGACTACTGGAACGCGGCACAGGCGATCGCCGGGGTCCAGGTCGCGCTCGCCGCCAACTCGCCCTTTCTGTTCGGCAAGGAGCTGTGGCACGAGACCCGTGTCCCGCTGTTCGAGCAGGCCACCGACACCCGCCCGCAGGAGATCAAGGAGCAGGGCGTACGGCCCCGGGTGTGGTTCGGGGAGCGCTGGATCACCAGCGTCTTCGACCTCTTCGAGGAGAACCTGCGCTACTTCCCGGCCCTGCTCCCCCTGTGCGACGACCAGAACCCCGGGGAGACGCTGGAGCGGGGCGACATCCCCGAGCTCGCCGAGCTGACCCTGCACAACGGCACCATCTACCGCTGGAACCGCCCGGTCTACGCCGTCGCCCACGACAAACCGCACGTGCGGGTGGAGAACCGGGTACTGCCCGCAGGACCGACCGTCGCCGACACGCTCGCCAACGGGGCCTTCTACTACGGGCTGACCCGCGCCCTGGTGGAGGAGGACCGTCCGGTGTGGTCACGGATGTCCTTCTCGGCCGCCGAGGACAATCTGCGGACGGCGGCGCGGTACGGCATCGACGCCCGGCTGTACTGGCCCGGGATGGGCGAGGTGCCCGCGTCCGAACTGGTCCTGCGGCGGCTGCTGCCGCTGGCGCACCGCGGGCTGGAACGCTCCGGCATGGACGACGCCTGGCGCGAGCCGCTGCTCGGCGTCATCGAGCAGCGCTGTGTCACCGGCCGCAACGGAGCGGTGTGGCAGAAGGAGATGTTCCATCACATCGAGGCCTTGGCGCACTGCGGCCGCCACGAGGCGCTGCGGCGCATGACGCAGCAGTACATCGACTACATGCACCTCAACGCCCCGGTCCACACCTGGCCCGTCGACTGACCCGGGCGGCTGTACGGGCCGGGCCCGTACAGCCGCCCGTCCGTCAGCCCGGCCGGCGTCCGGTGTCGGGGTCGTCGGGGTCGACCCCGGTGAAGGCGGACTCGTCCTTCGTGCCGCTGGGGCGTGCGGAGCGGCCCCGGCGGCCCGTGTCCCGCTTGCCCTCCTCCCCCTGGTCCGCGTACTCCTCGCCCCGCCGCGAGTCACTGCGCGCGACGTCACCCGGGACGGAGGTGCGCTCCTCCTCGGCGTGCTTGCGGCCCGCTCCGCGCGACGGCGCGTGTTCCTCCGCGTGGAAGGAGCGGCGGGCGCTCGGGTTCTCCTCCTGCCGTGTCTCGTCGACGTCCGGGGACCAGCCGTGGTGCTCGCTCCCCTGGTGACGGCCGGCCCCGCGGCCCTGCGACGGCTGCGGCGACTTGCGATCCTCGGGCATGTGTCGGCCCACCTGTCCACTCTCATAGGGGCACATCCCTCAGTGCCCCGGCAGTAAAAGCCTCCCACTCATCACAATCCAGGGCATATCGAGTGGTTCATGGTCGGTCGGGCCGCCTGCCATACGGACGGAAGCGTCACCCGCGAGGGTGAGGAACGGGATTCATGTCGACGCCGACGGGCCGGTATGTCCGACCATCGCAGTCAGCCGGGCCGTCCCAGGTCCCGTCGTCCCTGCCGGAAGGGCCGTCGCCATGCGCATCCTGCTCATCGCCAGCGCCTACAACAGCCTCACGCAGCGGGTCCACGCCGAGCTGCGGGACCGCGGGCACGCCGTCTCCGTCGAGGTGACGCCGGCCGGCCGGGACGTGGTCGCGGCCGTGCACCGGCACGATCCCGAGCTGATCGTGGCTCCCCTGCTGAGGACGGTCGTCCCCCGCGAGGTGTGGACGGCCCGGACGTGTCTGATCGTGCACCCGGGACCCGTCGGCGACCGGGGGCCGTCCTCCCTGGACTGGGCGATCCACGAGGACGCGGCCGAATGGGGCGTCACGGTGCTCCAGGCCGAGGAGGAGATGGACGCGGGGCCCGTGTGGGCCACGGCGGCGTTCTCCGTGCCCCGGGTCGCCAAGAGCGACCTGTACCGGGGCGAGCTGTCCGACGCCGCCCTCGAGGCCGTGCTGACGGCCGTCGAACGGTTCGCCTCCGGCCGCCACTCCCCCGCCGCCCAGGACGGGACGCCCGCCGCGCCGGGCGCCCGGACCCGGCCCCCGATGCGCCAGGAGACCCGCCGTATCGCGTGGGCGGACGATCCGGCCGCGACGGTGCTGCGCAAGCTGCGCGCCGCCGACTCCCAGCCCGGCGTCCTGGACGAACTGCTCGGTGAGGAATGGTTCCTGCACGGCGGCCGTCCCGAGACCCGGCTGCGCGGACGTCCCGGCGAACTGCTGGCGACCCGGGCGGGCGCCGTCTGCCGGGCCACCGTCGACGGCGCGGTGTGGATTCCCGAACTGCGGGCCCGTACCGCCCCCGGCGCCCCGCGTGCCTGCAAGCTGCCCGCCGCGTACGCCCTGGCCGGGCGGGGGCCGCGGCTGCCGGAACTGTCCGTGCCTGCGCTGTGCCCCGCCGGTGACGGCGCGCCCTGGTCGGACATCACGTACCAGGAGGAGGGCCCGGTGGGGACGCTGTCGTTCTCCTTCCCCGGCGGCGCGATGTCCACCGGCCACTGCCGGCGGCTGCTGGACGCGTACCGGGCGGCCTGCGAGCGGCCCACGTCCGTGCTGGTGCTCGGCGGCGCCCGTGACTTCTTCTCCAACGGCATCCACCTCGGCGTCATCGAGGCGGCACCGGACCCGGCGGCGGAGTCCTGGTCCAACATCAACGCCATGAACGACCTCGTGGAGGCCGTCCTGACCACCACCGACCGGCTCGTCGTCGCCGCGATCGGCGGAAACGCGGCGGCCGGCGGCGTCATGCTGGCGCTGGCCGCCGACGAGGTGTGGTGCCGCTCCGGCTCCGTGCTCAACCCGCACTACCGCCTCATGGGCCTGTACGGCTCCGAGTACTGGACGTACAGCCTGCCGCGGCGGGTGGGCGCCGCGACGGCGCGGCGGCTCACCCGGGAGGCGCTCCCGGTCGGTGCCGAGCAGGCGCGGGACATCGGCCTGGCCGACCGGGTGATCGAGTGCCCTCCCGCCGGTTTCTCCGCCGAGGTCACCCGGCTGGCGCAGGGCTGGGCGGGTTCTTCCGGCGCGCAGTCGCGGCTCGTCGCGAAGAAGGCCGAGAGCGAGCGCCGTGAGGCCGTCACACCACTGGCCGCGGTGCGCGAGCGGGAACTCGCCCGCATGCACAGGATCTTCTTCGACGCCGGTGCTCCGTACCACGCGCTGCGCCGGGCGTTCGTACGCAAACAGCCGTCGCCGGCTCCGCCTGCGGTGCCGGCCGGTGTGGCCGACGCTTGAGCCAAGGACACGGCCGAGACATCGGCATGGTCGCATTCCTCCCCAGGAGGCGTTGATGAACGCAAGCCCCCCGGCCACGGACGCCGAGGCGGAGACGTCCGGCGGTATCGGCACGGACGAGAAGCCGATCCACATCCTCTGGATCAACGCCGGGCTGAGTTGCGACGGCGACTCGGTCGCCCTGACGGCCGCCATGCAGCCCAGCATCGAGGAGATCGCCCTGGGCGCTCTGCCGGGTCTGCCGAAGATCGCCGTGCACTGGCCGCTCATCGACTTCGAGTGCGGGCCGATCGGCGGCGCGGACACGTTCATCGAGTGGTTCTTCAAGGGCGAGCGCGGGGAGATCGATCCGTTCGTCCTGGTGATCGAGGGGTCCGTGCCGAACGAGGCGATCAAGAAGGAAGGGTACTGGTGCGGCTTCGGCGACAACCCGGAGACCGGTCAGCCCATCACCACCAGCGAGTGGATCGACCGGCTGGCACCCAAGGCCCTCGCCGTCGTGGCCATCGGCACCTGTGCGACCTACGGCGGCATCCACGCCATGGCCGGGAACCCGACCGGCGCGATGGGCGTACCCGACTACCTGGGCTGGGACTGGAAGTCGGCAGCCGGCATCCCGATCGTCTGCGTCCCGGGCTGTCCCATCCAGCCGGACAACTTCGCCGAGACCCTCACCTATCTGCTCTACCAGGCCGCGGGCTCCGCGCCGATGATCCCGCTGGACGACAAGCTGCGCCCCACCTGGCTGTTCGGGGCCACCGTGCACGAGGGGTGCGACCGGGCCGGCTACTACGAGCAGGGCCAGTTCGCCCTGTCGTACGACTCCCCGCAGTGCCTGGTGAAGATCGGCTGCTGGGGGCCCGTGGTGAAGTGCAACGTGCCCAAGCGCGGCTGGATGAACGGCATCGGCGGCTGTCCGAACGTCGGCGGCATCTGCATCGCCTGCACCATGCCCGGCTTCCCCGACAAGTTCATGCCGTTCATGGACGAGCCTCCCGGCGCGAAGCTCTCCTCCGCCGCCAGCGGCGCCTACGGAGGCGTGGTGCGCAAGCTGCGGACCATCACGACGCGGACGGTGGACAAGGAACCCAAGTGGCGGCACACCGGCCGGAAACTCACCACCGGCTACCGGCCGCCCTGGTGATCACCACCTGACGTCGGCCCGCGATCCGCTCACCGACCCGAACGACCGAAGGGCAGCACAGACACAATGGCGACCTCGACGACGACCGGTGACGGCACCGGCCTGGTGGAGATGGCATGGGACCCGATCACCCGGATCGTGGGCAGCCTCGGCATCCACACGAAGATCGACTTCAAGCAGAAGCGGGTCGCCGAGTGCTACAGCACCTCGTCGGTCTTCCGCGGCTACAGCCTCTTCATGCGGGGCAAGGACCCGCGCGACGCCCACTTCATCACCAGCCGCATCTGCGGCATCTGCGGTGACAACCACGCCACCTGCTCGGTGTACACGCAGAACATGGCGTACGGCGTGAAGCCGCCGCACCTCGGTGAGTGGATCATCAACTGCGGCGAGTCCGCGGAGTTCATGTTCGACCACAACATCTTCCAGGAGAACCTGGTCGGGGTCGACTACTGCGAGAAGATGGTCCGCGAGACCAACCCGGGCGTCCTCGAACTCGCCGAGCGCACCGAGGCGCCGCACGCCGCCGACCACGGCTACCGCACCATCGCCGACATCATGCGCTCGCTCAACCCGCTGGAGGGCGAGTTCTACCGGGAGGCGCTCCAGGTCAGCCGGTACACGCGGGAGATGTTCTGTCTGATGGAGGGCCGCCATGTGCACCCCTCCACGCTGTACCCGGGCGGTGTCGGCACCATCGCCTCGGTGCAGCTCTTCACGGACTACATGACCCGGCTCATGCGGTACTGCGAGTTCATGAAGCGGGTCGTGCCGCTCCACGACGACCTGTTCGACTTCTTCTACGAGGCCCTGCCCGGCTACGAGGAGGTCGGCCGCCGGCGCGTACTGCTGGGCTGCTGGGGCGCGTTCAACGACCCCGAGTACTGCGACTTCACCTACGCCAACATGACGGACTGGGGACGGCGCATGCTCGTCACCCCCGGTGTGGTGGTGGACGGCAAGCTGGTCACCAACGACCTCACCGAGATCAACCTCGGCATCCGCATCCTGCTGGGCAGCTCGTACTACGAGGACTGGGAGGGGAAGGAACGGTTCGTCACGCACGACCCGCTGGGCAACCCGGTGGATCCGCGCCACCCGTGGAACCAGCACACCGTCCCCGCCCCGCAGAAGCGCAACTTCGACGACAAGTACAGCTGGGTGATGTCCCCGCGCTGGTTCGACGGCAGGGACCACCTGCCGCTCGACACCGGCGGTGGTCCCCTCGCCCGGCTGTGGTCCACCGCACTGTCCGGGCTCGTGGACATCGGGTACGTCAAGGCGACCGGGCACAGCGTCGTCATCAACCTGCCGCGCACGCTCACCAAGCCGGAGACCACCTTCGAGTGGAAGATCCCGCAGTGGTCCAACGCGCTGGAGCGCAACCGCGCCCGCACCTACTTCCAGGCCTACGCCGCCGCCGTGGCCCTGCACAGCGCGGAGAAGGGCCTCGAGGAGGTGCGCGCCGGACGCACCCAGACATGGGAGAAGTTCGAGGTGCCGGACGAGTCGATCGGCGTCGGCTTCACCGAGGCGGTGCGCGGTGTCCTGTCGCACCACATGGTCATCCGGGACGGGAAGATCGCCAACTACCACCCGTACCCGCCGACCCCGTGGAACGCCTCCACCCGTGACACCTACGGCACCCCGGGCCCGTACGAGGACGCGGTGCAGAACACGCCGATCTTCGAGGAGAACTCCCCGGAGAACTTCAAGGGCATCGACATCATGCGCGCCGTGCGCAGCTTCGACCCGTGTCTGCCGTGCGGCGTCCACATGTACGTCGGCGACGGCCGGACGGTGAAGTCGATGCACGTGCCCACCGGCCTGAGCGGTCTGGCCGGATGAGCGGCGCGCAGGGCACGCCGAACGCGGAGACGGCCGGGCGGATGGTCGAGGAGGTCCTCGACCGGCTCGCCTCCTCGGGCGACCGCGCGGCGTGCGAGGCCGCCGAGGAACTCGTGCGCGTCCTCATGGAGTTCTACGGCGCCGGGTTCGCGCGGGCCCTGGACCTGCTCGGCCGACGCCCGGAGCGGCCGGCCCGCGAGGCCGTGGACGCGCTGCTCCGCGACGAGCTCGTCGCGGGCCTGCTGGTGCTGCACGGGCTGCATCCCCACGACGCTCCGACCCGTGTCGCCCACGCCCTCGACGCCCTCCCGCAGGACGTGGAGAGCACCGGATTCGACCCGGCCACGGGCGAGTTGCGGCTGCGGCTCCTCGGCTCGGGCGGCTGCGGCTGCGGCGGCTCCCGGGACGCCGTCGAACAGGCGGCCCGGGACACGCTCGCGTGTTTCGCACCCGAGGTGACGGCGGTGACGCTGGAGGCGGACCCGGCGTCCGAGCCGGTGCTGCTCCAGATCGGCGCGGGCCCGCCGGGCTCGTCCTCGTCCGGGCCGAGCGGCCGTCCGCCGGCCACCGCGGCACCGTGAGCACGCGGCAACGTCCGGCGCGCGGGGGCCTGTTCCGGTTCACCGCGCCCCGGCCGCCCCGCGAGGAGCGCTGCGAGCTGTGTGCCGCCGCTCTGCCGGACCCCGGCCACCGGCATCTCGTCGACACCGAGAAGCGGGCCCTGGCCTGCGCCTGCGACCCCTGCGCCCAACTCCTGGACGCCTCGGGCGCGTCGGCGGGCCGGTTCCGTACGGTTCCCGGCCGCTACCTGAGCGACCCCGCGCACGGTCTCGACGAGGCGGCCTGGGAACGGCTGCGCATCCCCGTCGGCGTCGCGTTCTTCTTCCGCAACTCCGCGCTCGACCGGCCGGTCGCGCTCTATCCGAGCCCGGCCGGCGCGACCGAGAGCGAACTGGAGCCGGAGTCCTGGCAGTCCGTCCTGGACGCCTCCCCCCTGGCCGGGCTCCTCGAACCCGACGTGGAGGCGCTGCTGCTGCGCCGCCACCAGGGGCGCGTGGAGTGCCATCTGGTGCCGGTCGACATCTGCTACGAACTGGTGGGCCGTATGCGGCTGCGGTGGCAGGGTTTCGACGGGGGCGCGCAGGCGCGTGCCGATCTGGAGGAGTTCTTCGCCCATGTCCGCGAGCGGGCCCGCGACTTCACGGGGAGCCCGTCGTGACCGGGTTCGGCTTCACGTGCGCCGGGGTGCGCGCCGACCCGTACGCCGCGGGTCCGGCGCTGGTCTTCCGGCTGCGGATCACCGCGTCCCCGGGCGCCCGGGTGCACGCGCTGGCGTTGCGCTGCCAGATCCGGATCGAGCCCGCCCGCCGGGGTTACGACGACACCGAGGCCGCCGCCCTGACCGACCTGTTCGGGGAACGGTCCCGCTGGGGCAGCACCCTCAACCCCATGGAGTTCGCCCAGGTCCCGGTGATGGTGCGGGGGTTCACCGGCGAGACCGAGACCGACCTGGTGGTGCCCTGCACCTACGACATGGACATCGCCTCCTCCCGCTACTTCCACGCCCTGGACGAAGGGGAGGTGCCGCTGCGGATGCTGTTCTCCGGCACCGCCTTCACCGGAGCCGGCGGGTTCCGGGTCGAGCCCGTCCCCTGGGACAGGGAGGCCGTGTTCCGGATGCCGGTGAAGACCTGGCGGGAGATGGTCGAGCAGCACTTCCCCGGCGCGGGCTGGATCCGGCTGCCGCGGGACGCGATGGACGCGCTGCTCGCCTACCGGTCCCGGGAGGCGCTGCCCTCGTGGCAGGCGACCGTCGACCGGCTGCTGGACGCGGCGGGTGAGAGGACACGATGACCACGACGACGTTCACCGCCTCCGCCGAGGCCCGCCTCGCGGTGGCCCGGCAGGTCGCCGACGCCGTGCTGTTCGAGGGGTACGTGCTCTACCCGTACCGTGCGTCGGCCGCCAAGAACAGGCTGCGCTGGCAGTTCGGGGTGCTGGTGCCCCCGTCCTGGACGGCGACGGCCGCCGAGCACGACTTCCAGCACACCGAGCTGCTGATGGAGCCCCGCCGGGGCGCCACCCTCTCCGTCGAGGTGCGCTTCCTGCACGCCCGGCGGCGCACGGTGCAGCGGGTGCTGCCGGGCGGCGGTTTCGAGACCGTCGGCGAACTGCGCCTGGAGGACCGGGTGATCGTCCCGTGGGACGAGGGCCGGGAGGAGCGGGTCCGTCTCCGTGTTCCCGTCGAGGAGCTGGCGGGCTCCGGTACCGTCGTCCCCTTCGGCCGGCCGGCGGGCGAGGAGACCGAGCCGGTCACGGACGCCGGCGGGACGGTCGTGGGACGGCTGGTCCGGCGCCGGGAGGCGGTCGACGGCGTACTGCGCCTGTCGGCGAGCCCGCTGGACGGCCCGTACACCACCCAGCGGCTCAGTGTGGTCGTCGAGAACACCGGCGAGTGGCTGCCCGAGGAGGGCGCCGACCGTGACGCGGCGCTCTCCCGTTCCCTGGTCGCCACGCACACGCTGCTGCACCTGGACGCCGGGCGGTTCCTGTCGCTGACGGATCCCCCGGAGTGGGCCAGGGGTGCCGCCGCCGCCTGCCGCAATCTGCACACCTGGCCCGTGTCGGCCGGTGAACCGGGCTCCTGCGACCTGGTGCTGTCGTCCCCGATCATCCTGGAGGACCACCCGGCCATCGCCCCGGAGAGCCCGGGCGCCCTGTACGACGCCACGGAGATCGACGAGATCCTCGCCCTGCGCACCGCGGCCCTCACGGACGAGGAGAAGCGTGAGGCGAGGGGTACGGACGACCGGGCGGCGGCGGTGATCGAGCTCACCGACTCGATGCCCGCGGAGGTGCTGGAGCGGCTGCACGGCGCGGTCCGCGGCCTGCGCGAGGTCACCGCGCCCGCGCCGCCGGTGTCCGGTGACGCGGGGGACGGCTTCGTCCGGCCGGACACCCCCTGGTGGGATCCGGGTGCGGACGCCTCGGTGGACCCGGCCCACGACCATGTGCTGGTCGACGGGCGGGAGGTGCGGGCGGGCAGCCGTGTCGTGCTGCGGCCCCGGCTGCGGCACACCGACGCCCAGGACCTGTTCCTCACCGGTCGGCGCGCCCTGGTCGAGGCGGTCCTCCACGATGTCGACGGGGGCGTGCACATCGCGGTCACCGTCGAGGACGATCCGGGCGCCGACATCCGCCGTGAACAGGGCCGGTACCTCTACTTCCAGCCCGACGAGATCGACGTGGAGGCGCCGTGACCACCACCGCCGCACGCCCGCGCACCCTGGTCGCCGGGGTCGGCAACATCTTCCTCGGCGACGACGGCTTCGGCGTCGAGGCCGCCCGTGCGCTGGCCGGACGGCCGCTGCCGGAGGACGTCGAGGTCGCCGACATCGGCATCCGCGGCGTCCACCTGGCCTACCGGCTCCTCGACGGGTACGACACGCTCGTCGTGCTCGACGCGACGGCGCGGGGCGGGGAGCCGGGCACCCTGTACGTGATCGACGCGGCGGAGTCCGGCGGGCGGCCGTCACCGGACGGTGTCCCCCTGGACGGCCATCGCATGTCACCCGACGCCGTGCTCGCCCTGCTCGACACCCTGTGCGCGGGCACCGGCGCGGTGCCGCCCCGGCGCACGCTGGTCGTGGGCTGCGAACCCGCCACCGTCGAGGAGGGCATCGGCCTGAGCCCGCGCGTCGCCGCCGCGGTGCCCGAGGCGGCGCGTCTGGTCGTCGGACTGCTCGGCGAACCGGTCGGCGAACCGGTCGGTGACACCCCATTCCCACCCCTTCGGAGAACACCATGAGCAAACGCTTCGTCGGCGGTGCCGCCGCCGTCCTCACCCTGTCCGCACTGGCGGCGATCACCGTGAACCTCTGGCCGGACGTGCGGCGTTACCTGCGCATCCGCAGTATGTGACGCCCGCCGAACGGGCTACGGTCCCGGCGCGCCGGGCCGCCGGCCGCACCGGCCGTGCCTCTAATGGGCAGCGAACCCCACCCCCGGCCCAGGACGGAGCGGCGATGCACGAGATGTCCGTCGCCCTGTCCGTCGTGGACCAGGTCGAGCAGGCGGCGCGCTCCGGCGGCGCGCACGGGGTGCGCCGGGTCGCCGTCGAGATCGGCGAACTGGCCGGCGTCGTCCCCGACGCCCTCGCCTTCTGCTTCGGACTCGCCTGCGCCGGAACGCTGCTGGAGGGTGCCGAGCTCGTCACCCGGTTCGTGCCCGGCCGGGCCTCCTGCGCACCGTGCGGGCGCACCTGGGACACGGGGATACCGCCGGACATGATCTGCGCGGCCTGCCGCGGGGGCGCCGGTGAACTGCTCTCGGGCCGTGAACTGCGGATCGCCGAAGTGCACTGGTCCGCGCGTCCCACCGCACCCGGCCTCACACCGGTACCGCAACCCGAGGAGAGCTGACGATGTGCCGCACAGTCGACCTCCGGCAGGCCGTGCTCGCCAAGAACACCATGGCGGCGGGCATCCTGCGCACCGAGCTCACGGCCCGGGGCACCACCGTCGTCAACCTCCTGTCGAGCCCCGGCAGCGGCAAGACGGCCCTGCTGGAGCGTGAGCTGCTGCTGGCGCGGGAACGCGGCGTCGCGACCGCGGCCCTCACCGCGGACCTCGCCACCGAGAACGACGCGAGGCGGCTGGCCCGTTCGGGAGTCCCGGTCAAGCAGGTGCTCACCGACGGGCTGTGCCATCTGGAGGCGGACATGCTCGCCGGGCATCTGCACGACTGGCTGCCCGACGCCACCCGGCTGCTCTTCGTGGAGAACGTGGGCAACCTGGTGTGCCCGGCCTCCTATGACCTGGGCGAGTCCCTGCGGGTCGTCCTGGCGTCCGTCACCGAGGGCGAGGACAAGCCGCTCAAGTACCCCACCGCGTTCGGCCTGGCCCAGCTGGTGCTCGTCACCAAGTCCGACCTCGCCGGTCCGGCCGCGTTCGACGAGGCCGCCTTCCGCGCCCACGTGGAGCAGGTCAATCCGGGTGTCGAGGTGGTGCTGACCTCCGTACGGACCGGCGAGGGCGCCGGTGTCCTGGTGGACCGGGCGCTCGCGGCGGCCGACGGGGACGCGGTCCACGCGCCGGTGATGGCACGGGCCGAGGCGTGAGCACCGTTCCCGGTGTCCGTCCCGCACCGGCACCGGACGGCGGTCCCGTACGGCGCGTCCGTGTCGTCGTACGGGGTGTGGTGCAGGGCGTGGGATTCCGGCCGTTCGTGTACGGGCTGGCCACCGGTCTCGGGCTGGCGGGGCACGTGACGAACACCGGTGACGGCGTGGTGGTCGAGGTCGAGGGCGCGCTGTCGGCCGTCGACCGGTTCTGTGCGCGGCTCGCGCCCGACGCGCCACCGCTCGCGGTGGTGGAGTCGGTGGAGACCACCGGGCTGCCCGTGACGCGGGAGAGCGGCTTCGGCATCGTCGCGTCCCGCGCGGGTGGTCCCGTGCGGACGCTCGTGGCGCCCGACACCGCGACCTGCCGCGACTGTCTGGCCGAGCTCGGCGATCCCGGCGACCGGCGCCACGGTCATCCGTTCATCACCTGTACGCACTGCGGGCCGCGTTTCACCATCGTCACCGGTCTGCCGTACGACCGTGCGCACACGACGATGGCGGGCTTCCCCCTGTGCCCGGACTGCGCCCGGGAGTACCACGATCCCAGCGACCGGCGTTTCCACGCGCAGCCGGTCGCCTGTCCCGCCTGCGGTCCGCGGTTGCGGCTGGTCACCGGCCCCTCGTGCGCCGGTGTGTCGCCCTCCGCCGAGGACGACCCGGTCGGCGCGGCGGGCGCGCTGCTCGCCGCGGGCGCCGTGCTGGCGGTCAAGGGCATCGGCGGCTACCACCTGGCGTGCGACGCCACCCGGCCGGAGGCGGTGGCCGGGCTGCGGCGCCGCAAGGCCCGCGGGGACAAGCCGTTCGCGCTCATGGCGCGGGATGCCGGCGACATCGAGCATCTGGTGCACATCGGTCCGGTGGAGCGGGAGCTGCTCACGGGGCGGGTGCGGCCGGTGGTCCTGATGCGGCGCCGCTCCGTGGTCCGGCCGGCCCCTGGAGCGCTCGTCCCCGCCGACGCCGTCGCGCCGGGCAGCCCCGACCTGGGCGTCGTGCTGCCGTACACACCGGTGCACCACCTGCTGCTCGCGGCGGCGGGGGCGCCCCGGCTGCTGGTGATGACGAGCGGCAACGTGTCCGGGGAACCCATCGTGACGGACGACGACGAGGCCCTGGTGCGGCTGGCGGGGCTGGCCGACGCGTGGCTGACGCACGACCGTCCCGTCCGGGTGCCGTGCGACGACTCCGTCGTGCGCGTCTGCGACGGCGAGCCGCTGGTGCTGCGCCGCTCCCGCGGCTACGCGCCGCTGCCGGTCAGGCTGCCGGTTCCGGTGGTCCCGGCGCTCGCGGTCGGCGGGGATCTGAAGAACGTGTTCTGTCTCGGGCGGGGCGACCGGGCCTGGCTGTCCGCCCATGTCGGGGACATGGACGACCTCGCCACCCAGGAGGCGTTCGGCCGTGCCGAGCGGCATCTGGAGTCCGTGACCGGTGTGCGGCCGACGCTGCTGGCCGCCGACACGCATCCCGGCTACCGGTCGGGGGCGTGGGCTCGGCGGCACGCCGGGGGCCGTCCCGTGGCCCGCGTCCAGCACCACCACGCGCACATCGCCTCCGTCCTGGCCGAGCACGGGGTCGCGGAGGGCAGCCGGGTGATCGGGGTCGCCTTCGACGGCACCGGGCACGGGGACGACGGTGCCGTGTGGGGCGGTGAGTTCCTGCTCGCGGACTACGACGGGTTCCAGCGGTTCGCGCATCTGGCCTACGCACCGCTGCCCGGCGGTGACGCGGCGGTGCGGCGGCCCTACCGGATGGCGCTGGCGCATCTGCACGCGGCGGGCCTCGCCGCCGAACCGGACCTGCCGTGCACGGCCGCCTGCCCACCGGGTGAACTCGACGTCCTGCGCACGCAGCTGGCCCGGGGACTGAACTGTGTGCCGACCTCCAGCATGGGCCGGCTGTTCGACGCGGTCTCGTCCCTGGCGGGGGTGTGCCACCACGCGGGGTACGAGGCGCAGGCCGCGATCGAGCTGGAAGCGGCGGCCGTGTCGGCCGGTGACCAGCCCCATGACCCGCGCTACGCGTTCCGGCCGGCAGGCGGCCCCGGTTCGTCGACCGCCGCCCCGGAACCGCTGCTGGCGGCGGTCGTCGAGGACGTACGGCGGCGGGTTCCCGCGGCCGTGATCGCCGCCCGCTTCCACCTGGCCGTCGCCCGGCTGGTGCGGGAGACGTGCGTGGCGGCCCGCGAGGCGACGGGGCTGCGGACGGTGGCGCTGACCGGGGGCGTGTTCTCCAACGCGCTGCTCTCCTCGGCATGCGCCCGTGAGCTGCGTACCGCCGGTTTCACCGTACTGCGCCACCGCGGGATCCCGCCGAACGACGGCGGGCTGGCCCTCGGCCAGCTGGTGGTGGCCGCCCGGGCGGGAGCCGGAAGCCGATGACGGACGCGGGCGTCCCCGCGCGCGAGAAGTGAGGAGATCCGCATGTGTCTGGCGGTACCCGGCAGAGTGCTGGGCGTCGAGGAACGGGACGGTACCCGCATGGCCACCGTCGATTTCGGCGGTGTGGTCAAGGAGGTGTGCCTGGAGTACCTGCCCGATCTGGAGGTCGGTGAGTACGCCATCGTGCACGTCGGCTTCGCCCTGCAGCGGCTGGACGAGGAGTCGGCCCGCCGGACCCTGGAGCTGTTCGAGAACCTCGGCATGCTCCAGGAGGAGTTCGGCGATCCCTGGGAACAGGCCGCGCAGGCCGCGTCGGCCGCCCGGCTCGGCGGCGAGGAACCGGCCCGGGAGGTACGGCGATGAAGTACATCGAGGAGTTCCAGGATCCGGAGCTGGCGGCACGCCTGCTCGACGACATCCGGGCCACGGTGACCAGGCCGTGGGCGCTGATGGAGGTGTGCGGCGGCCAGACGCACAGCATCATCCGGCACGGTGTCGACCAACTGCTGCCCGACGAGGTGGAGTTGATCCACGGGCCGGGCTGTCCGGTCTGTGTGACACCGCTGGAGATGATCGACAAGGCGCTGGCGATCGCCTCCCGGCCCGAGGTGATCTTCTGCTCCTTCGGCGACATGCTCCGGGTCCCCGGTACGGGACGTGACCTGTTCCAGGTCCGGGGCGAGGGCGGCGACGTGCGCGTGGTGTACTCCCCGCTGGACGCGCTGCGGATCGCGGAGGAGAACCCGGACCGGGAGGTCGTGTTCTTCGGTATCGGCTTCGAGACCACCGCGCCGCCCAACGCGATGACGGTCCATCAGGCCCGCAAGCGCGGCATCCGCAACTTCAGCCTGCTGGTCTCGCACGTCCGGGTGCCGCCCGCGATCGAGGCGATCATGCAGTCCCCGGACTGCCGGGTGCAGGCGTTCCTGGCGGCCGGGCACGTGTGCAGCGTGATGGGCACGCAGGAGTACCCGGCGCTCGCCGAGCGGTTCCACGTACCCATCGTGGTCACCGGGTTCGAGCCGCTGGACATCCTGGAGGGCGTACGGCGGACCGTGCGGCAGCTGGAGCGGGGCGAGCACACGGTCGACAACGCCTATCCGCGCGCCGTACGGGCCGAGGGCAATCCCGCCGCGCGGGCGATGCTGGACGACGTGTTCGAGGTCGCCGACCGGGCGTGGCGCGGTATCGGGGTGATTCCGGACAGCGGCTGGCGGCTGTCGGCGCGCTACCGGGACCATGACGCCGAGCACCGCTTCCCGGTCGGGGACATCGCCACGCTGGAACCGGCGGAGTGCCGCAGTGGTGAGGTGCTGCAGGGGCTGCTGAAGCCGCACGAGTGCGAGGCCTTCGGGACGGCCTGCACGCCGCGCACCCCGCTGGGCGCCACCATGGTCTCCAGTGAGGGCGCCTGTGCCGCGTACTACCTGTACCGGCGGCTGGAACTGGGCGTGACCGTCCCGCAGCGGAAGGAGAGCTCCGTTGTCTGACGCCCTCGCAGCCCCGGACATGCTCTCCTGGTCCTGTCCGGCGCCCCTGCGCGACCGGCCGCGCGTGGTCATGGGACACGGCGGTGGCGGCGCCCTGTCCGCCGAGCTCATCGAACAGGTCGTCCTGCCGGGGCTCGGCGGAGCGGCACCGGCCGCGCTGACCGACTCGGCCGTGGTCGAGCTGGACGGTGCCCGGATCGCCTTCTCCACCGACTCCTTCGTGGTGCGGCCGCTGTTCTTCCCCGGCGGCAGCATCGGTGATCTCGCGGTCAACGGCACGGTCAACGACCTCGCGATGAGCGGGGCGCGTGCGGCGTACCTCTCGTGCGGCCTGATCCTGGAGGAGGGCGTCGAGATCGAGACCGTCGGCCGGGTCGCCGAGGCGCTCGGTGCCGCGGCCCGTAACGCCGGGGTGCGGGTGGTGACGGGTGACACCAAGGTCGTGGAGGCCGGCCACGGTGACGGCGTGTACGTCAACACCTCGGGCATCGGTGTGGTCCCCGCCGGGGTGGACCTGCGTCCGCAGCGGGTGGTTCCCGGCGATGTCGTCCTGGTGAGCGGCGCCATCGGCGTGCACGGCGTGGCCATCATGAGCAAGCGGGAGAACCTGCGGTTCGAGACCGGGATCGAGAGCGACTGCGCGCCGCTCGGCGGGCTCGTGGAGGCGATGCTGGCGGTCACCGCGGACCTGCATGTGCTGCGCGATCCGACCCGTGGGGGTCTGGCGGCCTCGCTCAACGAGATCGCCGTGGCGTCAGGGTGCGGGGTCGTCGTCCAGGAGCGTGCCGTCCCGGTGCCTCCGCCGGTGGCCGGCGCCTGCGCGATGCTGGGTCTCGACCCGATGTACGTGGCCAATGAGGGAAAGCTCGTCGCCTTCGTGCCGCGGGAGCACGCGGACGCGGTCCTGGCCGCGATGAAGGCGCATCACCTGGGTGCCGATGCCGCCGTCATCGGCGAGGTGGTCGCGGAGCACCCTGGCATGGTCGTCGCGCGGACCGGGCTCGGGGGTACCCGGGTGGTGGACCTGCCGATGGGTGAACAGCTCCCGCGGATCTGCTGAGCGGTGCGCGCCGGTGCGCCACCCGGGCGGTCCGGGTGGCGCACCGGCGTCAGCGGCCGACGGTGCGGTCCAGGATCGCGGTCACCTCGCGGCGCACCTCTTCCCGTGCCTCGGCGGGGAGTGATCCCAGGTCCGTACGGTCCAGGGTCCGGAGCACCTCCTCGGCTCCGGTGGGACAGGGCGTGCTCTCGCTGATCACCTCGTAGCCGTCCCGGACGGCGACGAAGAGGCGGTGGGTGCCGTCGCTCCCGGTGTGCACGGCGGTGGCGACGACGAGGGGCGGCGGCCCGCCCGCTTCACCGTCCGCCTTGTAGTAGCCGCTGGCCACGGGGTCGCGCCAGCGGATACCGAGCAGCAGAGGGCGCTTGGCCACCGCTTCGGCCAGGTCGGTCTCGTAGGCGCCGTCCCGGTCCAGTACGGTCGCCCGCGCGTCCAGGACCAGCGCCGCGGGCAGCAGACAGCGCAGTGTGCTGCCCACGATGTTGCCGCCGACGGTGGCCGTCCGGCGTACGGCGCCGGTGCCCACGGTGGAGGCCGCGCGGCGCAGCACGTCCGGCACCCGGTCGTCCACCTGGTGCAGCAGGACGGCGGCGCCCAGCGCCTCCCGCTCTATCAGGTTGGCCTGGGGGAGCTTGCGCAGGGACATCGCCTGCTCGGGGAAGCCGTCGCGTTGCCAGAGGGCCCACACGAGGGTGGCTCCGCCGATGGGCACCGCTCCTTCGGCCAGATACCGCTGGACTTCGGACAGGGAGGTGGGCAGACGCAACAGCACGACGGTCGACCTGCTTTCCTGAACAGGGCCGGAAAACCACGGCTTTTCACGGGGTGATCACGAGCACTGCATTGTCCGTATTTCAATGGGGGCGCGTACAGGGCTCACGGGTTCGCCGAGTGCGCCCGCCGGCGGTCACCGGAGTCGGCGGATCTCGCCCCGCACCCGGTAGAAGCCGCCGGCCGCCGGGTGCAGCGCGTCCACGACATAGCGTGCGCCGGGCACCCGTATCGCCCGCGGGAACTGCACGTTCCAGGAGTCGTCGTAGCCGTCGGAGACGACGTGGACGCGCAGTCGGCCGTTGTTCTGGACGCATTCGACGACGACGGCACCGGAGGGGGCCTGTGCGACGGTCGCCACCGCGGTCGCGGCCGTGGCCGGCGCGTAGGTCGGCAGGGCCGCGGCGAGCTTGACGTCCCGCGCGACCGGCACCGTGCCCTGCTGCGCCGCGGAGACGGCGGCCTCGCTCGCGTCCACGCACACCAGCGAACCGTCGGTGGTCACCAGGTAGAGCCGCTCGTCGCGGTACTGCATCGACAGCGCCGATCCGCCTCCCGTGCCGAGCTTCCACAGGCGCGTGCCGTCCCGGTCGAAGCAGTAGACGGACGACGCGGCGTCGCCGGCGAAGACGAACCGTCCGCCCGGGGAGGTGGCGCAGGAGTACACGGCGCTGTCGCAGGCGTAGGTGGCCTCGATGGTGCCGGTCGCCTTCGACAGCCGCTGCACCACACGGTGCGCCGTACCGGCGTAGACGGTGTCGTCCTCCTGCCAGCCGAACAGCACCCCACCGCGGGTGGGGGTGTGCCACAACTCGCCGCCGCCGTCGGGCGCGTAGGCCGTGACGCCCCCGTGATGGCCGTGGTAGACGGCCCGGTCGTCGGCACGGACCATCCAGGCGTGCTCCCCCTGGCTGCGGCGGGTCCACTGGTGCTCGTCCTCGTGGTCGATGACAGTGAGGCGGCCTGCGCGGTCCGAGACGTTCAGCACGCCCTCGTGGATGTCCAGCCAGAAGATGTCGACGTCCGCGGCGATGTCGTAGGCGGCGAACGGCAGTTTCGAGGAGAGGTCGTAGACCCGGCCGTCGTCGCAGCCCGCGTAGATCCAGAAGTCGTCGGCGACCAGGCACTTCACCCCGTCCGGCAGGCTGAAGCGGGCCAGTACGTCGCCCTCGTGGTCCAGGGTGAAGACGTCACCGGACTGATTGCCGACCCAGCAGTGCTCGTCGTCGACATGGATGCCGAACGCCGAGGAGCCGGTGCCGAACCGCCACAGCACGGGGGCCACGGCACGCGCGGTGGACGGGGCGGAGACCACCTGGCGGCGGGTCACCGCGCGCGGCGCCCGCTGCCCCCGCACCGCCGGCGCGTAGCCCTTGCGGACCTTCTCCCCCACCTTCTTCGCCGCGGCGGCCTGCGCCTTCGCGGCCGTGGGGAACGTCGTCGTCTGGGTCTGCCCCGCCGCGCCGATCCTGCCGTAGCGCACCGTCACCGTCTGGCCGTCGACCGTCACTTCGTAGAACTTGTGCGCGGCGCCGTCCTCCTGCGACAGCTCCAGATACGTCGTCGCCACCATGGAACCAGCGGACATGGCAAAGCCCTCCCCGGACGGAACCCGCGGCCGTTCCGCCGGGTCCTACTGATCAAACCGTAGGCGCAGCCACTGACAATGGGGTCGGTCGCCGTCGCCGCCGGCCGGTCACCCGCGCACGAACGAACGGACACATGAACGCCACAACGCTGCTGGACGTCCTGCTGGACGCCGCCCGCCGTGCCCCCGACCAGGTGGTCGTCCATGTCCGGGGGGACGGCGGTGAAACGCCCGTCACCTTCCGGCGGCTGCTGGAGGACTCCTTGCGTGTCGCGGGCGGTTACCGTGACGCGGGAGTCGTACCGGGTACCTGCGTGCCGGTGGTCGCGGACCGCGGTGAGGACTTCCAGCCCCTGTTCTGGGGCGCGCTCGCGGCCGGTCTGGTGCCGGTGCCGCTGGCGCCCGACGTACGGCGGGTCCGCCCCGTGTGGGAGCACCTCGGCCGTCCCCCGGTCGCGGTGGACGATGCCTGCGCGGACGTGGCCGGCCGGCTCCCGGACGGAGCCCGCGTACTGCGGCTGGAGGAGCTGCGGACGTCCCCCGCCGTCGAGTCGCCCGCCACGGCCGCCCCGGACGATCCGGCGTTCCTGCAGTTCTCCTCCGGCAGCACCGGAGCGCCCAAGGGCGTGGAGCTGACCCACGCCGCCGTGCTGGCCAACCTGCGCCAGCTGGTCGAGGCAGCCGCGCTCACCGACCGGGACGTGGTGGTCGGCTGGATGCCGTACTTCCACGACATGGGGCTCATCGGCACCCATCTGGCGCCGCTCGCCGCGCGGGCCAAGCAGGTGCGGATCGGCCCGCTGTCGTTCGCGAAGAACCCCCGGCTGTGGTTCGACGTGGCCGCCGCGCACCGGGCCACCTTGTTGTCCGCCGCCAACTTCGCCCTGGCGCTGACCGTCCGCCGGGTCCCCGAGGAGGTGTTCGCCGGGCTCGATCTGAGCACGGTACGGCTGATCCTGGTGGGCGCCGAGCCGATCTCGGCGACGGTGTGGCGGGACTTCACCGCCAGGACCCGGCCGTCCGGGCTCGATCCCCGGGCGGCGACACCCGTGTACGGACTGGCCGAGGCGACCCTGGCCGTCACGTTCCCGCCGCCGGGCGAGGTGGCCGTGCCCGTGGCGCTGGAGCGTGCCGCGCTCAGCCGAGGACGGGCGGTGGAGCGGGAACCGGGCGGTGACGCCGTGGAGTTGATGGACGTGGGGCTGCCGGTGCCGGGGTGCTCGGTGCGTATCACCGACGACCGCGGCCGTCCGCTGGGCGACCGGCGGGTGGGGCATGTCGAGGTGCGTGGCCCGCAGGTCGCCCGTGGGTACCACGGTCTGCCGGAGGCGACGGCGGCCGCCTTCGCCGGCGGCTGGCTGCGCACCGGCGACCTCGGTTTCCTCCGGGACGGCCGGCTGTGTGTCAGCGGCCGGCACAAGGACGTGCTCTTCGTCAACGGCCGTACGTTCCACGCCCCGGACATGGAGGAGGTGGCGGCGGCCACGCCCGGGGTGCCGTCAGGGACGACGGTGGTGATCGGGTCGACCGACCCGGTGACCGGCGGGGAGCGGGTGGTGGTGTTCGTGGCCTGGGCCGGGCCGCCGCGTTCCGCGGCCGGGGTGCTGGACCGGGTCGCGGGGCGGGTCCGGGCGGCGCTGGGCCACGACGACGTGCGGGTGTTCGCGCTGCCGCCGTCCGCCTTCCCGCGCACGACCAGCGGCAAGGTGCAGCGGCAGCGGATGCGGTCACGGTTCGAGGCGGGGGCGTACCGGCCCACGGCCGCCTCCGCGGCGGCGCCGACGGGCCAGGAGCCGCCGCGGCCCTCCGGGGAGCCGGCGCCGGTGCCCCGCTCCCGCGCGGAGGTGCGGGGCGTGGTGCGGGAGGTCTGGGCGAAGGTGCTGGGGATACCGGAGCCGTCGTTCGGGGACCGGGACCGGTTCGCCGAGCTGGGCGGCGGCTCGCTCAAGGCGATGGAGGCGCTCGCCGAGCTGGAACGGGCGCTGGACGTGCCGCTCGGGCCGGCCGTGATGCGTGACGACACGGTGGCCGCGCTCACCGACCGTCTCCTGGACGCCGTCGCGGGCACGGCGGGACGGCAGGTGTCCGAGCGCCGGGCGACGGCGGACGGTACGCCGTCGCAGGGTTCGGGGACCGCCGTGGTGGGGCTGGCCTGCCGGTTCCCCGGCGCCGGTACGCCGGAGGAGTTCTGGGACCTGCTCGCCGCCGGCCGTGACGCCGTGACGACGGTGCCCGCGGGCCGCTGGAGCACGACCGGGGCGGCGGAGGAGGGGCGGTGGGGTGCCTTCCTGGACGACCCCGCCGCCTTCGACGCGGGCCACTTCGGGATCGGTGCCGAGGAGGCGCGCGCGCTCGACCCGCAGGCACGGATCTTCCTCGAACTCGCCCACGAGGCACTGGAACGCGCCGGATACGCCGGACCGCGCCGCCGCGGCCTGCGGATCGGCGTCTTCGCCGCCGTCGGTGACAGCGGCTACCGGCGGATCCTCGCCGACGCCGCCCCCGGTGCCGCACCGCCGGCCGAGGCCACCCTGACCGGCAACCTCCCCAACCTCGTCGCCGCCCGCGTGGCGCACTGCCTCGACCTGGACGGCCCGGCGCTGGCCGTGGACACCGCCTGTTCCTCGGGCCTGGTGGCCCTGCATCTGGCCCGGCGCAGCCTCGCGGACGGCGAGTGCGACATCGCGGTCGTCGGCGGTGTCAACCTGCATCTGACCCCGGCCGCGCACCGGTCCCTGGAGGCGGCACAGGCCCTGTCGCCGACCGGGCGCAGCCGCGCCTTCGGTTCGGCGGCCGACGGGTTCGTACCGGGCGAGGGCGGGGCGGCACTCGTCGTACGGCGTCTGGCGGAGGCCCACCGTGACGACGACACGGTGCTCGCCGTCGTCCGCGGCACCGCCGTCAACAACGACGGGACGTCGCTGAGTCTGATGGCGCCCAATCCGCTGCGCCAGCGGGAGGTGATCACCCGGGCGTACCGGGACTGCGGCGTCGACCCGGCGTCGGTGACCTACGTCGAGGCGCACGGCACGGGCACGGCCGTCGGCGATCCGGTCGAACTGCGGTCCCTGGCGCACGCCTTCCCGCCCCGCCCGGACGGCCGGCCCCGGCTGCTCGGCTCGGTGAAGACCAATATCGGGCATCTGCTGAACGCGGCCGCGCTGCCCTCGCTGGTGAAGGTCGTCCTGGCCCTCGGCCACGGCCGGCTGCCCGCCTCGCTGCATCACACCCCGCCCTCACCCGCGGTGGAGCGGTCCGGGTTCGCCCTGGTCACCGGGGAGACCGACTGGGAGTCGGACGGGCCCCGCAGGGCGGGTGTCAACGCCTTCGGCTTCGGCGGCACCAACGCGCACGCCGTCCTGGAGGAGGCCCCGCCCGCACCGGTTCGTACCGCGCGCCGGGCGGACGACGGCCCTCGTCTGCTGACCCTTTCGGCGGGCAGCGCGGAGGGGCTGGAGGCGTGGGCGTCGCGGCTCGCGGAGCATCTGCGCGAGCACCCGGAGCTCGACGAGGCCGACGTCTGCGCGACGGCCGGTACGGCACGGGACGACCGGATCCACCGCCTCGCGATCGTCGCCGACGGGGACCTGCGGGAACGGCTCACCGCGGCGTCCACGGCGCTTCGAGGGGTGTTCACCGGGACGGTGACGCACCGGCCCCGTACCGTCTTCGTCCTGCCCGGTCAGGGGGGCCTGTTGCCGGGCCGGGGCCGGGCGCTGCACGCCACGGCACCGGTGTACCGCGCCACGCTCGACGAGGCGTCGGCGCTCGTCGGCACGGTACGCGGGCGGGAGCTGACGGACTGGTGCGTCGACGACGGCGTCACCGAGGACGACCTGGCCGTGACGGAGGTGGCGCAGCCGCTGCTGGTCGCGCACGGTGTCGCCCTCGCCCGGCAGCTGACCGCCTGGGGCGTACGGCCCGACGCGGTCGTCGGGCACAGCGTCGGCGAGCTCGCGGCCGCCTGCGTGGGCGGGACGCTGTCCCTGCGCGAGGCGGTCACGTTCGCGGCGGAACGCGGCCGGCTCATGGGCGGGTCTACCGCACCGGGTGCCATGGCGGCCGTGCTGGGCGCCGAGGAACGGGAGGTGGCCGCCCTGGTGGACGCCTCCGGGGGCGAACTGGCGGTCGCGGCCTACAACGGGCCGGGGCGGCTGGTGATCTCCGGTGCCCCCGACGCGGTCCGCGAGGCGTCGCGACGGCTCTCCCGACAGGGCGCGGCCGTCCGCCCGTTGCGCGTGTCGCGCGCCTTCCACTCCCCGCTGATGGAGCCGGTCGCGCAGGCCCTGGCGGACGCGGCACGCGGGCTGGCGCCGACGGCGCCCAGCACGCCGGTGATGAGCACGCTCACCGCCGCATGGCATCCGCCGATGACTCCGGAACACCTCCGTGAACACGCCCTGCGACCGGTGCGGTTCGACCGGGCGGTGGCGCGTCTGGTGGAGGAGGGTTACGACACGTTCGTGGAACTCGGTCCGACCCGGACGCTCGCGCCCACCGCCGACGCCTTCGTGGTGTCCGCCACCGAAGCGCCGGGCGGGGCACGGGAACTGATGGAGACGGTGGCCCGTCTGTGGGCCCGAGGCGTACCGGTGGACCGCACGGCACTCGACGGGAGCCGCCGACGGGTACTTCTGCCGCCGTACCCGTACCGCCGGCAGAACCACTGGCCGGTCCCTGCTTCGCAAGGGTTGCTGCACGACGTGGCGTGGCGGCCGGCACCCCCGCCTGCTGCGGGCGGTCGTGCCGCCGGGGCGGCGCCTCGTGAGCGCCGAGCCGCGCAGCCCCGCCCCCGGCCGGCCCCGACGCACTCCGGTGTCGTGGTGACCGGTGCGGATCCGGCAGCGGTACGCCGGCTGACGGACCGCCTCGCCGCCCAGGGGGCGGATGACGCCGACGCCCCGGAAACCGTGATCCTGCTCGCCGGAACGGCCCGGCCGCAAACGGTGGCGGATCTCGCGCGGCACCAGCGCGAGGCGGTCACGGCGCTGCGCGAAGCACTCGCACTGCTCGACCGCACCGGCGCCCACCGCCTGCTGGTGGTGACCCAGGACGCACACGTCACAGGCCACGGCCCGGAACACCCGAACCCCGCCCAGGCGATCCTCGGCGGACTGACCCTGGCCGTCCCCGAGGAGTCGGGGGTGATCGCGAACTGGATCGACCTCTCCTCCCACGACGACGAGGAGCAGCACCTGCGGGCAGTGCGCGCCGAGACGTCGGCGCCGCAGGCGGAAGGAGCCGTGGCCTGGCGGGCCGGACACCGCGCGGTGCGGGTCGTCGTGCCACGCCCCGAGGAACGGACGGCCGGCACGGCCCCGCTCCCCGCCAACGGCACGTACCTCGTCACGGGCGGCACCGGAGGCATCGGCTCCGCACTGGCCCGGCAACTCGCGGGCCGGGCCCACCCCGTCCTCGTGCTGGCGGGCCGCTCCCCCCGCCCGCCCCGGGGTCTGCTGGAGGAGCTCACCGCACTCGGCGCCGACGCCCGCTACGTCATGGCCGACCTCACCGCCCCCGACGACGTCGAACGGCTCGTCGCCGGCCTCCCCCCGCTGGACGCCGTCTTCCACGCGGCCGGAGTCGCCCGGCCCGGCAGTCTGCGCGGAACGGACGTACGGGAGACGGTGGACGCGCTGGGGGCGAAGACACTCGGCACCGTCCTGCTGGCCGAGGCGCTGGACCGGCACGGTCGGCGCCCCGGCGTGTGCGTCGCGTTCTCGTCGGTGTCGTCGGTGCTGCCCGGCCTGGCCGGCGCCCTGGGCGCGTACGCGGCGGCGAACGCCTTCCTCGACTCCTTCGCCGGCGCCGAGCGGCTGGCAGGCCGCCCGTGGCTGTCGGTGAACCTCGGGCCGTTCGGCGGGACGGGCCTCGCCGCCGGGCGCGTCGGCGGCCTCGCGACCGCCGCGGGCCGGCCGCTGGCGACGGCGCCCGCACTGGCGGCCCTGCGGTCGGCCTGCGGCACGGACGTGGCACAGCTGGTCCTCGCCGACCTGACGCCCGCGGCACCCCCGGTCGCCCCGGTGCCGCCGCCCACGGCCGACGGAACAAGCGGGCAGACCCCGGCCTCCTCCGGTACGACGGCCGTACTGCGGGAGCTGCTGGCGCGGTCCCTCGAGATCCCGCCGGCGGCGGTCGACGACGACACGCCGTTCCTGACCCTCGGCCTGGACTCACTGGGCGCCGTCGATCTCGTCAAACGGCTGGAGCGGAAGCTGGGGCGGGACCTGCCCACCACCCTCTTCTTCGAGCACCGGACCGTGCGCGAACTCGCCGCCCACCTCGACGACCGGGCCCTTGACAGTCCGGACGGCGAGCCCTTCGCGCTGACGCCCGTCCAGCTCGCGCTGCACACCAGCAGCCTGCTCCACCCGGACGTCCCGGCCCGCGGTCATCTGCGGCTGACGGTCCGCGGCCCGCTCGACACCGGCGTCCTCGGCCGGGCGCTGGCGCACCTGGCGGAACGGCACGGCATGCTGCGGCTGCGGGTGGACACCTCGGGCGCACGGCCGGCGCAGCGGGTGGCGGCGCCGGTTCCGGTGGCGGACTGGTACGAGGTGCTGGACTGCGCCGCCGAGGACCTGGCCGGCGTCGAGTCGGCCGTCTGCAACCGGCCCTTCGATCTGACGGCCGGTCCGCCGGTACGCGCCGTGCTGCTCCGCCAGGAGCCGGAACTCGCCCATCTGCTGCTGGTCGTGCACCATGCGGCCGTCGACGGGTACAGCCTCAACGTCCTCGCCGAGGAACTGTGGACCTCGTACACCGCGCTGTGGCACGGGGAGCCCGCACCCCGGCCGGTGCCGCCGGCGCCGGACTTCGCGCGGTACGCGGCGGGCACGCGGCACTCCGTCGTGCCGGACGCCGTCCGGCGTTACTGGGCGGAGCGTCTCGCCACGCGCGGCGCACCGCTGCGACTGCCCTACGACGGTGATCCCGACGCTCCCGCGACCGGCCCGATCGTGCAGCACCACGGCGCGTTCGACGCGGAGCTGAGCGCCGGTCTCGAACGGCTGGCCGCCACGCACGGCGTGTCCCTGTTCCACCTGCTCCTCGCCGCGTACGTGCGCTGCCTCGCGCGGTGGACGGGGCGCCGGGACGTCACCGTGAACGTGGCCAGGGCGGGCCGCGACGACCGCTTCGACGGGGTGGACCGGCTCGTCGGTCCGCTCGCCGACACCCTGCCGCTGCTGTGCGAGGTGGACGGCGAGGAGCCGGTCGTGGCGCTGGCGGAGCGGTTGCGCCGCCTGTGGCTGGAGAGCGAGCGGCACGCCGGGGTGAGCAGCCTGGACCTGGCCGGGATGCTGCCCGGCGCCGGTACCGGTCCCCGCACGGTGAGCCCGGCGGGCTTCAGCTTCGCCCGGTTCCCGGCCGCGGCGGCCCCCGGCTGCCCGGTGGAGGTGGGGGCGACCGCGGCCGGCACCGGGTCGGCGACGACCCGGCTGTCCCTGCTGTGCTGGGCGGACGGTCCGGTGCTGCGCGTGTCGTGGAACTTCCCGGCGGCGCTGTTCGAGCGGGCGACCGTGGCGCGTCTGGACCGGGAGTTCCGCGGGGAACTGGCGGCCGTTCCGCGCACTCCCGCCGGACCGGTACCGTCCCCTCGGGCCGGCGGACACGTTCCCCTGGTCACCCGGCTGCTCGACCGGTTCCGTACGCGCTCCGGCGCGATCGCCGTCGACGCCGGGGAGGCGTCCCTCACCTACGGGGCGCTCGACCGCGCCTCGGCCGCTCTCGCGGCACGGCTGCGTGCTGACGGTGTCCGTCCGGGCGACCTGGTCGGGCTGCTCACCGAGCCGGGCGCGGACACGGTGGTGGGTGTGGTGGGCATCCTGCGGGCCGGGGCCGGCTGGGTCCCGCTGGATCCGGAGCATCCCCGGGCGCGGCTCGCCGACCAGTTGAGCCGTACGGGCGTTTCGACGGTGGTGTGCCACTCCCCCACCCTGCGTCTGGCCGGCACCCTGACCGGTGTGCGGGCGGTGGCGGCCGACGACCCGTCGGCCGACGACGGCCGCACCGTCGCCGTCGCGCCGGATCCCGGGGCGATCGCGTACGTCATCTTCACCTCCGGGTCGACGGGGCGCCCGAAGGCGGTGCCGGTCACCCACCGGGCGATGGAGAACTACCTCGACTGGGCCGTCGACACCTTCGGCTACGGCCCCGACGACCGGCTCGCGCAGACCGCGTCACCGTGTTTCGACGCCTCGGTGCGCCAGTTGCTCGCGCCGCTGATGGCCGGCGGCACCGTGGTGACCGTGCCCGGGCACCTGCTGCGGGACCCCGAGCTGTTGCTCGCGCATGTGGAGCGGGCGCGGGTGACCGTGTGGAGTTCCGTCCCGACGCTGTGGGAGCAGCTGCTGTCGTCCGCCGAGGCGCGGGCGGCGCGGGGCCTGGCGCCGGTGGACCTGTCGGCGCTGCGCTGGGTGCACGTCGGCGGTGAGGCGCTGCCCGTGGAACATGTGCGCCGCTGGTTCGACCTGTTCGGGACCGGCACGCGCATCGCGAACCTGTACGGGCCGACCGAGACCACCGTCAACGCCACCTGCCACATCGTCGGGGAACGCCCCGGCGACGAGGTACGGCGGCTGCCGATCGGCAGGCCCGCGGCCGGTGCCCGGCTGGAGGTGGTCGACGCCGACGGCGCCGTGTGCGGGGCGGGCGAGACCGGGGAACTGCTCATCTCGGGCGTCGGTCTGACCCCCGGCTATCTGGGCGAACCGGAGCTGACCGCGCGGGCGTTCACGACGCGCGCGGGGCGGCGCTGGTACCGCAGCGGGGACCGGGTGCGCCGGTCGGCGGACGGCGTCCTGGAGTTCCTGGGGCGGGTGGACGACCAGGTGAAGATCCGCGGGAACCGGGTGGAGCCGGGAGAGGTGGAGGCGGCGCTGCAGACCTGTCCCGGTGTCGGGCGGGCCGTGGTGCTCGCGCACGAGGGGCGGCTGCTCGCCTTCGTCACCCCCCGGACGGGGGCCGAACGGCCGGCCGCGGGTGAGGTGCGCCGGCATCTGGCCGGGCTGCTGCCGTCGTACATGGTCCCGGCGCGGATCACGTTCGTCGACGCGCTGCCGCTGACCGGAACCGGCAAGGTCGACCGGTCGGCGCTGCCGACGACGGATCCCGGGCTCGCCTTCGACGGTCCGGACACGTCGTCCGGTGACGGGAGGACTCCCCCGGCCACGGCGACCGAGCGCCGGCTGGCGGCGATCTGGTGCGCGGTGCTGCGGGTGACCGCCGTGTGCCGGGAGGACGACTTCTTCGAGCTGGGCGGCGATTCGCTGCTCGTCCTGGAGGTGTTCGCCCGGCTCGCGGAGCGGGCGGGGCCGCTGCCCCGGCCGACCGTGATCTACCGGCACCGCACCCTCGCCGCGCTGGCGGGGGCCGTGGACGCCGCCGCGGGAGAGGAGTGCGTGACCGCGGACGCCGCGCCCGTTCCGGCCGGTGACCAGGGTCCGGGCCCGTTCCCGGTCACTCCCGGCCAGCGCGGGTTCCTCCTCGCCGAGGCGCTCGCGCCGGGCGGCGGAACATGGCTGGCGCGGCTTCGGCTGTCCGGGCCGCTGGATCCGGACCTCTTCCAGCGGGCGGTGGATGTGCTGGTGGAGCGCCACGGCATGCTGCGCACCGTCTTTCCCGCCGGTGCCCGGCCGCCCGTTCAGCAGGAGCTGCCCCGGTCACTGCGTCTGCCGGTCGACTTCGAGACGGTCGCCGGCCCCGCCGAGGTGGACGAGCGGGCCGCGGCCGAGGCCGGACGGCGTCTGGAACCCTGGGCGTGGCCGCTGCTGCGGCTTCGGGTGCTCACCCTGGAGCGGCGGGAGCACGTCCTGCTGGTGCACGCGCACCATCTCATCGGCGACGGCTACAGCTCGGCGCTGCTGATACGGGAACTCACCGAGGTGTACGACCGGTTGGCCGAGGGCGCCGCGCCCGGACCGCCCGCGCCGCTGGCCGGCTTCCGCGACCACGCCCTGGCGGTGGCCGGGTCCGGCACCGGCACACCTGCCACGGTGGAACACCGGGAGCGGGCCGGCCGGCTGAACGCCCCGTACCGGCCGCCGGTGCTGCGTACCGCCGCCGTGAACGGCGACCACCGTTTCGAGTCGGCCGAGTTCACGCTCGACGCGGCACTGACGACCGCCCTGCGCAAGGTCGCCTCGGCCGCGCGGACCACGCTGTACGCCCCTCTGCTGACCGCCTACTACCAGGAGTTGACGGCGCTGACGGGCCGGCCGGATCTGGTCGTGGGCCTGGCGGTGAGCGGCCGGGACGGTGCGCTGCCCGACGCGCACCGGGTGTTCGGGCCGTTCGCCACCGCCGTACCCGTGCGGCCGGCCGGTGCGGCCGACGCGCCCCTCACGGACGGGGAGTTCGGTGACGCGCTGCGCCGGATCGTGGCGGAGGCGGAGGAGGCGCGGGCCCATGAGGACGTGGTTCCCCGGCACTCCGACGGTCTGCCCGTGACGTCGCAGTTCTTCTTCACCCACCTCGACTTCGCCGCGCTGGCCCCGCGGGGCGACGGCGTGTTGCGGGTGTCGTGGGAGGCGGGGGACAGCATGTTCCTGCCGCCGTCGTCGGCGACGGACCTGTTCATGGCGGTACGGCCGGACGGTGACGGGCTGCGGGTCACGGTCCGGGGTGCCGCCGCCGCGTTCTCGCCGGCCGCGCTCGACGGTTTCGTCCGCGCGGTGCGCGACCGTCTGGTGCGGGCGGCCGGGAACCGCCGGGTCGTGGTGCCCCCGCCGAGGAAGCGGCGGGGGACGATGGACGCGGCCCTCGTCGGCTATCTGCCGGCACCGGGGCATCTCGCACGGCTGGCCGGCCTGCCCGAGGCGGCGCTGCCCCGGGCCGAGGTGCGCGACCTGTTGTTCCCCGGGGGCGGCCCGAGGCTGCTGGAGACGGTGCGCACACCGCTGGGCCGGTCGGGGTTCGTGTGCGTACCGCTGTTCGCCGACGAACTCGGGCGGGGGCCCGGTCTGGTGGACCACACCGCTCGCGCGGTGTCGCTGGCCGCCTCCCTGGGCGCGCGTTGTGTGTCCCTCGCCGGAATGATCCCGTCGCTGACCGGATACGGCTTCGACGTGCTGCGGCACCGGCAGTACCCGTCGGCTGTGACGACGGGGCACGCGGCGACGGTGGTGTCGGTGGTCAAGACCGTGCACGCGGCGCTGGACGCGACCGGCCGGGATCTCGCGGACCTGGAGGTGGCGTTCGCCGGGCTGGGTTCGATCGGCGCGTCCTCGCTCGAGCTGCTGCTGTCGCTGGCCGCCCGCCCGCCCCGGCGTCTGCTGCTGTGCGACGTGCGCGGCAGCGGGCCACGGCTGAGGGAACTCGGCCGCCGGCTGAGGGAGCGCGGGCTGGCCGGCGAGGTGGAGGTCATCGAGGCACAGCGGATGCTGCCGGACGCCGTGCACGCCGCGGATCTGCTGGTGACGGCGGTGAGCGGGACGACGGCGGTGCTCGACGTCGACCGGCTCCGGCCCGGTGCCGTCGTGGTCGACGATTCCTTCCCGCACTGTTTCGACACCGGACGGGCCCTCGCCCGTATGCGGGAACGGAGCGACGTCCTGGTCCTGGGCGGCGGGCTGCTGCACGTCGGCCGCACCGGCCGGGAGGTCGCCGACGACCTCCCGGCCGCGGTGGCGGCCGGCTACCTCGCCCAGCCCTGGATCGAGGGAACCCTGGCCTCCTGCCGCACCGAGTCCCTGTTGCGCGCCTCGGACGACCGGCTGCCACTGGTGCACGGCCTGGTGGACGCGGCCGTGGCGCGGGCCCACTGGGACGCCGTGGAGGAAGCCGGGGTCACGGCGGGACCGCTGCACCTGCTCGGTCACGCCGTCGACCCGGCATCGGGCGCCGGTCTCCCCGAACCGCCGTCAGATACCGAACTCCGCCGGTGACAGGCCGAGGGCCGAGCAGGCGTCGCGCACGGCGTACTGCTCGGCCGGCTCGAAGCTGCCGTCGGCCCCGGCGACGACGAGGCCGGTCTGGACGACGGCCCGGGCCTCGACCGGCTTCTTCGCCGCCTTGGCGATGTCCTCCAGCGCCCGGGCCTTGCCCAGCTCGAAGTTGGCCGTGAGCCGGTCCACGTGCTCGTTGAACCGCTTGCGGAGCTGGTCCGCCGGGAAGTTCTGCAGCACCTCGTTGGAGACGATCAGTTCCTCCACGCGCTGCCGCTCGGCCGGGTCGACGCGTCCGTCGGCCGCGGCGACCAGCGCGCACATCGCCATGCTGGCGTCCCGGTAGGCGCCGCTCTTGAGCTCCGCCTTGGCCGACGCGAGCTGGGACTTGAACAACCCCATCAGCTGGGCCTTGGAGCCGCCGCCGGCCGAGGAGGAGCCGTGCCCGTGCCGCTGTCCGCCCCCCGCCCGTGCGCCCTGGGACTGCTGGAGAGCCTTGGCCTGTTCCTTGAGCCGGTCGAACATCGCCACTGGGTGCCACCTCTTCTGTCGCTGTCACGGTCCGTCCGGTCAAACGGACGCGGCCGCGACCATGTTCCCGGACGGCAAAAGAAAAGCAAAGCTGATCCGGAAGGAGTTCGAAAGTTTCGTAATCTAATGACTCCACGACTGATCTTGGAATCAAGAGTTCCGCTCGTAATTTCGAAGACCGTCACCGTAGAAGGCATTTGACCTGCCAATATCGAGCGGCCAACAGCCATGGGCATGGCAGAACTTTTCGAGATGAGCGTCGAAACCATTGACACCCCAGTGGCCCAACTCAACACTGACGACACCAAGAACCCCGACCCGAGGGAGCCCTCATGCAGGAGAAGAACAGCCCGCGGTTCAGCCGCAGGAGCGTGCTCGGCGGCGCCGGGGCATTAGCGCTGGGCGCCGCGTCCGGGCTGGTCCTGCCCGGCACGGCGCACGCGGACACGACCATCACCACCAACCGGACCGGCACCGACAACGGCTTCTACTACTCGTTCTGGACCGACGGCGGCGGCTCGGTCTCCATGACGCTGTCCTCCGGCGGCAGTTACAGCACCCGGTGGAGCAACACCGGCAACTTCGTCTGCGGCAAGGGCTGGAGCAACGGCGGACGACGGACAGTGCGGTACTCCGGCAGCTTCAACCCGTCCGGCAACGGCTATCTGACCCTCTACGGCTGGACGTCCAACCCGCTCGTGGAGTACTACATCGTCGACAACTGGGGCACCTACCGGCCCACGGGAACGCACAAGGGCACGGTCACCAGCGACGGCGGTACGTACGACATCTACCGGACGACCCGGTACAACGCCCCCTCGGTCGAGGGCACCAAGACCTTCGACCAGTACTGGAGCGTCCGGCAGTCGAGGCGGACGGGCGGCACCATCACCACCGGCAACCACTTCGACGCCTGGTCCCGCGCGGGGATGCGGATGGGCAGCTTCAACTACTACATGATCCTCGCGACCGAGGGCTACCGGAGCAGCGGGAACTCGAACATCTCGGTCAGCGGCTGAACGGATCGCAGGTTTGGCCACCCGCAGGACGGGTGAGGCGGCTGGGATGCCGTCGCTCCACATCCCCGCCGCCGCACCCCGTACCGGACAGGACGACACGCCCCGGCGGGCGCCACAGCGTGACGCGTTCTTCGACAACGCCAAGTATCTGGCGATCGTGCTGGTCGCGGTGGGGCACGCCTGGGAACCGCTGCGCGACGGCAGCCGGGCCGTCAGCGCGCTGTACATGCTCGTCTACGCGTTCCACATGCCCGCGTTCATCGTCCTCGCGGGCTACCACTCGCGCGGTTTCGACGGCAGCCCGGAGCGCGTCAAGCGCCTGATCACCGGTGTCGTCCTGCCGTACCTCGTGTTCGAGACGGCGTACACCTTCTTCACCCGGTGGACGGACGGCGCCCCCGACCGGCCGGTCACCCTTCTGGAGCCGCTGTACCTGACGTGGTTCCTGGCCGCGCTGTTCGTGTGGCGGCTCACCACGCCGCTGTGGAAGCTCGTGCGGTGGCCGGTTCCCGTCGCGCTCGTCATCGCCATGCTGGCGACGGTGTCCCCGTCGCTCGGCGAAGACCTCGACGTGCAGCGCGTGCTGCAGTTCCTGCCGTACTTCGTGCTCGGTCTCCGCCTCCGTGCCGAGCACTTCCGGACGGTGCGCCGCCGCCGGGTGCGGATGCTGTCCGTACCGGTGTTCGCGGGGGCACTGGCCGGGGCGTACTGGGCGGTCCCGCGGGTGACGTCCGCCTGGCTCCACCACCGTGACAGCGCGCAGGAGCTGTCCGCCCCCGCCTGGTACGGCCCCGCGGTGACCCTGGTCCTGTTCGGCTGCTCGCTGCTCCTCGTCGCCTGCTTCCTCGCCTGGGTGCCGGGACGGCGGACCTGGTTCACGGCGCTGGGCGCGGCCACGCTGTACGGCTATCTCCTGCACGGTTTCGTCGCGCAGGTCAGCAAGTACTGGGGCTGGTACGACCCGGACTGGCTGTACCGCCCGCTCGGCGGGATCGCGGTCACCCTGGTCGCCGCAGTGGTCGTGACGGCCCTGTGCACACCGCCGGTGCGACGGGTCTTCCGGTGGGCGGTGGAGCCGAGGCCCGCCTGGGCGTTCAGGCGCTGACCGGGTCGGGCGCCTCCTTCCGCCGATCGTTCACGTTCGTGACCAAGGACGCGGGCGGCCGTCCCGGCGCCTGGGTCCCGGCGTACCCGTCCACCCGTGGTTCACGTCCACCGCGGACCGTCGGGCATCCGCCGGCAGTGACACCGCCGCCCCGGACCGGCCGGTCCGGGGCGGCGTGCCTGTCCGTTCGTACGGGTGCCGGCTCAGCCGACCGTCCATTTCTGGTTGGCGGCGCCGGTGCAGGTCCAGATCTGCAGGCGGGTGGTGTTGGCGGAGTTGTTGCCGGTCACGTCCAGGCACTTGTCGGCCTGCGGGTTGACGATGTCGCGGGCGGCGGTGACGACCCATTTCTGGGCGGCGGAGCCGTTGCAGTCCCACAGCTGGACCGGCGTACCGTCGGCCGTGCCGCCCGAGGTGACGTCCAGGCACTTGCCGAGGGCGCGGATCGTGCCGTCGGATCCCACGGTCCAGTTCTGCGCGGAGGTGCCGTTGCAGTCGTAGAGCTGTACGGGGGTGCCGTTGGCGGTGCCGGCCCCGGCCACGTCGACGCACTTGCCGGCCAGGCCGCGGATCGCGCCGCCGGCCGAGGAGTCACCGGTCGTCACCGACACGTGGTCCACCAGGAGTTGCTGCGGGAAGGCGGTGGAGCCGTCCGGGTCCCCGGGCCAGTAGCCGCCCACCGCCAGGTTCAGGATCAGGAAGTACGGCTTGTTGAACACCCACTGCTTCCCGCCGAGGTCGGCGGGGGTGCGCCGCTGGTAGACGTTCCCGTCGACGGACCAGGTGATCGAGTCGGGCGCCCAGTCGACGGCGAAGGTGTGGAAGGCGTCCGCGAAGGCCTGGCCGCCCGGCAGCGTGTAGCCGGCGCCGATGCCGCCGGAGCCGGAGTAGCCGGGGCCGTGGATCGTGCCGTGCACGGTGGAGGGTTCGAAGCCGACGTTCTCCATGATGTCGATCTCGCCCGAGTCCGGCCAGTTGACCGGCGTGCCCAGCATCCAGAACGCGGGCCACATGCCCTGCCCGCGCGGGACCTTCATCCGCGCCTCTACGTGCCCGTACTGCGCGGTGAACTTCCCGGAGGTGTTGAGCCGGGCCGAGGTGTACTGGCAGGTGCCGTACCAGCACTGGTAGTTGGCCGGGTTCTCCTTGCGGGCCGTGATCACCAGATGGCCCTGGCCGTCCAGGGCGGCGTTCTTGTTGCCGGACGTGTAGTACTGCCGCTCGTGGTTGTTGACGTTGTCGCCGGTCTCGATCTGCCACTTCGAGGAGTCGACCGCCGCACCGGCGGGCCCGTCGAAGGTGTCCGAGAACGTCACGGCCGCCGCGGCGGTGACATCGGCCGGTTCCGCCTTCGCGGTCCCTGCCGCACCGGACGCGACCAGCGCGGCGGACACGGCGGTGATCAGCCATCTGCGGAGTCTGCGCGGAGAGGACATGGCTCTCCCTTTCCGTACGGCGACCCGGATGTACGGGTGCGCCGACCGAGGTTGTGGGGGTGAATGTGCAACTACTTGATTTAAGAAGTGAGATAAGAGGGCGTCAAGCCCCTGGTACGGACCAGGATCCGGCGGTGCGGCACCCGGGCCGTTCCCCGGGCCCTGTTCACGCCGTTGTGCCCCACGAGGTCCGGTGTGCGCAGCCGGGGTCGTGCTCGGTCGCGCACGACGTCCACCAGCGTTCGCAGCACGCGGCCTCCACCTCGGCCTGTGCGAGCGCGGCGGCCGCCGCGTCGCGCCACGCCGCCCGGCGCCCCTCCCGTTCCCGCAGGACGGCGACGACGCGCCGCTCGTCGGCGATGACGGTCTCCCGCACGACACCGATCACGGGAGCGAGCGAGGCGACCACCATCGCGAGGGTGGTCCAGAGGGGGACGGTGCCCCAGGTGCGTACGGTGCAGAAGGAGAGCCAGAGGGCGACGGCGACGTACATGACGGTGAGAGTGCGGCTGCCCCTGCTCATGGCTGGTTCTCCTTCTCGGTCCGTCCCATGGACTTCTGATGCCCCGGATGTGCGCGGGCATGACTCCTTGTCGACGACATCGAGCAAGTCCCTTTGGATGCAGTCGAGTTGCTGTCCGACCGCCTCACCGTGCGCCACACTGCTCACGAGGAGACCGACCGTTGGGGAGCTGGGGCGGAGCACGGTCGCGCACAGACCGGTCGTGGCCGCGGTGGCGGGGACGCTGCTGTTGGCGGGGTGCACCGGCGGAACGGAGGAGGGGGCCGGCGCCGCGAAGCCGTCCGGGGGACAGAAGAGCACGGCCGGAGGACCGGGCCCCCGGACGCGGGCCGAGGCGGTCGCCTTCGTGCGCGGACTCGACATACGGCCCGACTGCTTCGGCGTCGGATTCCGCAAACACCGACCGTACGAGAGCGATCCGTCCCGGTGGGCCGTGCTGGGCGAGGACTGTCCCTGGCGGCGCGAACCGCTGCCGGACCACGTACTGGCCGGCCTCACCGACGCGGCGGAGACCAGTGCGTCGGTGCGGACCGTCACGGTGTACGGCAAGCTCGAGGGCGAGACCGCGGTGGAGGAGGTCGAGGCGGGCGAGAGCTTCTCCACCGCCGCCCGCCGTGTCGCCGAACGCCCGCAGGACGCGGTCATGTTCGTCGGGCTGCGGTCCGAGCGCGCCGCCGCCTTCGCCCGCGCCCTGCGGGACACGGGTCACCGCGGTGCGCGGGTGGCGGGCGAGCACGTGGTAGGCCGGCCGTTCCTCGCCGAGGCGGAGGGCTGGATGGTCGGCACCGCCCATGCCGACGCCGAGGCGGACCCGCGCACCCGGGCCTTCGCCACCGCCCACCGGGACCGTCACGGCCGCTCCCCCGCCCCCTGGGCGGCCGAGGCCTACGACGCCGTCCGGTTCGCCGCCCACGGCCTGACCGCCGCAGGCGACGACGGTCCCGCCGCCCTGCGCTCGGAACTGCTGCGCCGCCCCTGGCAGGGCATCACCCGCAGAATCGCCTACAACCCGGGCGGTCCCTTCTACGACACCGACCGGGACGGCGGCGGCTTCCTCTACCGGGTCACCCACGGCGCCGCCCGCTTCGTCGCCCGCGCGGACGACATCGGCCGCCGGGCGTGACGGGGCACGAGGCCGGGTGGCCGAACGGGTGCGCTACATTTTGCACGCCCTTGACCGCGATCATTCACGATCTCTCACGCTACGGAGCCGGCACACCCATGAGCGACATCGTCAACGGACTCGGCCGGGCCACCGCCTACGGCGCACTCGGCCTGGCCCTGCTGGTCCTCGGCATCGTCCTGGTCGACGTGCTGACGCCCGGAAAGCTCGGCCGGCAGATCTGGCAGGAGCGCAACCGCAACGCCGCGGTGGTGCTGAGTTCCGCGCTGCTCGGCATCGGCGGGATCGTGTTCACGTCGATCTGGACCACGTACGAGGACTTCGGCAAGGGGCTGGTGTCAACCGCGACGTTCGGCGTGCTGGGCCTGGTGATGATGGCCGTGGCGTTCCTGGTGGTGGATCTCATCACCCCGGGGCGGCTGGGTGCCACGCTGGTCGAGCCCGAACCCCACCCGGCGGTCTGGGTGACGGCGTCCTGCAACCTCGCGGTGTCCGCCGTCATTTCCGCGTCCATCGCCTGACGCGGGTGCCTTCGTACCGCCCGGCTTGCGCGTCCTGGGACGCGGAAGCCGGGTGGTGCCGGTTCAGGAGCGGGCGCAGGTGAGCGTGTTCGGCGCCGCCGAGGAGCTGCCGGTCACCGTGAAACCGAAGGTGGTCGTGGAGCCCGGTGCGACGGAGCCGTTCCAGTCGGTGTTGCGCACCGTGACCGCTCCGCCGGTCCCGGTGTTCCGGCCGTTCCAGAGGCTGCTGAGGGACTGGCCGGGCGAGAGCGTCATGCCGACGGTCCAGCCGTCGAGGGCGCCGTTGCCGTCGTTGCGCACGGTCACCTCGCCCTGGAAGCCGCCGGACCAGCTGTTGACCGTGCGGTAGGTGGCGGTGCAGGTGTCGCCCGGTGTGCCGGGACCACCGCCCGTGTCACCACCGTTTCCGCCGCCGTTGTCTCCCCCCGTGTCGCCGCCGGTGCCGCCTCCGCTCGAGCCGCCGTCGGCGAGGTTCGGGGTCTGCCAGTCCCGCCAGGCGGAGAGGTCACCGGACCTGGCCGGGGAGATCCTGAACACCCCCGGGGAACTGCCGGACCCCAGCAGGAACTTCTGGATGTTCTGCCGCAGCGGCGTGCGCCATTCCGGCCGGGCCGCGCAGTGGGTGCCGTCCTGTACGTCGGACCAGTAGCTGACGTTCCCGCCCGCGCCCAGCGCCTTGTAGACCTCGGCGCCGCCCAGCGCCGCCACGCTGCCCGACCGGGCGCCCAGCCAGTCGACGTGCGGGTTCTCCATGACGAGCAGTCCCCGCGGCGCGACCAGGCCCACGATCTCGTGGGTGTCCACGGGGAGGGTGGCGGGGCTGCCGGTGAAGGATCCGAAGGCGTCTCCCAGCCAGGGCTGTTCGGAGTAGGCGCTGCTCAGCGGCTGTGCGCCGCTCTCACCGGGGATGCCGCGGAGGATGCCGGTCCCGGCGCTGCCCGACTCGATCGGCATGGTGAGCGCGATGCGCTGGTCGAACGCGCCGGCCACGAAGGCGCCCTTGCCGAACCGCGAGCAACCGGTGACGCCGGTGGCGTCCGCGCGGAGCACGCTGCCGTCGGACTGCTCGATGACGTCGATGACCCGGCTCACCCCCCATGACCAGGCCATGAGCAGACCGGTGCTGCTGGAGGAGCCGTAGAGGCCGTAGAACGCGCCCTGTTTGTTGTCACGGGGTGTGCCCTCCTTCCCCAACGTGTAGGGATCGAGGGAGATGACGGCCGCACCGGAGCTCTTGATGGTGGCGGTGTCCGCGCCCAGTCCTCCGAGCACCACGACGGCGGGGAACGGACCGGTACCGCTCGGCGGATCGACGCTCGCGGAGAAGCTCGCGCTCCTGCCCTGGTGCGTCACCCGCACCGTGATGCCGGTGCGCGACACCGTTCCCGTGACGCTCTCGGGCCTGGCGGGCTTCTGCCCGTAGAGGTGTCTCTCCGCCAGCTCCCGGATCTCCGCACGCCGGCAGCGCCAGTCGGACCGGGTGGAGACACGCGTGCCGTCCAGCTTCCGGAAGGGGTCGGGGAGCCTGGAGCGGGAGGTGAGGGGCCCGGTGTCGGGGACGGCGCAGTCGACGCCGTCGTCTTCGACGCCGGGCTCCGCCGCGACGGGGACGAGGGTGTCGGCGGTGTCCGGCCGCGGAAGGAGAGCGGTGACGGCCAGGCTCACGACCACCGCGAAAACCGCGGCTGCCCAGGCCCAGGCCCGGCGTCGGGGGAAGCGCATCAGTACCTCCAGAGGGGTGGGAGCGCTCCCAGGCTAGAAACTCCTTCAGGGGCATGACAACAACACCGACAGGACTGTTCGAGATTGACTCTTTCGGACCCCTGTCGAAAGTCGGAAGCCGCATGTGATCTGCCCTGATGCCGAAGAGATCACCCCAAAACACCATGTCCGCCCAGGGTGCCGTGAGCGAAACTTTCGCGCGTCTTGCGACCGTGCTGCCGCCCCGGTCGGCAGCAGGACACGAATTCGGTCACGGGCGCACACCCGCGGCACAGCCGAACCACGGCACCGCCGCCCCGCCCCGGTCAGGCCACCCGGGCGCGTTCCCGTACCGGACGCACCGGCTCGGGCCGGGCGCGGGTGGCCGGCTCGGGGCGGGTGGCCGACTGGGCGCGGGTGGCGGGGCGGACGCGGTACGTCGTGCGGTTGGGGTCCACTACGGGCTCGCCGAGGGTGATCCGCCCGGCCGCGTGCAACGCGTCGCATTCGGCGGTGGGCAGGGCGGCGTAACAGCCCCCTGCGCCGGTGGTCGAGTCGAGCGGGCGCCAGTAGCTGTACCTGCGGCGGCCGTTGGCGTACTCGGTGACGTACGTGGGAGTGCGGGGGTCGGAGATGATGCGCAGTACGTCGGTGCGGGTGGTGTCGACCGGGGTGCGCGGCCGGGAAGGGACGGCCGGGAACTCGGTCGTTATCGGTCCGCCGCGACGGTGATCCGGTCGGCGGCGCGCGGTCGGCAGGGCGACGAGGGTGTTCGGACGGTCGACGGTGGCGAGCATCAGCAGAACCTTTCCGGAGCCGGGACACGAGACCGTCTACCCAGCACGGCGCCGGAGTTGATCTCCTTTTCCGATCATTGTGCAACCTCACACTGACAACGCGCAGGCGCCACGCCCGGTTCCGGACGGACATGTTCGCCTCGGCCGGTCAGGCGCCCGGTCCCGGATCCGGGCGGACCGCCGCGTCGACACCGGCGCGCGCCGCTTCGAGTTGGGCCGCGAACGCGATGCCGAGGAAGAGCGCGACGGCGGTGAGGTAGGCCCACAGCAGCAGCGCGATGAAGGCGGTGAGCGGCCCGTACAGGGCGCCGAACGCGCCGCTGCCCTCGACGTACAGCGCGAGCAGCCAGGTCGCCGCGACCCACAGCAGCAGATGCACGGCCGAGCCGAAGGCCAGCCAGGTGTAGCCGGGCTGGGCACGCCGGGGCGACCAGCGGAAGATCACCGCCGAGGCGACCCACGCCAGCGCCAGCCCCACCGGCAGCTCCAGCACGGTCCACCACCCCGCGCCGCCGGATCCGCCGGCCGCCCGGACCACCGCGTCGCTCACCGCGTCGCCGGCGACGAGCACGACGAACCCGAGGACCAGCGGCAGGCCCGCGGTGAGCGCGAGGAGGACGGCCCTGCCGTACTTGCGGGGGAAGGGACGGTCGCGTTCGATCCCGTAGATACGGTTGGCGCCCCGCTCGATCTGGCCCATCGCGGAGGCGAGGTTCAGCAGGGCGAAGCCCAGGCCGAGCCAGAGCGCCAGCGCGCTCCCGAAGTCGTCGTGGGCGCTGCGCCGGGTCCCCTCGAAGGCGTCCGCGACGATGTCGGCACTGGCACCGGGCACGATCCGGCCGAGGGTGAGTTCGATGACGCGGCCCACGCTGTCGGTGTGCACGGAGGTCGCCAGGCCGACCAGTGCCACGGTGAACGGCACCAGGCCGAGGACGACTTGGAAGGCGAGCGCCCGCGCGTTGGAGAAGCCGTCCGCGTAGCGGAAGCGGGCGAAGGAGTCGGTCAGCAACCGCAGGCCCCCGTAGTGCCGCAGCGCGGCGAACGCCTCGTCTCCGGAGAGTTCCTCTCCCATCATGTCCCGGGTCTGCGGGACGTGGACGACGGTTCCCATACGCGGACGCTCCTCACATCGAGTGGCTCTGCACCACTCATTGATGGCCCGTTTCTCCCCGGTCACACCTCTGGTTCACATGCGGTCGGCGATGTGGCGCAGGCAGTGGGCGAGGGACGGGTGCACCGATTCCGTGAGGGTGTCGTCGTTCCACGACCCCACCCGGCCCCCGGGGTCCACGAAGTACCCGGACGTGTACATCGTGCTGCCGTCGCGGGAGGTGACGGGTATCCACGCCGGGTCCCAGGCGCGCCCCCATCTGCCGGCGGGAAGACCGTGGTGGACGGGCTCGGTGGACATGGTGCACATCTGCCGGGCCTCGTCCAGGCCGATGAAGCCGTGACCGTCCATGAAGTCCCACCGCATGCCCTCGGCACGGACGTCGTAGGCGTCTTCGTGCAGTCCCCACAGCGTCCGCAGCGCCTCCGGCACCCGTACCTCCACGTCCTCCTCGAAGGCACGGAGCGCCGTTTCCGGAGCCGGGGGCCGCAGCGGCGGGTACGCGTCCGGAGTACGGGAGATCGCGTCCCTGACGCGGTTCCACGCCCGCTCCGTCGCCTGTTCCTGTGCCTGTGCGCTCACGCGTCCCCCTCGGTGCCACGGTGTCCGTCGTGCACGGGTCGCCGAGCGGGTCGTGTCCTCCCGGGCGCGGGGGGCTTGTGGACCGCCGGTCCGCCCGACGTGTCGCCGCGCACCCCGTACCGCGGTTCCTCCTCGGAGGCGGCGACCGTGCGGGCCGGCCCCTGCGGGCCAGCCCGGACGGTGCGGATCGGCGGAACGGACGGCTCAGACGAGGTCGAACCGGTCGAGGTTCATGACCTTGTCCCACGCCTTGACGAAGTCCTGCACGAACTTCTCCTTGGCGTCGTCGCTCGCGTAGACCTCCGCGAGCGCGCGCAGCTCGGAGTTCGATCCGAACACGAGGTCGGCGCGGGTGCCGGTCCACTTGACCTCGCCGGTGGCCGCGTCGCGGCCCTCGAACGTGGTCTGGTCCTCGGACGTCGACTTCCACGTCGTGCCCAGGTCGAGCAGGTTGACGAAGAAGTCGTTGGTCAGGGTCCCGGGGGCCGTGGTGAACACGCCGAGCGAGGACTGCTGGTAGGTCGCGCCCAGCACCCGCAGGCCGCCGACGAGGACGGTCGTCTCGGGGGCGCTCAGCGTCAGCAGGTTGGCCTTGTCCAACAGCAGGAACTCGGCCGGCAGGCGGTTGCCCTTGCCCAGGTAGTTGCGGAAACCGTCGGCGGCCGGGTCGAGCGCGGCGAACGACTCCGTGTCCGTCTCCTCCTGCGAGGCGTCCACGCGGCCCGGCGTGAACGGGACCTCGATGTCGAAGCCGGCGTCCTTGGCGGCCTTCTCGACGCCCACGGCGCCGGCCAGCACGATCAGGTCGGCGAGCGAGACCCGCTTGCCGCCGGTCTGCGCGGAGCCGAAGGACTCCTGGACACCCTCCAGGGTGCGCAGCACCGTCGCCAGCCGGTCGGGGTCGTTGGCCTCCCAGCCGCGCTGCGGCTCCAGGCGGATGCGCGCTCCGTTGGCGCCGCCGCGCTTGTCGCTGCCGCGGAAGGACGAGGCCGACGCCCACGCCGTCGACACCAGCTCCGACACCGACAGGCCCGAGGCGAGGATCCGCTCCTTGAGGGCGGCGATGTCCGCGGCGTCGATCAGCTCGTACGTGCGCTCCGGCAGCGGGTCCTGCCACACCAGGGTCTCGGAGGGCACCTCCGGGCCGAGGTACAGCGACTTGGGACCCATGTCGCGGTGGGTGAGCTTGAACCAGGCGCGGGCGAAGGCGTCCGCGAACTCGTCCGGGTTCTCCAGGAAGCGCCGCGAGATCGGACCGTAGACCGGGTCGAAGCGGAGCGCGAGGTCCGTCGTCAGCATCGTCGGCTGGTGGCTCTTCGACGGGTCGTGGGCGTCGGGCACGGTGCCCGCCCCCGCGCCGTCCTTCGGCCGCCACTGGTGGGCGCCTGCGGGGCTCTCGAACAGCTCCCACTCGTAGCCGAAGAGGATCTCGAAGAAGCTGTTGTCCCAGGTGGTCGGCGTGTTGGTCCACGTCACCTCGAGACCGCTGGTGATCGTGTCACCGCCCTTGCCGGTGCCGAAGGTGCTCTTCCAGCCCAGGCCCTGCTCCTCGAAGCCGGCGGCCTCCGGATCGTCGCCGACGTGGTCGGCCGGGCCCGCGCCGTGGGTCTTGCCGAAGGTGTGGCCACCGGCGATCAGGGCGACGGTCTCCTCGTCGTTCATCGCCATGCGGCGGAACGTCTCGCGGATGTCGCGGGCCGAGGCGATCGGGTCCGGGTTGCCGTTCGGGCCCTCCGGGTTGACGTAGATGAGGCCCATCTGGACCGCGCCGAGCGGGTTCTCCAGCTCCCGGTCGCCGGTGTAGCGCTCGTCGCCGAGCCAGGTGGACTCGGGGCCCCAGTAGACGTCCTCCTCCGGCTCCCAGACGTCGGCGCGGCCGCCGGCGAAGCCGAAGGTCGTGAAGCCCATCGACTCCAGGGCGACATTGCCGGAGAGGATCAGCAGGTCGGCCCAGGACAGGCTCTTGCCGTACTTCTTCTTCACGGGCCACAGCAGGCGGCGGGCCTTGTCGAGGTTGGCGTTGTCCGGCCAGCTGTTGAGCGGGGCGAAGCGCTGCTGGCCGGCCCCGGCACCGCCGCGGCCGTCACTGATGCGGTAGGTGCCCGCGCTGTGCCACGCCATCCGGACGATGAGCGGGCCGTAGTGGCCGAAGTCGGCCGGCCACCAGTCCTGCGAGGTGGTCAGCACCTCGGCGATGTCCCGCTTCACCGCCGGGAGGTCGAGGGCCTGGAACGCCTCGGCGTAGTCGAAGTCCCCGCCGAGCGGGTTCGCCACGGCCGGGTTCTTGGCGAGGATCTTCAGGTTGAGGCGCTCGGGCCACCACCGGTGGTTTCCGCCGCCCTGGGTGGGGTGCGGGGCGCGCCCGTGCGCGACCGGGCAGCCACCCGTCCCCTCCGTCTTGGGTTCGGTGACGATCGCGTCATGGTTCTCGGTCATGGGGGTCCCTCCGGACGAAAAGGTTCGCGCAGTTCAGTTACTGCGGGAGGTGGAACAGCCGGGGCACAGGCCCCAGAAGACGATCTCGGCCTCGTCGATCGCGAAACCGTGGCCGTCGGACGCGGTCAGACAGGGCGCGTCACCGACCGCGCAGTCGACGTCGGCGACAACGCCACAGGAACGGCACACCACATGGTGGTGGTTGTCCCCGACCCGGCCCTCGTAGCGGGCGGGGCTGCCGGCCGGCTCGACACGGCGCACGAGGCCCGCCCCGGCGAGCGCGTTCAGCGCCTCGTACACCGCCTGCAGGGAGACCTGCCCTATGCGCCGGCGCACTTCGGAGGCGATCGCCTCGACTCCGAGGTGGCCGCCCTCGCGGACGGTGTCGAGGAGGGCGACGCGGGCGGCCGTCGCGCGCAGGCCCGCCCCGCGGAGCTCCTCGGCGGTGGTCGGCGGCCGGGGTGCGGTCATGCGCCGAACCTATCGCCCAAGACACGAATAATTCCAGAGAACGAACAGGTCCAGCCTTGGGTCGCGTCCGGTAACGGCGGGTGGCTCCCGGGTTGCGTCCCTCCGCCGTTCAGCGTGACGCGGCTTCGGTGTCGTCGTAGACCAGCAGCCCGTCGTCGCGCAGGCGTGCGCCCGGTGTGGGGCCGTGCGGTGTGTGGCGTCCGTCGTGCATCAGGTGACGTACGGGGACGTCGCGGGCCAGCACGACGAAGTCGGCGATGAGCCGCCGGTGGCACCGCCACCACACGGCCTCCGCGCACATCACCGCGGTCGGCTCGCGGGCCACCTGTTCCAGCAGGGTGTCCATCGCGGTGACGAACTCGGGGGTACGGGTGTGGGCGGCGTAGCCGCGGAAGGAGTCGTTGCGCCAGACGATGTCGGGCGAGTCGGGCGGCGGTCTGCGGAAGCCGCCCAGGTCCCGTTCCCAGCGGTAGGCGATGCCCGCCTCGGGCAGCCATTCGGCCAGCCGGGTTCGCGCCAGGTCGGGATCGCGGCGGCTGCCGGGGCCGATCCGGACGTCCACGACGGCGGCGATCCCCGCGTCGTGCAGCAGTGCGGTCAGCGCTTCCCGGTCCGCGGTGCCGTGGCCGAAGGTCGACAGCTCTCGCGGGGTCATGGCGCACCTCCTCGCGGCCGGGTCAGACGACGGGCTCCAGGCGGACGCAGCACCGGCCCGGTTCCGGTGCCGGACAGGCCTCGAACCCGGTTTCGCCGAGCCCTTCGAGGACTCCGCGCATCAGGTGCAGGTTCATGCCGCACACCGTCCGCGTGTGCGCGCGGGCCAGCGCGTGGAAGGGGCAGTTGCCCAGGACGACGGACCCGCCGTCGCGCCGCGGCTCGAAACCGTACCGCTCCAGTACACCGAAAACCTCCGTTTCGTCGCCGTCCGCCCCCAGTTGTACGCCCAGTTCCCGCGCCCTGCGGTGCAGCACCTCGCGCACGGGTTCCCCGCCGGCCGCGGATTCCTCCACGGCCCTGGCGAGCAGCCGGCCGGCGAGTTCGTAGCGCCGGTCCGGGAGGCTGACGGCGATCTGCGCGGCCGAGCGGCGGTAGAGCTTGGCCGGGCGGCCCGCGCCCGGTCCGCTGCGTCCGCTGCGCCGGACGTGGAGCACGTCGAGCAGGTTCTCCGCGGCCAGACGGTCCAGGTGGAAGGCCGCGGTCTGCCGGGCCAGCCCGAGCGCCTCGGCCGCCTCGTCCCGGCCGACCGGGTGACTTCGGCCCACCACATAGTCGTACAGCCGCCGACGGGTGGGCTCGTCGAGCGCGGCAATGGCCGAGATCGCCGCGCTGTCCCTGTCGCGTACTTCTTCCGTGTCGTCCACGAACACCAGTGTAAAAGCAATACCCATTGACTAAAGAGCGGAACCGCGCTTCTATCGTTAATGAGAGTTGTCAATAGAAGAAAGGTGCAGGCCATGGCCTCCACAACCACGAGCGGCACGTCGGCCACGTCCCGGCGGGCCGCACTCACCGACCCCGGCTACCAGGCGTACGTCATCCTGCGCACCGGCTTCACCGTGGCGCCGGTCCTGTTCGGACTGGACAAGTTCACGAACCTCCTCGTCGACTGGCCCGCCTACCTCGCACCGTGGATCGACGACATCGTCCCGGGCAGCGCGCAGGCGGTGATGTACGCGGTGGGGGTGATCGAGATCGTGGCCGGTGTCGTCGTGGGCATCGCGCCGCGCTTCGGGGGCTGGCTGGTCGCCGGCTGGCTCGCGGGGATCATCGTCAACCTGCTCACGCTGTCCGGCTACTACGACGTCGCGCTGCGCGACTTCGGACTGCTGCTGGGCGCGGTGGCGCTCGCGCGGCTGGCCCGGCGCTACCACGGCACCCGGTCCTGACGGACGGTCAGTACAGGACGCGCAGTGCTCCGGGCAGGACCCTGACCGTGACGGGGAGGGTGGCGTCGACCTCCCCGTCGGTGCCGTAGGGGAGGTCCCGGTCGGCCTCGATACGGATCTCGCTGCCCCGCAGGATCCGCACCTGGGGCCGGCGGACGTGGGCGCCGGTCCTGAGCTCGTTCATCAGGGCGAAGAACAGCCGCCGGGGCGCCTGACGGATCATGACGACGTCCAGCAGGCCGTCGTCCACGCGGGCGTCGGGGGCGATGACGCGGCCGGAGCCGTAGAAGCCGGAGTTGGCGGCCACCACCGTGTACCCGGTGTGCGGGTGCTCCTCGCCGTCGACGGTGACCCGGTAGCGGGCCGGCCGCCAGGTCGTGACGGCCCGCAGGCCGCCCGCGTAGTAGGACGCGGAGCCCCGCAGCAGCCTGGACCGGTTGGCGTGGCGGTTGGCGAGCGCGTCCACCCCGGCGTACACGCTGCCGAGGACGACGGTGCGGTCGTGGACCGCCGAGCTGACCTCGATGGTGTCGACCGGCCGCGGTTCGGCGTGGAGCAGGGTGCGGGCCAGGGCCGCCGGGTCCTCGGGCAGCCCGAGCGCGCGGGCGAAGTCGTTGCCGCGGCCCGCGGGGACCAGGCCGAGTGTCGCGCCGGTCCCGCTGAGCGCGCCGCCGATCCCGCCCGCGATGCCGTCCCCGCCGACGGCGAGGACCACGCGCCCCCGCTGCCCGGCCTCGCGGGCCAGTTCGCGCGCGTGGGCCAGGCTGCGGCTGTACTCGGTCCGCAGGTCGGCGCCCTCCTCGCGGAGATGCCGGGCCAGGGTGAGCAGCGCGGCCGCTCCGGTGGCCGCGCCCGCGGTGGGGTTGACGACGGCGGTGAACTGTCGCATCGGGGTGCCTTTCGGGGCGGGCCGACGGGATGGGGACGGGCAGGGGGACCAACGGGGTTCCGGGTCAGTCGGCGGGCAGCAGGACGCCGGGGTTGAGCAACCCCGCCGGGTCCAGTCGCCGCTTCACGGCGCGCAGGGCGTCGATGCCCAGCGGGCCCGCCTCGCGGACGTACCAGTCCCGGTGGTCGGTGCCCACCCCGTGGTGGTGGCTGATCGTGCCGCCGGCGGCGAGGATCGCCTCGTTGGCGGCGTGTTTGGCACGCGTCCAGTGCGCCACGGGGTCCTCGCCCTGGGCGGAGACCACGGTGAAGTAGAGCGAGGCGCCGTTCTCGTAGACGTGCGAGATGTGGCACATGACCAGAGGCGGGGTGCCGGCCCCGGTGAGGGTGGCGGTGAGCGCGTCGCGCACGGAGGCGTACAGCCCGGGGACCCGGGACCAGAACGTCGCGGTCTCCAGCGTCTCCGCGAAGGCCCCGGCGTCGAGGAGCGCGTCGCGCAGGTACGGGGCCGAGTAACGGCCGTGTGCCCAGCGCCGGCCCGGCTCCTCGCCCAGGGGCGTGCCGCCGCACTCGCGCAGGACGGCCGCCGCGCGCTCCCTGCGGTGGGCGGTGTCCTCGGCCGTGCCCTCGTAACCGGCGACGGCCGTGCAGCCGGCGGCCTGCTGTGCGCCTGAGCCGATCGCGGCGGGGTTCGCCAGGCCGATCAGCGTCTCGGTCTCGTCGGACAGGCGCAGCACGGTGGGCCGCGGTCCGTCCTGGGCGAGCCGGCGCAGGGCGGTGGTCCCCTCCTCGAAGGAGGCGAAATGCCAGCCTTCGTGGACGCGGGTCTGCGGGACGGGGCGGATGCGTACGGTCACCGACGTGATGACGCCGAACGCGCCCTCCGATCCGAGGACCAGCTGGCGCAGGTCGGGTCCGGCGGCCGAGCGGGGGGCGCGGCCGGTGTCGAGGGTGCCCTCGGGGGTGGCGAGGGTGAGGGAGAGCACCATCTCGTCGAAGCGGCCGTAGCCGGCGGACGCCTGGCCGCTGGAGCGGGTGGCGGCGAAGCCGCCGATGGTGGCCCACTCGTAGGACTGGGGGAAGTGGCCGAGGGTGAAACCCCGTTCGGCGAGCAGCGCCTCGGCCTGCGGGGCGCGCAGGCCGGGTTGCAGGGTGGCGGTGCGGGAGACCGGGTCGAGGTCGAGCAGGCCGTCCATGCGCCGCAGGTCGAGGGCGACGAAGGGGCCGCGCCGTTCGGGGGCGAGGCCGCCGACGACGGAGGTGCCGCCGCCGAACGGCACCAGCGGCAGGCCGTGTCCGGCGCACACCCGCAGGACGGCGAGCACCTCCTCGTGACCGCCGGGCAGGAGTACGGCGGCCGGGACGGCGGTGATGTCGCCCTCGCGGATGCGCAGCAGGTCGGGGGTGGACTTGCCGCGCGTGTGCCGGATGCGGGTCTCCGCGTCGGTGCGCACATGGGCCTCACCGCCCAGGGCGGCGACCAGGGCGCGGTGCGCGGCCGGCCGCAGCGGGCTGTCCGGGACGGTCAGGTCCTCGATGGCGAGGGGCCCTGCCTCGCGCGGCTTGACGCCGAGCAGGTCGTGCAACAGCCCGATCACCGTGTCGGGCAGCGGCGTCGCCTCGGCCGGGTCCCCCCAGCCGCTCCACAGCATGTCCATGGCTGTCGTCCTCACCGGTCGTTCGGAATGAGCGGGGCCGCCGAGGTCGCCCGACGGCCGCCGTGGCGTTACACTGTGACACATGACGCCTATTCGTCACAACAGTTCCGGTGGTTCGGACAACGACGCGGTGCTCGACGCGGTGCGGGACTGCGTCCTGGCCGTCGGGGTCCGTCGCACCACGCTCACCGACGTGGCCCGCCGCGCCGGGGTCTCCCGGATGACGCTGTACCGGCGGTGGCCCGATGTGCGGTCGCTGGTCGGCGACCTGATGACCCGGGAGTGGATCGCGGTGGCCACCGGGGCGATCCCCGCGCGCGAGCCCGGGGTGCCCACGCGCGACGTGATCACCGAGGGGCTGGTGGCGGCGGTGCGCGCCTTCGGCGTCCATCCGCTCTTCCGGAAGATCCTCGACGTGGACCCCGAACTGCTCCTCCCCTATGTGCTGGACCGCCGCGGGGCGAGCCAGGAGGCCCTGCTGGAACTGCTGGCCGGCTCCCTGCGCGAGGGGCACGCCGACGGCTCGGTGCGCGCCGCCCATCCCGAGCGGCAGGCGCGGTCGGTGCTGCTGATCGTGCAGTCCTTCACCCTGTCCCTGCGGACCATGACCGACGAGGACGACCCCGAACTCGCCTCCGAGGCGTTCCTCGGCGAGCTGCGCGACATCCTGGAGAGGACCCTCACGCCATGAACCCCCCCGGTGGCCCCGCCTCCGCCTCGTCCCTGTCCGCCGGCCGGCGTGCGCGCGAACTGGCCGATTCCGTCGGCGGCCCCGTCGTCGACGTGCTGGTCGTCGGTCTCGGTGCCACGGGCGCCGGGGTGGCGCTGGACGCCGCGGCGCGCGGGCTGGACGTGGTCGCCGTCGACGCCCACGACCTGGCCTTCGGCACGTCCCGGTTCAGCAGCAAGCTCATCCACGGCGGACTGCGCTATCTCGCCTCCGGACGGCTCGACGTCGCCCACGAGAGCGCGCTCGAACGCGGGGTGCTGATGGAGCGCACCGCACCCCACCTCGTAGGGGCCCAGCCGTTCGTGCTGCCCCTCACCCCGCTGGTCTCGCGCGGTCGGGCCGCCCTGGCGCGGGCCGGGTTCCGGGCCGGCGACACGCTGCGCCTGGCCGCCCGCACGGCCCGGGCCACCCTGCCCCCGCCGCGCCGGATCGGCGCGGTGGAGACCCGTCATCTCGTCCCCGCGCTGCGGCGCGACGGTCTGCGCGGCGGCCTGCTGTCCTGGGACGGCCGGCTCACCGACGACGCCCGTCTGGTGACCGCCCTCGCCCGTACGGCCGCGGCGCGCGGGGCGCGGATCCTGACCCGGGTCCGGGCCCTGGAGCTGACCTCGACGGGCGCCCGCGTCCGTGACGAACTCACCGGCGAGGAGGGCGGGATCCGCGCCCGCGCGGTGATCAACGCGTCCGGTGTCTGGGCGGGCGGTCTCGTCGACGGCGTCCGGATACGGCCCTCCCGGGGCACCCACCTCGTCCTGCGCCCCGAGAGCCTCGGCCCCCTGACCACGGGCCTGCACATCCCGATCCCCGGGGAGGGCAACCGCTTCGTCCTCGTGCTGCCCCAGGACGACGGCCGGGTCTACGTCGGCCTCACCGACGAACCCGTGGAGGGCGACATCCCCGACGTCCCCCAGGCACCGGAGACGGACATCGGCTTCCTGCTCGACGTCCTCTGCTCGGTTCTGCACGTCCCGGTCCACCGTGCCGATGTGGTCGGCGCGTTCGCCGGGCTGCGTCCCCTGCTGGACACCACGGCGGAGCACTCGGACCCGGCACCGAGGACCGCCGACCTCTCCCGGCGGCATGCGGTGCTCACCTCCTCCGAGGGCGTGATCACCGTCGTCGGCGGCAAGCTCACCACCTACCGGCGCATGGCCGAGGACGCCGTCGACACCGCCGTCCGCGTCCGAGGGCTGCCGGCCGGCCCGTCGCCCACCGCGTCCCTGCCCCTGGTGGGCGCCGCCCCGCCGCACGTCCTCGCCGAACTGCCCGTGCCCCGCCGCCTCGTCCGGCGGTACGGCACCGAGGCACCGGCCGTGCACGCGCTCGGCGCGCGGGACCCCCGGCTGGGCGAGCCGGTGCTGCCCGGGTACCCGGTCACCGGTGCCGAGCTGCTGTGGTCCCTGCGCCACGAGGGAGCGCTCGACGAGGAGGACGTGCTCGACCGCCGTACCCGCATCGGGCTCGTCCCCGCCGACCGGGCCACGGCGCTCGACGCGGTGCGCGCGCTCATGAACGGGGCGTTTTCACAGGGCGGTTGAGCAGGAGGTCAGCGGCCGTGGACACCGACCTCACGGAGCGAGTACCCCCACTCGGTCCCCCGGTCCAGGAACTGCACGCGCAGGTGACGGGCCGGTGCGGGGGTGAACACGGCCGTGTCCAGGCCGCCGTCGCCGGAGGTGGTGGACCAGGCGGTGCGCCAGTTGGTGCCGTCGGCGGACAGCTCGATGCGGTACGACGTGCCGTACGCGCGTTCCCAGTCCAGGGTGACGCGCCCGACCTGGTGGGTGGCGCCGAGGTCGACGCGGAGCCACTGGTCGTCGCTCCAGTCGCTGGCCCAGCGGGTGCCCCGGTCGCCGTCCACGGCCCGGCCGGGCGCGTAACTGGTGAACGGGTTCCATTCCGCCGAACTGGCCGTGGCCGGTGCGCCGTCGGCGAGGTTCACCCCGGCCCGGTGCTGTTCGGAGGCGCCCCAGGTGTCGAGGTAGGACTCGGCGCCCTTGAAGAGGTCGTCCACCACGTGCTGTCCGCCGACGCGCCGGATGTCCTCGATCCAGTCGGGGACAAGGCCGTAGTGCGCGGCCCCGTCGGTGTTCAGGTCCCAGGTGCGTTCGCCGGTGGTCTGCCGGTCGAGGACGGAGCCGCCGTCGACGCTGCGGAAGGGATAGGTGACGGCGTCGGGCGCGTCCGCGCCGCGCGGGGCCGGCCAGCCGCCGACGCCGTTCATGTCCGTGCCGTAGCCGTAGCCGACGCCGTACTCGTCGCGCAGCGCCTCGGTGCGGTCCGCCTCCGCGACGAAGCCCTCCGAGCCGTGCATGTACTGGGCGACGAACCCGCCGAGGCCGTAGACCCGCTCGGTCCAGTCCAGGTCCATCCAGCTGTGCGACGAGATCACACCGGGGTAGGACGCGGACTCGAAGACGTCGAGCACCCGGCCGGTGGCCTTGACGCTCATGTGGTCGATCTCGAGCATCATGTTGCGCTTCATCATGCCGCGCACGGCGTACTCGCCGAGTTCGGTGAGCCCGCGGACGTTGCACCGCGCGTCCTCGTCGTACGACGGGACCTCGACGCCCGCGGGGAGCTCCTTCTCGGCGCCGGGCGCGGAGGCGAGCCCGATGGGGTTGTCGGCCTGCGGGCCGGTGCACCGCTCGGTCTGCCAGAAGGTGCCGGTGGACAGGAACTGCCCGACGTTGATGGCGGTACCGAGGGCGCCCTCGTCGAAGCGCACCCCGCACAGCGCGTTGTCGAACTTGTGGCACAGGAACATGCTGCGCACGCCGAGTGCGTACAGCTCGTCCAGTCCGGCGTCGATGTCGGCCCTGTCGCACTGCGCGATGTCCAGGACCTGCTTGCACCCGAACGGTTCGGAGGTCTCGACGCCGAGGACGACCGCGAGCTTGCCCTGCGCGATGACGTCGCGGGCCTGCGCGCTGTCGGTGACGATCCGGAACCAGCCCTTGCCCGGTCCGCCGTACATGCCGTCGATGTATGCCTGCATGTCGTACGTCAGCTTCGCCTGGAGCCGGATGGACGTCATCTCGTCGCAGCCGCGGTCCTTGAAGAAGTACACGGAGCAGATCACGCCGTTGGTGACGAGGTCGTTGACCAGCACCCGCTGGCCGCCGCGCCAGGCGCGTTCGATCCAGGCGTAGTAGTTCTGCTGGTGGGTCAGGGAGTCGTGCGCGGGCCAGTCCCGGAAGGTGGGCCAGCCGACCGGATCGTGCTTGCCGTCACCGCCGTTGGTGATGAAGTCGAAGAGGGCGAGCGAGCCGTCGGGGTAGTGCTCGGGGCAGTCCTTGAGCGCGTCGGCGATCCCCTTCGTGGAGAAGGCCTTGCCGCAGATGAGCCGGCCGCCGAAGGCCTCGTTGGCCATGATGTGGTTGTGTGCGTCGACGAACCCGCGCACCTCGCCCGCGGTGTTCGTGCCCTTGAACGGCTCCCCGGTGACGCCGATCCCGGAGTCGGGCGCGGGCCGGGCGACCGGATCCCACCAGTCGCCGCCGGCGGCGGAACTGGGCGTGGGCACGAGGGCCGCGGCCAGCACGAGGAGGAGCAGCGTGAGGACCCCGAGGTGTCGTCGGGTGCGATACGTGGTCATTACGCACGTCCCTCCGTCGCAGAGTTGTCATGACCGGAGCAAAGGCATGGGGTGAGAATCGCTACTGACGCGTACGACGTCAAGTGCTCGCGCGCCACCCGTCCGCTTTGTGCCCCTCACGGGAAGTCGCGGACCGGGGCATCACCCCATGGCTCCCGGCCTCTTCGCCGGCATTCCGGTCGACGACCACCCCGGGGCCCTGGCGTGGTACGAACGACTTCCCGGCTCTCCCCCGGCCCATGTGGCGAGTGACACCGAGGCCGTGCGGGAGCTCGCGGAACACCGGCCGGTCGCCGTGGAGCACCGCCCCGAGCACGCGGGACACGCCCCGCACACCGTCTTCGTCGACGACCTCGACGACCGGGTCGCCCGGATCCGCGCACGAGGACCCGGACCCGTACGGCGGGAGACCTACGCGAACGACGCCCGCAAGGCCCCGTACCGGGACCTCGGCGGGAACGGGTTCGGCTTCGGCGGGGCGCCCGCCCGAGCGGTGCCTCCTGGCACGGGACGGCCGGCCGGGACTACTCCTTGCCGCCCGTCTCGTAGTGCAGGGAGATGGAGCGCAGGACGTCGGCGGACGACACGTCGGTGCGGCCCTCGTCGTGGATCTCGGCGAGCTGGACGAAGGCGAAGGTGAGGGCGGAGGTGATCTGCACGATGGCGGGGCCCAGCTTCTCGGTGACGATCTCCGCCATCTCGCGCGCGCTCGCGTCGGCCGGCAGCTGGATCCGCGGCAGCATCTCCTCCAGGAGCTGGGCGACGGCCCCGCTCCCCGTCATCCCGGCGTCCGGGTCCGCCCGGAGCCGCCGCCGCATCTCGAGGGCCTCGGTCAGGATCCCCACACCCCGCTGCATGATCTCCCGCTGCTCCATGGGCACAGCGTAGACATGGACTGGCCCGGCCGAACCGCTTCTGACTATCATCCTTTACATATATGAATGAGAGCTTTGTCCATCGAAGGCGCCTGCCGACGTGCGGATGCCCTCGCCCGAGTGAGTGATCCATGTCCCGCACCGGCTCCACGGACGACGGCGACGAGCTTCTGGTCAGGCTCGGGACGCTGACGGCACAGGCGCGTGCGCAGGCGGAGGTGCAGCGCTCCCGGGTCGAACTGGCCGTCGCGCTGCAGCGCGGCATGCTGCCGAGGGGACTGCCGGTCGCCGCCGGGGTGCGGCTGTCCGTACGGTACGCGCCCGCGTACCAGGGTCTCAATGTCGGTGGTGACTGGTACGACGCCTTCACCATGCCCGACGGCCGGATCGGTCTGTCGATCGGCGACGTCCAGGGGCACAACATCGAGGCGGCCGCCTTCATGGGGCAGGTCCGGGTCGGGCTCCGGGCGCTCGCCTCCGTCGACGGCGAACCGGGCGAGCTCCTCGCCCGGACCAATGAACTGCTGCTGTCCCTGAGCTCGGACCTCTTCGCCACCTGCACCTTCATGCGGCTCGATCCGGCCGCCCGGCTGCTGGAGAGCGCACGGGCGGGGCATCTGCCGTGTGTGTGGGCCACCGCGGACGGCCGGTCAGGGGTGACCGAGGACGAGGGAGGTCCTCCGCTGGGCATCCAGCACGGGGCGGTCTACCCCGTCACCCGCTACCGGCTCGACACCGGCGGTGTCTTCGTGATGCTCACCGACGGGGTCGTGGAGGGCCCGTCCATGCACCTCGACGAAGGACTGGACCAGGTGGTGCGGCTCGCGGGCATCGCCGCGGTCGCACGCCTGGACACGGACGCGCTCGCCGCCGCCGTGATCAAGCAGGCCGAACGGGTGGGGCACGACGACGACGCGGCCGTCATGGTGCTCGGACACGACGGACCGGCCGCTCAGCCATAGGGCCGCAGGCCCGCGCCTCTCACCTCGCCGACGCGGCGGCCTCGGTGTCTGATGGCTTGTGTGGTGGCTCGCCAGGATCTTCGTGCACCGGCCGTCTTCGTGCTGGAGACGCTGACCGTCGCCGCCTGCTATTACGCGGGGGGACGGCTGGGGCTGCTGCGCGAGCTCCACATCAGCGGTGCGGTGGTCTCGCCCATCTGGTCGCCGACGGGAGTGGCCGTCGTCTGTCTGCTGGTCTTCGGGCTGCGCTGCTGGGTGGGCATCACGCTCGGCGCCCTGTTGATCCTCATGCACCTCACCTCGCTGCGACTGTCCTCGCTGGGCGTCCTCGTCGGCAGCACCGCCGCGCCGGTGTGCGGGTATCTGCTGCTGCGCAGGGTGGGCTTCCGCATGGATCTCACCCGACTACGGGACTGCCTCTACCTGGTGTTCCTCGGCGCCTTCGCGGCCATGCTGATCAGCTCGACCACCGGCGCCGCCCTCCTCGTGGCCACGGGCGACCTCCCGGCGCGGAACGTCTGGGTGGTGTGGCTGGCGTGGTGGGTGGGCGACGCGATGGGTGTACTGCTCGTCGCCCCGGTGCTGCTCATGCTGTACCGCCTGCGCGCGCCGGTGCGCTGGTCGAGGTGGAGGGAGGCGGTGGTGCTGGCGGTGATCGCGGGTGGTCTCGTACCGCTGGCGACGCACAACCGGGCCAGTCTGCTGTTCGTCATCTACCCGCTGCTGATCTGGACGGCCCTGCGGTTCCAGCTCGCGGGCAGCATGGTGTGCGCGCTGTTCGCGTCCGTCATGGCGACCATCTCGGCGACCGACCGTGCGGGACCGTTCAGATACCTGAGCGAGATCGAGGTCATGGCCAACCTGCAGGCCTTCAACGGGGCGTTGGCACTGACCGCGCTGCTGCTGTCGGCGGTGATCACGGAGCAGCGCAATACGCGGCGCTCCGTGGAGCGGGCGTGTCAGGAGTTGGTGGAGGTGCTGGAGCATCTGACGGCGGGTGAATCCGCGGCCGGCCGCCCTCCGCGGGACGAGGGCGACCGGCCGCGGGACGAGGGCTGATTCTCCTCGTGGGGGCGAACAGTGTGAACGCAAAGGGCGAGGCCATGGTCCTCCCGGGCCGGGTTTTCCTGGCATCCCGGCCCATGAACAGATCCCGTCCCGCGGTGAGCCCGGCTCTCGCCGCTGCCGCCGTCGACGACCCACCGCGTTCGTCGAGCACGAGCACAGCGCGCTGAGCACCTCCGAGTACGCCAACTCCATCGCGGCCCTGGACCGTTGGGTGCGCACCGGCGACCGGACGTATGCCACCGGATGCTTCTACGAGCCGGCGTACCGGCCGGCGTCGTACGCCTCACGCGTCGAGCCGCGCCCGGGTGGTACGTCATGGCCGGCCATGACGGCCGCGCGGGAGAAGTCCTGGAGCCGTGTCGAAGGAGTCGGCATCACGCCCTGACCCGCACGACCGGGCGGCGCCTCTCACTCGCGCAGGGAGTCGGCGTCGCCCATGACGATCACCGGGTGCCGGTCCGGGTCGAGGGTGCGCAGGAGTTCCTCCATGTGGCGCTCCGAGAGGCTGACACAGCCCTGGGTGGGTCCCTGGTGGTCGACGTGCAGCCAGATGCCGCCGCCCCGGTCGGCACCGAGCGGACGGGTCCGGTCCAGCGGGGACGTGCCCGGCTCACGGTTGTAGTCGATGGCGATGACGTAGTCGAAGGAGCCTTCCAGCGGTTCGCCCTCGAAGCCGGTGCCGCCGACGGCGAACCCTTCCGACCGGTCGTACGGCAGCCGGGTGCCGGGATCGGGCAGCAGCCCTCCGGCGTCGGTGAGGGTGAACACGCCGATGGGTGAGCGGAGGTCGCCCGCCCAGTGGTCGTCGGTCCAGCCCTTGAGGGCGTTGTGTGCGGGCCATACCGGACCGCCCTCCCATCCGGAGCCGGTGTGCTCGTACAGCACGGCCCGGGAGCGGTTGGCGTCCTTGTCGCGGCCGGTGACGACGACCACCTGGCGGGCGTTCGCGGGAATCCACGCCCGGGTCCGGGGACCGAGGCCGGGGATCCGGGCGGGCGGTCGCGCCTCCACTCCGGTGCCGGGCCGGCCCTGTGCGGCGTCGGCGGTGCCGGGCGCGCTGTGGGCGGTGCCGGGCGCGCTGTGGGCCGTGCCCGGTGCGCTGTGGGCCGGGACGTCCCGCGCCGTGGTTCCGGTGCCCGCCCCGCATCCGCTCAGGGTCGCCAGCACGACGAGGGCGACGGCCGCCGGCACCCTCCGGCCACGCACCCGGACGGAGGCACCGGCCCGCCGCCCGGCACGGTACGGGGCACGGTGACGCGGACGGGGCGGGCGGTCGATCGATGAAGCCATGTCCTCAGCCTGACTTCGACTTCCCGGAAACGCGTCAGCTCCCCGCGCGAGTCCGCCGAAGTCCCCCGTCTGCGCTGCCCGCGATGAGCGCGGCAGGAGGACCGTCCGGCGGGCCCGCACCCCGAGTGGAGTACGGGCCCGCCGGACGGAGCACCGCGCGGGGGCGGCGCTACCGGTTGATCACGAACTGCGAGCCGGGTTCGATCAGTACGTCCCCCTCGGCCGAATCGGTGATGGTGACGTTCGTGAGCGTGGCACTGCCGCGGGCGCCGCCCATGGCGAGGATGCCGGACCCGTTGTTGGACCTGTCGATGGTGACGTCCGTGATCCGGGCGTCCGGCACCGCTCCCCCGCCCGACTTGAACTGGATGCCGTCGTAGGTGGAGTCGTGGATGTCGGTGTCGCGGATGACCACGCCCGGGATGTCCAGCCCCTGGGCGAACAGGGTGATCGCCCCGAACTCCTGGTCCTCGTTCCAGAAGGCGCCGCCGGTGCGGTGGAGGCCGTTGCCGGCGATGAGGGTCTGCCCGGAGAAGGGCAGCGGGTCGTGGTCGGTCGCCAGCATGATGCCCGGGTAGTTCATCGTGTCGTGGATGAGGTTGTTCTCGATGGTGTTGCCGTAGCCGCCGTAGACGGCGATGCCGTTGGCGCGCCAGGGCAGTTGAACGGTGTTGTTGCGGAAGTGGTTGTCATGGCCGATGTCGACCGACGGGTCCTTGACGTACTTGCTCGCCCACACCGCGAGCGCGTCGTCGCCGGTGTTGCGGAACGACGAGTTCTCCACCTCGGAGTTACGTGTTCCGTTGGCGAGGTTGATGCCGTCCGCGTAGGTGTCGCGGATCCGCATGCCGCTGAATCGCAGTCCGTCGGCCGGGCCCCACAGCTCGGGGATGTTGCTGTGGTCGCGGCCCACCCAGACACCGACGTTGGCGTGCTCGATCCACACATTACTGATCTTCGTGTCCTTGCCGAACCGGCCGTTGAGGCCGACCCCGCCCTCGGCTCCCCCGTCGCCGCCCCGGATGGTGCCCGAGCCGAAGATGGCGAGGTCCGAGATCCTGGTGTTGTCGTCGATGTCGAAGCCGAAGTTGCCCTCGTGCGGGTGGTTGATGCCGCCCGCCTGGTGCGGCGGCGTCAGCGTGTGGAGCTGGGAGTGCCACATGCCGGCGCCCCGGACGGTGACGTCGCGGATGCCGACCTGGTTGTACTGGCCTCGGTTCTGCGGGTCGTCGGTGAGGATCTTCTGCTCCTGGCGCCACTGGCCCGGCGGGATCCACACGCAGTCGATCCGCCCGTTCTGGTCGGCGGTCACGGCGCGCTGGAGGGCGTCGGTGTCGTCGATGCCGTCGTTGGGCACGGCCCCGTACTCGGTGATGGAGACGCATCCGGCCGGCTTGTCGGCGGCCGGTGCCACCTGCTCCAGGTCGACCAGGTCGACGACGTAGAAGGCGGCGGTGTCGTCGGTGTCGCGCTGGAGCCGGAAGACGGTGCCCGCCGGGTAGGTCGCGCCGAGCAGCGCGTGGGACTCGTCGAACAGCCTGCGGGCGTCCGCCTGCGGGGTGTTGGTGAGCCCCTCGGGGGCGTCGGTGTTGCCGTACAGCCAGCTGTGCTTGGAGCTGAGGCCGAGCTTCTGCACGAACTCGCCGTCCGCGTAGAGGCTGAGGGTGGCCTCGGTGCCGCCCCCGCCCGGGGCGTCCGGGATGGAGTTGCGTACGACGATCGAGTTGGTCGGGCCGGTGGAGGTGAACTGGACGTACTGGCCGGTGGAGTCGAGGCGGACCGACTCGCGTCCGGAGGACTCGGTGGCGAAGTCGGTGTGGCCGAAGGTCCGCTTGGCGTCGGCGGTGAGGAGCGTGCCCCGGTACGTGCCGTCCTCCGTCTCGTACTCGGTGTACGGCACGGCGGCGCCGCGGCCGACCACGATCGAGCGGGTGAGGATGTTGTTGTTCTCGTCGGTCTCGTCGACGGTGTCCGTGGCGTCCGCGGTCGCGGTGAGGAGGCTCGCGCCGCCGGTGGCGGTCCAGGTGCCGCCGATGGCGACCTCGGCGGAGGCGCCCGCGGCGATCGTCCCGGTGGCCGCGTCGAGGGTTCTGCCGCCGACGGCGAGACGGGTCACGGAGCCGGCGGGGGCCGCCGAGGTGCCCCGGTTGTGCACGGAGACTGTGAAGGACACCGACGCACCCGTGGCGGGACTCGCCGGGTCGGTCCTGATGCTCCGGACCTCCAGATCGGGGCCCGGGCTCTGGGCGACGGTCAGTTCACCGGTGGCGGTGCGGCTGTTGTTGGTGTCGTCCTGTTCGGGGACGGTGTCGGTGGGGTCGACGACGGCGGACACGGTGTAACTGCCCCGGGCGTGCTTGCCGACGTTCACGGAGACGGTCGTGGAGGCTCCCGCGGCGAGCGCTCCGACGGGGGCGCTGCCCGCGACGGTGCCCTCCAGGCTGACGTCGACGGTGACGGCGGCGGACGCGGCCGTCCCGGCGTTGCGCACGGTCGCGCGGACGGTGACGGCGTCCGTCTCGGTGGGGGACTCGGGCGTCCAGGTGAGGTCGGAGACGACCAGGTCCGGATTGGGCGCGGCGGTTCCCATGACCTGCAACTCGGCGACCTGGGCGCCGTATCCGCTGGAGTTGTGCGTGAACCTCAGTCGCACGTCGGCGTAGCGGCCGGTGACCGGGATGGTGACGGTGTTGTCGCCCGCGCCGGGGTCGAAGGTGTAGTCGGCGCGTGCCTTCAGCGGGGTGAAGGTGCCCGACGCCTGCTCGCGGCCGAGGACCTCGATGCTCTGTGTCCGCTTCGCCCAGGCGGCGTCGGGGGCGAGCCTGACGACGACTGCGCCGAGGTCCGCGTTGGCGCCCAGTGCGACCGTGAGGGTGGCGGGGTGGCCGTTGGACTCCCAGTAGGTGCCCGGCTGCCCGTCGTTGGCGTTGGTCGCCACGAACGAGTGAATTGTGGAGGAGGCTTCGATCGGTTTGCCGAGCGACAGGTTGGTGCCGTCGACCGGCGGTTCCTCCGGATTGCCGCCGTCGTCAACGCCGTAGACCTCGATCTCCGACAACTGGGCCGCGTTCCAGCCGGTGTTGGCGCTCACCCGGACGCGGATGTGGCGCACGTCGCGGGCGGGGAAGTCGAGGGTGACCGTGTTGCCGCCGTCGGGGTCGAAGCGGTGGGCGGCGGAACCGGACAGCGTGGTGAAGGCGGAGCCGTCGGTGCTGCCCTCGACGGAGAGGGTCTGGGTGCGGGCCTCCCAGCCGGTGGGCAGCTTCAGGACGACCCGCTCGGCCTCGACGGTGCCGCCGAGGTCGACGCGGATCCACTGCGGGAAGGCCCCTGCCGGGCCCTCCCAGTAGCTCAGTTGGCTGCCGTCGGTCACGTGGGCCGCGGGATAGCCGGCGTGGGAGCCGCCGGCCGTGACGCTCTTGCCGAGCGCCAGGTTGGGGCCACGGACCGCTTTCGACGCGGCGGTGGCCGTAGCGGGTTGGAGGCCGACGGCGACCAGGCCGGCCAGGAGCAGGCCGGTGATCGTCCGTAGGCCGAAACGCTTCCGTCTCATGAAGTCCTCGTTCCACGGCGGGTGCTGGGGCGGATGGCCAACCAGGCAGTCGATGCTTCTGCCATGGATTGCCATGACCAAGTACAGCTTTTGCGTCGGACCGTTCATTTCTTGCGACTTCTGGATTGAAGTTTCCGGTTCGCGCCCCTCTTGTCAATGGCATGCACACAACGTCCCTGGGGGCCGTGCCGTCCCTCGCGCCGCGTGAGGACGTCAACCGGTGACCGCTCAGAAGAAACGGTCAACCGCGCTCGGCCGTACCATGGCTGGCCATCGGGGGAACCAACAGGCAGAAAGGGGCACCGCCATGTCCGAGAACTCGACCGCGGCCACCGACCTCACGTCTCAGTACTCCGCTCAGGTCGCGGGTGATCTGGAGCGCAACGTCAAGGAGCAGGAGCGGGTCACCGCGGAGATCGCCTCGCTGCAGGAGCAGTTGACCGTGCTTCAGCACGACCACACCCTTCTGGTGAACATGCAGCAGGCGCTGGGCCTCGTCTCGGCACCCGCCGAGGCCGTGGGCACGCCGCAACCGGCGGGCACACCGGAGGCCGTGGAGGCGCCGGAGGCCGACACGGTGCCGGGCGGCGCGACCGTGCCGGCGCCGCGCAGGAGGGGCGGTGCCAAGTCGGGGGCCAGGTCGGGCGGGGACGAGCCGGGCGCGGAGAAGCCGAAGCGGGCGAGGAAGACGGCCGCGCGCACCGCGTCCGGGAAGTCCGCCACGTCGGAGAAGTCCACGCGCAAGCCGCCCGCCGCGAAGGCGGACGGGCCCAAGCTGGTCGAGCTCGTCCGCCGGCACCTGCGCGAGCAGAGCGAGCCCCGCTCGGCGGCGGAGGTCACCGGCGCGCTCGAGCAGGCCCACCCCGAGCGCGGCATCAAGACCACGGTCGTGCGCAGCACCCTGGAGGGCCTCGTCGCCCGCAACCAGGCCCAGCGCACCAAGCAGGGTTCGTCGGTCTTCTACACCACGCCCGACAGCACCGAGCAGGCCCCGAAGACCGGAGACGACGCGCGGTCCTGACGTCGTCCCCGCCGCTCACCGTTCCGTGTGACGCACCTCCACCGGCTCGAAGGTGATCCGGGTACGGGCCGTGCCTTCGGCCCAGGCGACCTCGACCGCCCCGTCGTCCACCCGGACCTCTTCGACGGCCTCCGGCAGGGGCGCGGCGTCCGCGTCCGCCGTGAGAGAGGCCAGACTGACGTGCACGGAGGTGCCCGCACAGCTGCCGGTGAGGCGCGGGACGTGGGCCCAGCGGGTCCAGGCCGTGCCCTGGGGGGCGCGGACCAGGCCGGCGGAGGGGTCGTCCCAGCCGTGCAGTCCGTACAGGGCGGAGGTCAGCGACTCCTCGGGTCCGGTGGCCCAGCCGGTGTGGGTGAGACGGGATCCCTCCGGCGCCCCCACGATCCGGTGCACGCGCAGCTCGTGGCGGCCGCGGGCCACCGTCACGCTCTCCACCCGCAGACCCGGAACCATCGGCGGTCCGCCGGCGAACACGGGCCGGTGCCACGATGCCGCCCAGCCCCAGCCGTCGCCGTGTCCCGCGCCCAGGGGGTGGATGCGGCGGCGCACACTGTGCCGGCCACCGGTCTCCACCGACAGGTGGTTGTCGGCGACGTTCCCGGGTGCGGTGGGGCCGGTGCGGGTGGAGTAGGCCTGACGCCCGTAGTGCGGGTCGTCCTCGGCCGCCGTCTCGCCCTCGTGCGGGCGCACGTGGTCGCTGCCGTGGTTGTGCAGTCGTACGATCCCGTCGGCCCGCGTCGCCTGGACGAGCAGTCCCGGCGCCGGCAGCGCCAGCACACGGTCGGACTCCTCCACCGGTGACGGCTCCTCGCGGGCCGTCCAGAACGCGTGGCCGGCGGGGGCGAGCAGCGCGACGAAGGCCTTCGACGCCCAGTACGGTGACGCCGGTCCGGAATAGCTCTGCAGACCGGCCTCGTGGGGGCCGTACCAGCCGCAGCCCAGCAGGCCGTCGGCGGTCAGCGCGCCCCGGTCGAGGAAGTGGCGCAGGCTGCCGCTCGCGATGCGGCGCGAGGCGCCCGGGGTCAGCGGGGTGTGGCCGGTCACCGCGCCCAGCGCGACGGCCGCCGAGGCGGCGAAGCGGTACGTCAGCGACCGGCCGAAGTGCAGCGGCGCCCCGTCCGCGCCGAACATCAGGGCGAAGCCCTCCAGGTGGGTGCGGAGCCGTTCGCCGTGGTGGGCCAGGGCCTCCTTGTCGCCCGCCAGACGGGCGTCGAGGACCGGGTACAGGTGCAGGGCCCAGCCGTTGTAGTGGTCGAAGGCGCGTCCGTCCCCGTCGGCGTACCAGCCGTCTCCCCGGTACCAGCTCTCCAGCAGTTCCATCGCCCGCTGCCGGGCCGCCGCCGTCTCGGCGTCGCCGCGCCCGACGGACTCCAGGAACCCGGCGACCGTGTACGGGAAGAGGTACCAGTTGTTGGGTGCCGGGGTGTGCCGCAGCGAGCCCCGCAGCCACTCCTCCGCGCGGTCCTGCACACCGGGGTCGAGTTGCTTCCACAGCCAGGGTGCGGTGAGCCGCAGGCCGAGCGCGACCGACGCCGACTCGACCATGGGCTGGCCCTGTACGTCGTGGTCGAGGATCAGCGGCCAGGACTCGGTGTCGTCGCGGCCCGGGGTGCGGGTGCCGGCGGCGAGCCCGCTCGCGTACCGCTCCAGCAGTCCGTGGGGGTCGTCGCCGCCCGCGCCCGCGACGCGGAAGGCGGCGGCGAGGAACGTCCTGGCATAGCCTTCGAGTCCGTCGGAGCGCACTCCCGAGCGGGAGGGGCGTCCCGGCAGGTCCAGCAGCGCGTGGCCGGGAGTGCTCCAGCGCCAGGCCGCCGTGAGGAGCCCGTCCGCGACGGCTTCCCAGTGGGCGCGGGTGTAACCGGTGCGGGGGCTGATGCCGTGGTCGTCGGCGGGCAGTTCGAAGGGGGCGCTCATGCCAGGAAGGCCAGCCTTTCGCGTCGTACGGGGTGGAGGAAGCCCTCGCCGGCAGCCCAGCGCGCGATCTCGGAGAGGGCGAGATCGGCCAGCCGGCGCCACTCGTTGCCCTGGGAACCGGCGAGGTGGGGGGTGAGGAGAACGTTGTCGCACTCCCACAGCGGGTGCTCGGGCGGCAGGACTTCGGGATCGGTCACGTCGAGCACGGCGCGGATGCGGCCGGCCAGCGCCGCGTCGGTGAGCGCGTCCTGGTCGACGACCGCACCGCGCGCGGTGTTGATCAGTACGGCGTCGGGGCGCATGGAGTCGATCAGTTCACGGCCGACCAGCCGGCGGGTCCCGGGCAGCAGCGGGGTGTGCACGCTGACGGTGTCACCGCGCCGGAACAGCTCCGCCAGACCGACGCGCTCGACGCCGAGTTCCCTCGCCCCGGCCTCGTCGACGAACGGGTCGTACAGCAGCACGTCGACGTCGTGCGGGCGCAGCAGGTCGATGACCCGGCGGCCGATGAGGGAGGCCGACAGGACACCGACGGTACGGCGGTGGTTGCCGACCGAGCGGGAGGTGCGCAGCCAGTCCGGCCGGGTGCGCGAGGCGCGGTAGTCCCGCGCGCTCTCCAGGGCCCGCTTGCCGGTGAGCAGGATCATGGCGAGGGTGTACTCGGCGACCGGGACGGCGTTGGCCGCGGCGGCGGAGGACACCTCGATGCCGCGCTCCCAGCAGGCGTCGGTGACATGGCCGCGTACGCTGCCCGCGGTGTGCACGAGGGCCCGCAGCCGGGGTGCCGTCCGCAGCACGTCCGCGTCCAGGGGCGGGCAGCCCCAGCCGGTGACCAGCAGGTCGACGTCGGCGAGCACGGTGCGGGCGCGGGGCGCGGTCAGATCGTCCAGGACCGGGAGCGGTACGAGGTCGCACAGCGCGGCGAGGGCCGCGAGCGACTCGGTGTCGAGGACCGCCGAGGCGGCGTCCGGGGACATGGCCAGTGCGGCACGGGGGCGGGGGCCGGGCGTGGACTCGGTCATGGCGGCGGTGGAACTCCTCGTGCGAGCAGGGTCGCTTGACGGCGCCGGCGGTCGGACCGCTGCGCCGGAAGCGCTGGAGCAGGGGGAGGCGAGGACGAGCGGCGGCACGGCGAGCAGTGACCCCATGATGACCACGGGGCAGCACTCCGGCGGGACCGACGCGGAGCTGTTCCGCCGGTACCGGCGGAGGCCGACGGGGGCGAAGGTCCTGGTCGGACAGCGTCACCATGGGCAGGAAGAAGTTGTTCCGGATCGCGGCCGGCTGGAGGAGGACGGTAGTCAGGCCGGGGCCGGGCATCCGCGGCTCCCCCGTTCCGTCGATGCGCGCGGCCTCCGGCACCTCGGCCCCGGCGGGCAGGCGTCCGGAGGGACACACATGGATCGACGGGGGCGTCGACCGGGCACGGCACCTCCCGCGGCTCCTGCGTGTCCGGGGACACGACTGTTCGGGACACGGGAATCCTCAACGCTCGACCGGCGAACGGTCAATAGATCGACCAGCGGTCGGTAAAACGTTCAAACGCTCATTCGTGCTGTCCGGCGGCGCCCGCCCGCGCCCGGGTCGATCCGCGCACGCTCAGCGTCGGCAGCAGTTCGGTCCGCCGCACCGGCCCCCCGCTGCCGCGCGGTGCGTCGAGCCGCTGGAGCAGCAGCTCCGCCGCGGCCCGGCCGACATCGGCCTTGGGCGGGGCGACGGCCGTCAGCGGCGTGGTCCCGAGCCCGGCCACCACGTCGTCGTACGCCACGACCGAGCAGTCCTCCGGCACGCGTACGCCGTTGTCCGCCAGCCGCTGTACGAGCATCAGCGCGTCCACGTCCCCGTGCAGCACCGCCGCCGTGGCCCCCACCTCGCGCAGCAGCGCGGACAGCTCCGCCGTCTCCTGCGCCGTGTACGGCCCGTCGTGACCGGCCTCCGGGGCGCACAGCGTCCACGCCCACTCCTCCACCAGCGGATGCGCGCCGGCGATCCGGGCGCACGCCGAGCGCAGGGTGCGTGCGGTGGGGCTGTCGTCCCGGGTGGCGAACACGATCCGCCGGTGGCCGAGCCCCACCAGGTGCCGCACGGCGAGATGGACGCCGTAGGCGTGGTCGGAGCAGACCGAGTCCATCGCGTGCAGCACGCTGCCCGACCGGGGCCGCCGCTCCATCAGCACCGCGGGCACGTCCAGCGCGGCGAGCCAGCCGTGGTCGTTCTCCTCGTCGGCCCGGGTGCGCCAGCGCGGGGCCAGCAGCAGGCCCGCGGCGCCGTCCGCGAGGGCCCGCTCGACCAGCGGCCGCTCGGCGCCGGCCACCTGCGGCACGATGTGCAGCGCGATCCGCTTGCCGGCCGCTTCGAGCACCGAGCGGGCGCCGTACAGCGACTCGTACAGGTAGGCGTGCCGCTCCGGGACGACGAGGGCCACCGCCTCGCCGCCCGGTGCCGGGGCCGCCGGCAGGTCCTGGGCGGCGAGGGCGGAGCGCACGACTCCGTGGCCGCGCCGCAGCCGGCCCTCGCGGGCCAGCTCCTCCACGTCCCGCCGTACGGTCACCGCCGACACCTGGAGTTCGGCGGCGAGGTCGCTCACCCGCGCCGAGCCCCGGGACTCGACGGCCGCCAGGATCCGCTGCCTCCTGAGCCCGACCGGCTCCCGCATGAGGCCCCCCGCACCTGGATGTTCGTTTGAACGATATGGGCATCATAACGATCGTCTGCGGTTGCGGGACCCGACCGCCGAACCGGCCGTGTCGCCGGCCGGCGACAGCGGTCACGCCGCGCGGCCGGTGACCGGGGTCTCCTGCCCGCCCCGCGGGGCGGCTCCGGCGAGGAAGGCCTCACGCGGGTGCTGCACCGACGCCAGGGACACGAGGTCCCGGCCGAAGAGGGCGGCGGTGAGCCAGACCGTGAGAACCCGGATCCTCCGTTCCCAGGTGGGCACCGCCGGCACGTGGTAACCCCGGTGCATCAGCCAGGCCGGGAAGCCCTTGACGGCGATGCCCCGGCCGTTCAGCCGAGGGCGGTCACCTCGACGGCGAGGTCGTTGTCGACGGTGTAGTAGGGGCGCACCGCGGACCCGCCCGTGGTGACCCGCGGATACACGAACACTCCCTTGCGGTCCGCCACGTCGTCGAGGAGACGGCCGACCCGGGTCAGCGGCGCGTCGGCGGCGGGCCGGAGGAACACGTCCCAGACCCGGCTGCCGAAAGCCGTGAGGTCCTCGTAGTCGACGGTGAAGGCGAAGCCGCCGTCCTGAGCGGGCCGTACCGGGACGCCGTGCAGCGTGTCCTTGGTGCCCCGCAGCCGCAGCACCGCCTCTGCTCCCGGGGAGAGTTCGGCGCCGTGCAGGCGGGCGCGGACCGTCATCGTCCCGTCGGTGACGTCGACGGGGCCCGCCTCCGCGTGGGCGGTGCGCAGCCAGGTCCGTATCGCGAGGAAGCCGTCCTTGGTGGCGTACGGCACCCGGACGGCCACCGGTGACGGCCGGTCGGGCGGGCCGCCGTCGACGAGCGCCCGCAGCTCCCGCAGGCCGGGGCGCAGCCGCTCCCGTCCGGCGTCCGGGCCGCTCAGCAGATACGTGTCCCAGCGGCCCTCCGCGAGCCGGGGCAGCGGCTCCAGTACGGCGCGGAACTCGCCGTCGTCGCCGTGGGGTTCGAGGTCGAGGGTGTGGGTGCTCTCCTCGGGCCGGCCCTTCCTGGGGCGCAGTACCAGCAGCAGCCGGGGGTGCGTGGCCGTCGGCGGCCGCAGCCGGAAGGTGGTCCGGCCGTCGGCGTCGAGGGAACAGTGGGTGCGCGGGGCCGTGCTCATCGGCGTCCCTTCCGTACGGTGCGCAGCGCGTTCGAGGCGGCGGCGCGGGCGAGGTCGCGGGCGGCGTGGCCCCGGCTGACGAGGGTGTGGCGCGTCCCGCCGTCCTCCGGGGTGCCGTGCTGTCCGCCGTTCCTGGCCTCGATCGCCTCCCGGAGCAGGCGTTCGGCGTGGGCGACGACCGGGCCGGGGGCGAACCGGTGCGCGTTGGCCACGGCCGCCTCGCCCATGCGGCGGCGGCGCTCGTCGTCACGCACCAGGTCGAGGAGGGCCGCGCCGAAGGCCGCGCCGTCCCCGACCGGCACCAGCCGGCCGTCCTCGCCGTCCTTGATGATCTCGCCGGGCCCGTAGGGGCAGTCGGTGCTCACCACGGGCAGTCCGCAGCGCATCGCCTCGACGAGGGTCATGCCGAACGGCTCGAAGTTGGACGCCGCCGCGCCGATCGAGCCCTTGACCCACTCGGCTTCCATGGGGGTCGCCGCGCCCATGAGGAAGACGTTGTTCCACAGGCCGAGCGTCTCGATCAGGGCGCGCAGCCGGTCGTGTTCCTCGCCCTTGCCGTAGATGCGCAGCTGCCAGTCGGGATACTCGGCGGCCACTCGGGCGAACGCCTCGATGATCAGGTCGTACCGCTTCACCGGGACCAGCCGGCCGGCCGCGATCACGACCTTGGCCGTGCCGTCGGCGGCGGGCAGCACGGGGTCGGGGACGCTGTTGGGGAGAGCCTCCACCCGCACCCCGGGCAGCCGCATCTTGCGCCGGTAGGAGTCGGCGTCCGCCTCCGTGACGGTGGTGAGCACGTCGAGCCGGCGGTAGGCGCGACGCAGCACGGTGCGCAGCGCGGGCGGATGGTTGTCGAGGGTGAGGTGTTCCTGGCCGACGCGTACGACGTGTTCCGGGGCCTGGAGGGCGAGGTGCACGTTGAGCCCCGGCCGTGTGCCGATGACGGCGTCGGCGTCGATGTCCGCCAGGCACTCGGCGATCCGCTCGTCCGTCAGCTCGCTGTACTGGTGGTGGCGGTACTCGGCGGCGGGGAACACCTCGGCGGGTCTGCCGTGCAGCGGGTGGTCCTTCTCCCGCCGCAGATCCACCAGCGCCCGCAGCCGTACTCCGGGGTGCGGAGTGAGGTTGGGATGCTCCCGGTGCCGTAACACCGAGACGATCTCCACGTCGTGCCGTTCGGCCAGCGCGGCCGCCAGGTTGAACGTGGTGGTGATCGTGCCTCCGATCCCGTAGGCGTTGTGGATCAGGAAAGAGATCTTCATAGCGGTCCAGACCGCATAAGGCGTTCAGGAGTTGTCCGCTGTTATCAGTTTGTGGCCGTGATGATCACTGTTGTCGAACCGCCGGATTCCCGCGCTGGATACGCATGCCGGGCCGGCGGCGGTGGACGGTGAGGTACGTCAGGCCCTCGGGGCCGGCGGTGAGGCTTCGGGTGGAGCCGTGCGGGAGCCAGGTCAGGGCGCCCGCGGCGAGGGGGTGGGGGCCGTCGGAGGCTGTGAGGGTGCCGTGGCCGGCGAGGACGAGGAGAAGGACGTCGAGGTCGGGCTCGCGGTGGGTGTCGACCCGCTGTCCGGGCGGGATGCATACGACGTTGGCGTCGAGTTGGCGGCCCGGCTCGGCGAGCCGCCACAGGGCGCCGGCGGACGCGTCGTCGAGGGCGGCCAGGGCAGCCGTGTCGCAGAGGACCCGCGGGAGCGGGACGTCCTCGCCGGGGGTGTCGCCGCTTTCTGACGTCATGAGATGTCACCGTCCCGGGTGCGTGGACGCGTCGGCCGTCCGCGGTCGCCTTTCAAATGCGAACCTAGCATGCAGATTTGGGCGGCGCCGGTCACGGTCCGCCGTCCATCGCCCACCCGAGCGGGTACGACTGCGGTTCGGCGGCGGGGGGGCTCGCCGCCGGCCTCGTTGAGCGCGGTGAGGGCGCCGACCGGCGCCGCCCGCTGCCGTGGGGCCGGCCGGCCGACGATCGCGGCGATCTCGGCGCGGCGCCGTGCGGTGACGCCCTCGATCGTGCGCCGGCCCTCGTCGGTGAGCCGCAGCAGGGTCTCCCGGCGGTTGGCGGGGTTGGTCCGCCGGTCGGCGAGGCCGGCCGCGATCAGCCGGCCGGCCATGCGCATCGCGGTGGACGGGGCGACGTGGAGCAGGTCGGCGAGCGTGACCAGCTTGGTGGCGCCGCGGGTGGAGAACGCCACCGGCATCCGGAACTGCGGCGGCGTCACCCGGTCCTCGACCACGGCGAGGGAGCGCGCGGACACCGCCACCAGCAGCCGCGAGGCGGTCAGCACCGCACGGGTGACCGCCTCGACGTCGTCCCCGGCCCCGCCGGAGGGCTCGTCCCGAGGCATGTGTCCTTTGTACCTCGCGGTGATCGCCGCCCGCTCACCCGGTGGGCGCGGACTCCGCGTCGTGGTGGCGGTGGTGGCGCAGGAGGAGCATCGCGGCGTCGTCGCCGGGCGGTCCCACCCCGCCTTCGGACCATGCGAAGGCCGACCGCTCCACGCTCCTCCGAGCGGACCTTTGTCCGGTCGGGTCCGCACCCGGGCCGCACCGTCTCAGCCGTATGTTCGGTTGTGCGGACCGCTGTTCATTCGATTTTGCGCTGTGCAATGATCCTGGCGGGATCCTCGAAGGGAATGAACGGACGTGACCGCGCAGAGACCGGACGACGGCGGAACGCCGGAGGGACGGGACGGTACGCCGTCGCTGCCCGAGGACGTCTGGCAGCGGTTTCTCACCGACAGCGAGCGCGCCATCCGGGCCACCGCCCCCAGGGAGCCCTCCGCGCTGCAGCGGACGCGGCCGCGCGCCGGCGGCGGTGCGCCGGCGGAGGACGCCGGCGTCGAGGCGGTCGGCGATCTGTGGCATCCGGACGATCCGTGGGGCGGCCCGTCCTGGCGGGAGATGGACGGGCGCGCCAGGCTGCGCCGCGTCGGCCGCGTGGTGGGCACGGCCGCCGCGATCGCCCTGGCGCTGGGCGCCTGGTCGCAGCTGTCCACCGGTGCGGGCACACCGGACGAGGGGCCCGGCGACACCGTTCTGCAGCAGTCGGAGGAGGCGCCGGCGGAGCTGCCCACGGCGACGTCCCTGCCACCGGAACTCACCTCCCCGCCCCCGTCCGCCCCCGGCGTCCGGGCCGGCTGACGCGCCCCGGCCGCCGTGGCGGGTGACCGGGGTGTGCCCGTTCGGGGTGCGGCTCAGTCGCTCAGTGCCGCGAGGACCACGGCCTTGGCCTCCTCCTGGACCCGGCGGAGGTGGTCGGGGCCCTGGAACGACTCGGCGTAGATCTTGTAGACGTCCTCGGTGCCGGAGGGCCGGGCGGCGAACCAGGCACTGTCCGTGGTCACCTTGATGCCCCCGATGGACGCGCCGTTGCCCGGTGCCTCGGTGAGCACCGCGGTGACCGCCTCCCCGGCCAGGGTGTCCGCGGTGACCTGGGCGGGAGACAGCTTCGCCAGGCGGGCCTTCTCCTCACGGGTCGCCGGGGCGTCGATCCGCTCGTAGGCGGGCTCACCGAACCGGGAGGTGAGCTCGGTGTAGTGCGCGGACGGCGTCCTGCCGGTGACGGCCGTGATCTCGGACGCGAGCAGCGCCAGGATGATGCCGTCCTTGTCGGTGGTCCACACCGAGCCGTCCCGGCGCAGGAAGGAGGCGCCGGCCGACTCCTCACCACCGAAGCCGAGCGTGCCGCCGGCCAGTCCGTCCACGAACCACTTGAATCCGACGGGCACCTCGACGAGTTCGCGCTTCAGGTCGGCGGCGACCCGGTCGATCATCGCGGAGGACACCAGGGTCTTGCCGACACCGGCCGCGGACGGCCACTGCGCGCGGTGCGCGTAGAGGTAGCCGATCGCCGTGGCGAGGTAGTGGTTGGGGTTCATCAGCCCGGCGTCCGGGGTGACGATGCCGTGCCGGTCGGCGTCGGCGTCGTTGCCGGTGGCGATGTCGAAGCGGTCGCGCTGCCGGATGAGGGACGCCATGGCGTGCGGCGAGGAGCAGTCCATCCGGATCCTGCCGTCCCAGTCCAGCGTCATGAACCGCCAGGTGGGGTCGGTGAGCGGGTTGACCACCGTGAGGTCGAGGCGGTACTCCTCGGCGATCCGCCCCCAGTACGCGACGGACGCCCCGCCCAGCGGGTCGGCGCCGATCCGTACGCCGGCCGCCCGGATCGCGTCCAGGTCCAGCACGTTCGGCAGGTCCGCGACGTAGGTGCCGAGGAAGTCGTGACGGCCGGTTCCGGGGGCGGCGAGGGCGCGGGCGTACGGGACGCGGCGGACGTCCTTGAGGCCGTCCCGGATGATGTCGTTGGCCCGGTCCTGGATCCAGCCGGTGGCGTCCGAACCCGCGGGGCCGCCGCTGGGCGGGTTGTACTTGAACCCGCCGTCGGCGGGCGGGTTGTGGGACGGGGTGACGACGACGCCGTCCGCGAAACCCGTGGTGCGGCCCCGGTTGTGGGTGAGGATCGCGTGCGAGACCGCCGGGGTCGGGGTGTAGCCGTCGGCGCTGTCCACGAGCACCGTGACCCCGTTGGCCGCGAACACCTCCAGGGCGGTGACCCGCGCGGGTTCGGACAGCGCGTGGGTGTCGGCGCCGAGGAAGAGGGGCCCGTCGGTGCCCTGACCGGCACGGTACTCGCAGATGGCCTGGCTGGTCGCGGCGATGTGGTCCTCGTTGAACGCGGCCTTCAGGGACGAACCGCGGTGCCCCGACGTCCCGAAGGCGACGCGCTGCCCCGGGTCCTCGGGGTCGGGGTGCAGTGCGTAGTACGCCGTGACCAGCCGAGCGACGTCGACGAGATCCTCGGGGCCGGCCGGGCCGCCCGCTCGCTCGTGCTGCATGTGCCCACTCCTCCGCATGGGTTGATTCTTCGTTTGCGGAGACATCTTTCCTCTTCGGGGCCGCACCGCGCGAGTGGGGCCCGGCTTCGCGCCGCCCCGGCCCGCCGCCCGGGTGTCAGATCCGGCCGCCGGTCATCCGGGTGAGGGGACCGTGGGTGTGGCGTTCGGCGCGCCGCCCCACCGCGTAGGAGGCGGCGGTCAACGCGGTCAGACCGGCCGCGGCACCGGCGGCGACGAGCCTGCGGTTGGCGATGACGGTCCAGGCGGTCTTGGCTCCGGCGGCGACCTGACCCGAGGTGGCGACGACCGCGCGGCGGCCCGCCTCGACACCCTTGGCCGCGGTCTGCGCGGCTCCGCTCGCCGCCCGGGCCGCGCGCTCGCCGCCCGACGCGGCCGCTGACGCCGCGTCACTCGCCTTGCCGGCGGCGGGGGCGGTCGCCTTGTCCGCGGTCTCCCGTGCCTTGGCCGCGGCGGACCGGGGGGACGTGGTCTTCTGATTCGAGTTCTTGTTCTGTTCGCTCATGGACACCGACTTGCCGCTGACTCCCCCGGCAAACACGCCCCGCCGCGCGGGCCGCCACCCCGCCGTGGCCGGTGTCCGTTCCGGCACACCGCCCGCGAACACGTCGTACGACGGCGGCGTTTCGAGGTGGACGTGGCCGATGCGGCAGTCGCGGGTGGTGGCGAGGGAGCGTGTGTGGTGGGGGTGGGCAGGGCTCCTCGGGGCGCCGGGCGGGAACGGCGTCCGGGGAGCGCGGCCGGGTGTGTCCCGTCCGGCCGTCGATGCCGTGGCTCGGGTCGGTGTCACGGCACGGGCACGTTCCGGCGCGCCGGGCCGGCCGACGACGAACCGGTCGGCACGGCCGAGGTCCTCGACTCCGCGCCCGGACCGGACGGCACCCACCGCACGTACCGGCCCCGTGTGCCGCCGACACCCCGGACGGCCCGGGAGGGGGTGGCGGGGACGTTCGGCCCGGGTGCGGAGGTGTACGAGCCGCCGAAGGGGACGCGAGCCCCCGCCCGGCCGCCCCGCAGGGCTGACTCCCCCCGCAGGGGGTAGCCGAAGGACAGCAAGGACGAACGGAACCCACGAAAGGGAGCACCCATGCCGAGCATGGTCGAGCGCATCAAGCAGTTCGCCAGGAGCCCGCAGGGCCGGCGTACGACCGAGCAGGTGCGCCGGGCGGCGGCCGACCCCCGGCGCCGGGCCCAGGCCCAGCGTCTGCTGGGCCGGCTCCGCGGCGGCCACCGTTGACCCTCTCCGCCCCTGCTTCCACGCGGTCCGGCACCCACCCGTCCGGGCCGCGTGGCGACGACCGGGAAGGACCCCCATGAACGAATCGTCGGTCCGGACGGTGGGCTGGGCACGCTCACTGCCGATGGACCGTGGGGTGCGGGAGGCCCGCGGCTGGGCACGCGAGCACCTCTCCGCACTGGGCTGGGACAAGACCGCTCCCGAGACGATGGACGCCGTGCTGCTGACCGTCTCGGAACTCGTCACCAACGCGCACGTCCACGCCCGCAGTGCCGCACAGCTGATCATGTCGTGGGACAACCGCTGTCTGCACATCTCGGTGCACGACAGGTCCACCACCCTGCCGGCGCCCCGGGAACCGAGCGCCGAACGCGTCGGCGGACGCGGCATGTTCCTGGTCGACGCCCTGGCCGACACGTGGGAGGCCCGTCCGTGTCCCCACGGCAAGACCGTCACCGCCTGCTTCCGGGCGCCGGAGGGCACGCGGCCCTGACCGGCCCCGTGCGCGGCGGTCGGCCGGTCCGGCCTAGGATCGGTCGGTCCGCCCCCCACAAGGAGCTCCGCCCGGTGACCGCCGTCCTCCCCCAGCCCCGCACCACCCCCGCTCTGCCGTCCCCGCGGTGCCTGACCCGCGCCGAGAACGGCGAGCGGCTGCACGCGCTGCTGTGGACCGCGGGACCCGGCCGGCGGATGATCAGCAGCGCGGTGCTGGGGGGAGGCATCGGCGAGCGGACCTGGGTCCTCAACGCCCAGGTCTCCCACGGCTACCGGCGCACCGACCCCGACCGGCACCTCGCCGGCCTCGCCGCCGCCGCGGGCGTACGGGGCCCGGGGGTGGGGCTGATGACGGCGGCGGACGTCTCGGCGTACGCGCACGCGGAGGACGCCGGTGCGGAGGCCTATGTCACGGCGGGCATCGACGTGCGCGGCTGGGCCGCCCTGTCCGGGGAGGGCACGGGCGGACCCCAGGAGCCCGGCACGATCAACATCGTCGCCGCCGTGCCCGTGCCGCTGAGCGACGCCGCCCTGGTCAACGCGGTGACCACGGCCACGGAGGCGAAGGTGCAGGCCCTCCTGGAGGCGGGCCTCGACTGTTCGGGCACGCCCACCGACGCGGTGTGCGTCGCCGCCCGTACGCCGGGCCCGGACGAGGAGGAGCACGCCTTCGCCGGTCCCCGTTCCCTGTGGGGAGCACGACTGGCGCGCGCCGTCCACCGCGCCGTGCGCGAGGCCGTGACGGCGGTCTGAGCGCTTCCGCCACCCGGCGCGGACCGGTCCCGGACCCTGCGGGCGGCACGCGCGGCTGAGGGAGCGCGCGAGGAACCGGGGCGAGCGAGGAGTGAAGATTCCGCCCCGGGGTGCGCAGCCGCCCGGCCGGCACGTCGTCACCCGGTCGGGTTGATTTCGCGGATACGGATGGGAGACCGTGGCAACGAATCCGGTTTTCCCGGCAGAGAGGTGGTGGGGTGCGCACGACGCGTGCCTGCGCTTGGGATTCCTTCCCCCGGTTTACCCGCCCACCCGAGCGACACGGACGTCCGTACCGGTCCGACGTGGAAGGACGCCCCCTACCCGGTCGTGGTCCTCGACGCGAAGGGCGCGCTCGTGGACCTGAACCCGCCCGCCCGGCTGGTGCTGACGGACCGTCACGACGGGGTCGGTCCGCGGGACGTGGTGCCGGCCTGGCTGGCGGACGCGCCGACCTGCGCCTGGACAACCGGCCCCGTGTCCTCGACCGCCTCCTGCGGCAGACCAGCGTCCTCGAACATCTCACCGCGGCGGGGGCGGGAGCCGAGCGGTCCGGGCCCGGCGGCCGGACCCGGGCCGGCCGCCGCTTCCCCGTCATCCCGTCGGCCGCCGGCCCAGTCCCGCCAAGGACCGCAGCAGGGCGCCGCGTCCCCGGTCGGGCACCGTCCACAGGGTCTGTCCGCGCACTCCCCAGCGCTCCAGCAGGGCGTTGGCGGCGAGGAAGCCGGTCGTCGCGGCGCGTTCCATGAGCGCCACCGGCAGGCCGGTGCGCACCAGGTCGCCGGCCACCACAAGGCCGGGGTCCGGTGTGCGCACCGTGGGCCGGTCCGTGTACCCCCCGACGGGGAACAGCGGGCAGTCGGACCGCCACAGATGGCGGGCGTCGACGATCCCGGCACCGTCCGTCTCCGGGTAGACGCGGTGCAACTGGTCGATCAGCGCCTTCTGCACGGTCTCGCGGGGGTCCCGGGGGTGCACCGCGTACGCGTGGAGTTCGACCACGGAGCCCCCGGTGCGGGCCGCCCACCGGGCCGCTTCGTCCTCGTACCGCTCCGGCACGCTGATGTTGTCGAGGGCGCCGTACCCGCTCGTGCCGAGGAAGCCCGGCCGGTCGGGTGCGACGGGCCGGTCCAGCCACAGGCGGGTGACCAGGAACGGCGGGGCGTTGCGCAGGCGTGCGATCCGTTCCCGCCACGGGCCGTCGCCCAGCCGGTCGGAGCGGGCGACCAGCCGGCGCAGTCCCGCGGCGTCGAGGGCGAGGACGACGGTCCCGTGCCGGCTCTCCTCCCCGGTGGTGGCGACCTCGTAGCCGCCGTCCCCGGTGGGGGCGATGTGCTCGACGGCCGTGGCGGTGCGGATCCGGGCGCCGTGCCGGCGCAGATAGCCGGCCAGTGGTTCCCACAGGGCGGCGGGGAAGGGCGCGTCGGGCACGTCGAACAGCAGCCCTTCGGCGGAACCGAGGAAGTAGATGTGGAACATCAGGACCATCTCGGCGGCCGACAGCCGCCGGGGGTCGGCGAAGAAGCTGCGGGAGAACACCTCGAAGGCCAGGTGGCGGGCGTTGTGCGGGAAGCGTACGGCGTCGAGGAAGTCGTGGGCGCTGATGCCGTCCAGGCGTTCGTACACCTCGGGCACGCGCACGTCGAGCAGCGGGAGGGCCGCGAGCGGTCTCATGCGGCGCAGGTCGCGCACGCGGAAGGACGGGCTGAGGGCGACGAAGCCGAGCGCGCTCCACGGCGGGGTGCGCGGGACGTGGCGGAAGCCGTCCCGCAGTCCGTCGCTGTGCCGCAGCGGGTAGTCCGGCAGGCCGGTGAGCCGCTCCAGACCGGGATCGGTGCGGCGCAACAGACCGCGCAGGTTGTAGTACTGGCGGAAGAAGGCGTGGAAGCCCCGGTTCATGGTCGCCGGGGTGCCGTCCGCCAGGCCGGTCGGCCAGCCGCCGACCCGTCCGCCCAGGAAGGGTTCGCGCTCGTAGAGCGTCACGGCCACTCCGCGCTCGGCCAGCGCGGTCGCCGCGGCCAGGCCGGCGATGCCGCCGCCGACGACGGCGGTCGTCGGGCGGGCGCCCTCGATCCGGCGGACCCCGGGCGGGGCCGCGAGCACACGGGCGCGGCGGTCCCGGCCGTGGCGGGTGGCGTCCGGGTGCCGGGAGGGGTTCATTCCTCGTCCTCGCTCTCCGTGCGGGGCCGTCGGCCGACGAAGGTGTGGGTGATGCCCGTCTGCCATCCCGGCAGGGGCAGGACGCGCACCGCTTCGAAGCCGGTCGCGCGCAGACGGCCGGCGAACCGGCCTGCGGTGTCGAACTCCACGACGCTGCGCCGGAGGTGGCGGTACAGTTCGGCGTCCCCGAGCACGCCGGCCGCCGGCTGGACGATGCCGCGGCACACCAGGGTCCACACCAGGCGGTCCACGTGGCGTCCGCCGAGCGTGTACTCGTGCACGCCCAGTCTCCCGCCGGGGGCCAGCAGATCGCGCACGGTGGTGAGTACGGCGCCGGAATCGGAGACGTTGCGGAAGAGGTAGGCCGCGAACACCGCGTCGAACGGCCCCTTCACCCCGGCCTCCGACAGCCCTTCCGCCGGTGCCCGTACGAACGTCACCCCGTCCGGCCAGGCTTTGGCGGCGGCCCGTTCGAGCATGCCGGCGGAGGCGTCCACGCCGGTGATCCGCGCGCCCGGCAGCACGGTGGCCAGTGCGGCGGTCGACGCGCCGGTGCCGCAGCCCAGGTCCAGGACACGCAGTCCCTCGCCCCGCCGCGGCAGTCCCAGGCGGCGTGCCGAGCGGCGGAGGTGGGAGTGGTAGCCGGGGTTGGCGGCCACCAGGGCGTCGTAGCCACGGGCGGCGTGGTCGAACGCGGCGGCGAGATCCTCGTCGCGCAACAGGGTCATGCGGTCTCCCGGGAAGAAGGGTCGGGGCGGGTGCGGTCGGCCCGGGTCAGGGGCCGTCGAAGGGGCGGCGGGGCAGGGTGGGCAGTTCCATCGCCGAGCGGAGCATGGGTCCGATCGGGGCGTGCAGACCGACGGCGAGGTCCTCGTGGAGGCGGGTGCGGCCGTCCAGGAAGCGCAGCAGGCGCCGCATGGGCACGCGGGTGAAGAGGTGGGAGAACAGCGCGGGTCCGTCGGTCCGGCCGCTGTCCAGGGCGCGCAGCAGGACGGCGTCCATGGCCCGGGAGCGGGCCGAATGGGCAGGGGGCGGCACAGGATCACGGCCCTGGCGGAGGGCGGCGGCGACAGCCCTCGTCTGCCGTTGGATCCCGGCGAAGGTGTAGCCGGTCGAGGGGCGGGTGGCGCCGCCCGCGGCACCGATGCGGAAGACGGAGGCACCGACCTGACGGGGGATCGCGGCGTCGGTCATCGGGATGATTCCCGTCTCGGTGGACAGGATCCGCAGTTCCCCCAGTCGGAGTACATCCTCGGTGTACTGCCGTACCGCCGACTCGTAGCCGTCGGCGGTGAGGGGACGCCGGGAGAACTCGGTGTACTCCACCAGCGCCTCGCGGCGGCCGACGGGCAGGACGTAGCCGAAGGACAGTCCGCCGGCGGGCTGGGGGGTGCGGAAGTCCATCAGGTCGGCGGTCCGTGGGTCGAAGGCCGGGCGGGCGGTGCGGACGAACCAGCCATGGAAGTGCTGCAGCAGTGTGGTGCGGGCGGCCGGCAGGCTGCCCGGGGGACGAGAGTCGAACACCCAGCGGACCCTCAGGAAGCGGGCGCGGCCGTCGGTGTCCCTCAGCTGGACCAGGGCTCCCCCGGGCACGTCCTCCACGGTTTCGACGGTGGCCTCCAGCCGGCGGACGAGCGGGCTGTCGGCCAGCTCGTGGCCGACCAGGTGCTCGAAGTCGTCGGACCGGATCATCTTGTAACGCAGCGGCGTGATGTCCCCCTCGACCGTCCGGCCGGACGGGGGACGCACCCGCAGGTGCCGCCAGGTCGCCGTGACGGCGGCGTCGAAACGGCCCGCGCCCGCTTCCCAGAAGCACCAGGTACGGCGCGGGGGACGCAGCGGGCCGGGCGGGGCGTCCACCAGGACGACCGACGGTGCCCGGGTTCCCGGCACGGTCCGTGACAGGCGGTGGGCCAGGGACAGTCCGGCGGCTCCCGCCCCGACAACCGCCACGTCGGCGTCCAGCACGACGGCACGCTCCTCCCGCTCCTCGGCACACACGCACCTGGCCAGCATTCCTGCCTGTGTGCCCGATCCGATCCAGGTCACTCGGACGTGTGACGGACCACTGCCGGTGAGACGAGGGGGCACAGGGGGAAGGCATGCGACGGCATCCGCCGGACCGTTCCCGCTCGTGCCGCATCCGCGTGCGGTGCGCGAGCGGAAAGACGTGGGCGACGGAATGCTCGGTGTTCAGGACGAGAGGAACCGGGATGGGCCGCACACAGGCGGAGGATCACGACACGACGGGGCCGCGGCTCGTCGGGCACCGGGCGTCGGGGCCGGCGCGCACCGGGCCCGCCGCCGCGTCCCCCGGTGTGCCGTACGACGCGCGGCACACGGTGCTCCCGCCGGAGGCGCCGGACGCGTCCGCCGTGGACCGGGACGTGTCCGGCGCGGTCGGCCGCGTGCTCGACCACGTGCTGGCCGACCGGGTGGCCCGCGCGCGCGACGTGGACCCGCTGTTCGGCGGCGACGTGGCCGGACGTGTCGCGCACTTCACCCGTACGGGCGGCAAGCGCACCCGCTCCCGTTTCCTGTGGTGGGCGCTGCGCGCCTGTGGTGGCGAGGGCGCCGCCCCGGTCGCGGCGGCCCTGCGGATCGGTGCGGCGCTCGAGCTCCTGCAGACCTGTGCGCTCGTCCACGACGACGTGATGGACGGCTCCGCGCTGCGCCGTGCACGGCCCACGCTCCATGTCGATGTCGCCGCCCAGTACGCGGACGCGGCACCGGCCGGGCGTGCCGGGCGCCTCGGCGGCGGGACCGCGATCCTCGCCGGCGATCTGGCGCTCGTGTGGGCCGACGATCTCCTGGCCGAGACGCCGCTCGAAGGGGACGGCGGGCGGACGGTGCGCCGGCTCTGGAGCGACATGCGCACGGAGATGGTGGCCGGCCAGTACCTGGACCTGCACGGCCAGGCGACGGGGTCGCGGTCCCTGCCGCGCGCGCTGCGCGCCGCCCGTATCAAGAGCGCCCTGTACTCGGTCGAACGGCCGATCGCCCTCGGTGCCGCGCTCGCGGGCGCGGACGACGACACCACGGCGGCCCTGTGCGCGGCCGGGCGCTGTGTGGGCACCGCGTTCCAGCTCCGCGACGATCTCGACGACGTCTTCGGTGATCCGCGGCGCACCGGCAAGCCGACGGGCGGAGACATCGGCGAGGGGAAGCCGACCTGCCTGGTGGCGGTCGCCCACGCACGGGCCGAGGCAGCCGGCGACCGCCGGGCTCTGGACGTGCTGGACCGCTCGCTCGGCCACGGCGCGCTCACCGAGGAGGGCCTGGAGGAGGTGCGGGGGGTTCTGACGGGCACCGGGGCACGGAGCACGGTCGAGGCGATGATCAGCCGGCTGGTGACCCGGGGGCTGCGGCACGTCGACGGCGCCCTCCTCGATCCGCGCGGCGGGGAGCGGCTGCGGCTGCTGCTGGCCTCCGCGGCGGGTGAGGGGCCTCCGCGGGACACCCACCGCCGCGGCCCCCGTCCGGAACCCGCACGGGCGGCCGGTGGCCAGGAGGCCGACCGGTGATCCGCACCGTGCCGGGCCGTACGGATCATGCCGTCGTGGGCCCCGCCGGACGCCATCCGCACCACGTCCTCGCTCCGTGCACCGACACCGGCACCGGGCCGGGCGCCGCCGCCCGGACGGACCCGGCGCAGGGCCACCGGGACGCGCCGTCGCGGGAGCCGGAGCGGCGCGGACCGGCCGGGCCGGGGTCCGCCGTCGAGACGGAGCGCGTGGTCACGTCAGTCGACCGGCACGCGCGGGGGCACGCGGCCGGTACGCCGTTCGCCACGGCCCACGCCTTCGCCCGGACGGGGCCGTTCCGGCCGCGCGACCCGGTCGGCGGCTCCGGGAACGCCGTACCGGCCGGCTGTGGCGCCACCCCGGCAGCGGCGTGCCGGCCGTGCCGCTGTCCGGGAGGCCGGCCGCGGCAGGGACCACCGGCGGTCCGTGACGGCCGCGTCTCCCCTTCACCCCCACGCAGGAGGCCTCCGTATGACCGACCGTGAACTCGACGCGGCCGGCGTCACCGATCCGGCGCTGCGCGAGGCCTACCACCACTGCCGGGGGCTCAACGCCCGGCACGGCAGGACGTACTTCCTCGCCACCCGGCTGCTGCCCGTCGAACGGCGCCCCGCCGTGCACGCCCTGTACGGCTTCGCCCGCTGGGCCGACGACATCGTCGACGCGCTCGGCACCGGAGCGGGCACCGCACGCCGTGACGCCGAACTGTCCGCGCTCCAGCGGCAACTGGACAAGGGCCTGCGGGACGGCGACAGCACCGAACCCGTGGTGCGGGCGGTCGCCGACGCCGCACGCCGGTACGGCATCGACCACGGGCACTTCGCCGACTTCATGACCGCCATGCGTGCCGACCTGGTGGTCACCGACTACGCCGACTACGCGGCCCTGCGCCGGTACATGCACGGCTCGGCGGCGGTCATCGGGCTGCAGATGCTTCCGGTGCTCGGCACGGTCACCTCGCGCGAGGCTGCCGCGCCGCACGCCGCGGCCCTCGGGATCGCTTTCCAGCTGACCAACTTCCTGCGGGACGTGGGCGAGGACCTCGACCGGGGGCGGGTGTACCTGCCCGCGGACCTGCTCACCGCGCACGGCGCCCACCGGGCGCTGCTGCGGTGGAGCCGGGACACCGGCCGCCGCGACCGGCGTGTCACTGCCGCGCTGAGGGAGTTCGAGGCGCTGGCCCGGGGCGTGTACCGGGAGGCCGCACCGGGGCTCGCGATGCTGGAACCGGTGTCCCGGCCGTGCGTCCGTGCGGCGTTCGTGCTGTACGGCGGGATCCTGGACGCCGTGGCGCGGGACGGCTGGTCGGTGCTGCACCGGCGGGCGGTGGTCCCCCGTCGGCAGCGTGCCGTGGTCGCCGCCGACGGGCTCGCCCGGGTGACCGCCGCCCGGCTGCGGGCCCGCGGCGGCGGCCGGCACCCGCACGTCCGTCCGCTCGTCCCGTGCCCGCCGGTTCCCGAGGAGGTCGCATGAGCACCGGATCCGGGAGCGGGCGCCGGCGCCTGCCGCTGTCCCTGCGCCGGCGCGCGGTGCCGTGGGAACGGCAGCGTCCCACCTGGCGCGAGGCCCGGCCCGCCGTCATCGCCGGGGCGCTGAAGCGGGCGCAGGCGCGTCCGTCCGGCAACTGGTACGTCGTCGGCGCCTCCCGCGACGTGGGCGGTGACCGTCCGCTGGCGCGGACCGTGGCGGGGCAGGAGGTGGTGCTGTGGCGGGACACGGCCGGCCGTCCGGTCGCCGGGCCCGGGATCTGCCCGCATCTGGGCGCTCCGCTGCGGGACAGTCCCGTGCACTGCGGCACGCTGGTGTGCCACTGGCACGGACTCGCCCTGGACGGCGGGTCCTTCGCGGGCTGGGAGCCGTTCCCGGCGTACGACGACGGTGTCCTGCTGTGGGTCCGGCTGGACGCGGTGGGCGGCGAACCGCCGCTGGACACGCCGGTGGTGCCGCGGCGGCCGTCCCCGGCGCGCGCCCTGACGGCGGTGTACACCGGCGTGGGGGTCTGCGAACCCGAGGACGTCGTGGCCAACCGTCTGGACCCCTGGCACGGGGCCTGGTTCCATCCCTACTCGTTCGTCGACCTCACCGTGGTCGGCGCGCCGGACGGGAACGAGGACGGCTTCACCGTGGACGTGTCCTTCAAGGTGGCGGGACGGCTGGTGGTGCCGGTGCGGGCGGTGTTCACCGCGCCCGAGCCGCGCACGGTCCTCATGCGCATCACCGGGGGCGAGGGAGCGGGTTCCGTCGTCGAGTCGCACGCCACCCCCCTGGGGCCCGATGACCGGGGGCGGCCTCGTACGGCGGTCGTCGAGGCGGTGGTGGCGGCGTCCGGCCGTCCGGGTTTCGCCCTGGCGCGCGGTGCGGCACCGCTGCTGCGTCCGCTCGTACGGGCCGCCGCCGGGCGGCTGTGGCGCGACGACCTGGCCTACGCGGAGCGTCGCTGGTCGTTGCGTTCCACGGGGCGTCTCCCGGGCTGAGCGGCCGGCCCGGTCAGGGACGCGTGCGGGACGCGGCCCGGTCGGCCTCGCCGCCGGCGCCGAGGAGCCCGGTGTGCCGCAAGGGGTCCTCGGCCTCCAGCCGGGCCAGTTCCCGGCGGGCCACCCGCAGCACGACCGGGGGCAGTGCGGCACGCGTCGCCTGTGCCAGACGCAGCCAGCCTGGCACGTAGACGGCCGTGCTGCGGTGCTCCACCGCCGCTGCGAGCCGGGCGGCGACCTGGTCCGCCGGGTACAGGCGCCGGGCCGGCGGCGGCATGTGGCCGCGCAGCTCCCGCAACACGGGATGGCGGTCCGCGTCACGGATCATGTCGGTGTCGGTCCAGTTCAGGTAGCCGATGCCGACGGCGACACCGTGGTGCGCCACTTCGGCGCGCAGGGAGTGGGCGAAGGCCTCCACGCCCGCCTTGGAGGCGCAGTAGGCGCTCATCATCGGGGCGGCGCCGATCGAGGCCAGCGAGGCGACCTGGAGGTAGTAGCCCTTCGTCGCCAGCAGATCCGGCAGGAAGGCGCGGGCCGTGGCCGCGCTGCCCGTCAGGTTGACGTCGATCACGCGGCGCCACAGGGCCGGGTCCGAGGTGACGAACGGGCCGCCCTCCGCGACACCGGCGTTGGCCACCACGGCGGAGGGGGCGCCGAGGTGTGTCCTGACCCGTTCGGCGGCCCGCTCCAGCGCGGCCTCGTCGGTGACGTCGAGCTCGCCCACCCATGCCCGCGTGGGCAGGCTCTCCGCCACCGCTTCCAGCCCGGCCTTCTCGTGACCGAGCAGTGCGACGCCGGCGCCGCGCCGGGCGAGGTCGCGGGCCAGGGCGGCGCCGACCCCGCGTGCGGCGCCCGTGACCACGACGGTACGGCCACGCAGCGGGCCGGCGCTCATCGGCCGTCCCCTTCGCCGGGCGGCCGGCCTGCGTCGGGGCGGGCGGTGTGGTCGGGGTGGCCGGCGGTCCGGCGGGCTTCCTTCATCTCGGCCTCGTAGAGGTGGTCCCGGCCCTCGGCCAGTTCCTCGACGGCGGCCTGTTCGATCTCCTTGAACGCCTGGTAGTAGGTGGTGTCGTAGGCCTCGACGACCTGGAACGTCCAGTGCCCGGGGATCACGTTGCGGCCCAGCACCTGGGTCCGCACCGTCTCCGCCCAGTCCGGGTGCCCGGCCTTGTGCAGCAGTTCGACCGCCCGGTCGAGTTCGAGGTCGGCGGTGCCGGTGAGCTGGTGGAAGCTGTAGAGGTGGCCCCGGGCCCGTTCGGTCGTCTCCAGCGCCTTCGACAGCGAGCCGAGCGCCTCCACCGTCTCGTCGCCGACGCCTTCGGGGCGCCGGTGGGCGAGGTCGGGGCCTTCGTCGTGTCGGGTCATCGTCCCGCCTCCGTCGGTCGTGGTCGATGGGGTCGTGCGCACCGGTCATCCACCGCCGTTCCCGCCCCTGTCGGGTTGCCGGCGGCCGGTGCGGTCGCGTCGGGCCAGCAGCCGCTGCGCCCCGGTCAGGCCCGCCGCGAAGGACCGCCGCAGCGCGGCGCGTGCCGCGTTGGCGCCCGGCGCGCCGTGCACGCCGCCGCCCGGATGGGCGCCGGCGGACGCCAGGTAGAGGCCCTTGACGGGGGTCTCGGGCCGTCCGGTGCCGGGGGCCGGGCGGAAGACCAGCTGCTGGTGCATGGCCGCGGTACCGCCGTTGATGGCGCCGCCGTGCAGGTTCCGGTCGAGGGACTGGAGGGTGGGCGGGGCGAGGACGCGCCGAGCCCGGATCGTGGCCCGGAAGCCGGGCGCGAAGCGTTCCACCTGGCGCTCCACGCGGTCGGCCATGAGTTCCTGTTCCCTGGCGTCCCAGGCACCGGTGAGCGAGTCCCCGCCCGCGTCGCCGGCGACGTCGTGGGGCACATGGGTGTAGGCCCACGCGGACTCGGTGCCCTGCGGGGAGCGGGAGGGGTCGGCGGTCGTCATCTGGCCGAACAGACAGAAGGGGCGGTCCGGGACGCTGCCGGTGGCGAGCTGGGCGGCGAAGCGGGTGAGCTCGTCGATGCCGTCCGCGAGGTGGACGGTGCCGGCGCCCGCGGCCTGTTCGCAACTCCAGGGCACCGGGCCGTCCAGCGCCCAGTCGACCTTGAAGGTGGCGAAGTCCCACTGGAAGCGCCGCAGGTCGGACAGCAGCTGGGCGGGAACGTCCTCGGGGCCGAGGAGTTCGCGGTAAAGGGCGGGTACCGCCACGTCCGCGAGGACGGCACGGCCGGCCGCGAACGTCTCGCCGTCGGCCGTGCGCACCCCGGTCGCCCGGCCGTCGCGTACGAGGATCCGGTCGACACGCCTGCCGCAGCGCAGCATCCCGCCGCGCGCCCGAAGCCGACGCGTCAGTGCCTCGGTGAGGGCTCCGGCGCCGCCGGCCGGCACGGGAAAGCCGTACGTCTGTCCGAGCATCGACATCAGCCAGCCGAAGCCGCCGCTGCCCGCGGCCTCCGGTGCCAGGTCGGCGTGGAGCGCGTTCCCGGCCAGCAGCAGCCCTCCGCCCTCGCCCCGGAACTCCTCCTCCGCCATCCGGCGCACCGGCAGGACCAGGGTGCGCGCCATGCGCAGCCCGCCCGTGCCGCGCAGCTTGACGGCCAGCCGGATCCCGGAACGGACGGGCGGGAAGGGAGTGAACAAGGCGTCCAGGAGATCCGGCCGGAGGCGCTCCCACATGTCGTGCAGGCGGCGCCAGGCGGCCCCGTCGCCCGGCGCGAAGGCCTCCAGCGAGTCGGCGGTGACGTCGACACTGCGGTCGAGAACCGCGCACCGGCCGTCGCCCAGGGGATGCGCGACCACGTGCGGGGCGTGGCTCCAGCGCAGTCCGTGACGCTCCAGGCCCAGTCCGGAGACGATCGGGGAGGCGGCGGCGAGCGGGTAGAAGGAGCTGCAGAGGTCGCTGACGAACTCGGGATCGGCGCCCCGGTCGTGGCGCACGGCTCCGCCGGGCTCCGGCTGCTCCTCCAGCACCTCGACGCTCCAGCCGGCGTCGGCGAGCAGGTTGGCCGCGACCAGTCCGTTGGGGCCGGCCCCGATCACCACGGCGTCAGGCACGGGCGTCTCCCCCGTCGGGGTTCGGCGGCACCACCTGGCCGAGGGAACGGTGCCGCTCCGCCTCGGCCGCGTCGGCCTCACAGATCCTGGCCAGCCTGGCGAGCATGGCGCGGTGACGGATCTGGATCAGGGCCTCCACGGCCACGTTGTGCATCGTGCCGCCCACCCCCCGCAGGGGGTGCTCGTCCACGATGACCAGGCAGTGGTCGCCCCAGGGCCGCAGTTCGACGGCGATGCGGGCGGTGCCGAGGGGGCCGGCCTTGGCCTCGAGCTCCAGCGCCTCGCCCGGCACACAGCGCCGGACGACGGTCTCGTTGGACAGGCTCAGGGGTCCGAGGCGCACCTCGAAGCCGATCGCCGAGCCGAGCTGCGGCCAGTGTCCGCGCACCGGTTTCGACGAGGAGGTGCCCACCACCCAATCCGCGTACCGGGTGCCGTCCTCCAGGACGGCCCAGACGGACTGCGGGCTCGTCCTGATCAGATGATGGCGAACCGCCACTTCGACCTCCCGTGTCCGCGCGTGACGTCAGTCAGCACTGAGTGCCCCTTCTGACCGGGGTCAACCGGCGAGGGTCCGGCGCTTGCGGGGCGCCTCCTCCGGAGGGGATGCCCCCGGCCCGCCCGTGCCGCCCCGGCGGTACGGCTGCCCGCGGCCGGTACGGTGTCAGGCCGTCGTGTCGCGGGTGGGTGCCAGGGCCCAGCGGATGGCCGTGGTGACGGCGGTGCCGAGGGGGCGTACGCACACGTCCTCGGCCGGGGGTATGCGGGGCAGCCACAGGGCGCGGGAGGCCCAGCCGGGCAGCAGGGAGACGGCGTTGGCGGCGAGGACGCCGTACGGCAGCCGGGCGAGCAGCGGGACGGGCGGGTTGAGCAGCAGGAAGCGGGCGGTACCGCGTGCCTCGGGGGTGGCCCGCAGCTCGGCGCGGTAGGCGGCCAGCCGCTCGGCGAGTCCGGCGCGGTCGGCCGGCGGGTCAAGCACGCCGAGCGCGGTGGCGATGCGCGCCATGTCGGCGACGTACGCGTCGCAGCCCTCGCCGTCCAGGGGACGGGCGCCGTAACGCTGGTGGGCGCGCAGGAACATGTCCACCTCGGCGATGTGCACCCAGCAGAGCAGACGGGGGTCGGACGCCCGGTACTCCTCGCCGTCGGCGGTGGTGCCCCGCACCGTCTCGTGGACGGCCCGGACCCGGTCGACGGCCTGCCGGGCGCTGTCGGCGGTGCCGTACGTGGTGACGGCGAGGAACGTGCTGGTCCGCTGCAGGCGCCCCCAGGGGTCGCCGCGGAACCCGGAGTGCCCGGCGACGGCGGCCATGGCCAGCGGGTGGAGCGACTGCAGCAGCAGGGCCGACAGTCCGCCGATGAACATCGACGCGTCCCCGTGCACCCTCCTGACCGGCCGGTCGGGGCCGAACCAGCGTGGGCCGGGCGTGCCGTGGATGCGTGCGCGGTTGTCCGGGCCGTCCGGGCCGGCGACCCGGGAGAAGATCGCGTGACCGATCCGGTCGCGCAGCACCGAGTTGCCTTCCGTCAGCAGTCCCATGGCTCGCTCCCTCTCCTCACGCCCCCGAAGACCCCGTACCCGGCCGGACGGCTAGGGAACGTCGCCGCGCCAGTCGTACACCCGGGCACCGGTGTCACGGGGCACGTACACCGCGCGGCCGCCCGCGCCGTAGCGGCCCAGCTCGGTGGGCAGGCCGACACCGTGCCTCAGTTCCGTCTCGCTGCGGCCGGTGACGTCCAGCAGCAGACCGTCCAGCGGGCCGCCGGCCAGCTCCACGTACGACCGCCCGTCACGCGGGCCCGGATCGTCGTGGTCCGCCCCGTAGACCCTGCCGCGCATGAACTCCAGTTCGTCCATACCGGCAGGATGGCATCCGGCACTGACAACCGGGCCTACACCTCGTCCGCGCCCACCGCCCAGGGTTCCGGTGCCCGTCCCTCGCTCCAGGCGAGCAGGGCGTCGCGGTTCACGCACACGATGCCGCACTGCTCGGCGTACTCGACGGCCGGCGCGGTGAAGTCACTGGTGGTGACGACGAGGGCGACATCCGCCTCGTGGACGGTGAAGCAGGTGCCGCCGAAGCGCTGGAGGTCCTGCGAGCCCACCTTGTTGTCGTCGCCGTAGCGCTTGCACTGGACGACGAGGCGGCGGCCGTCGGGGGTCAGGGCCGTCACGTCGGCGCCCAGGTCCCCCGCTCCCCCGACGACCTCCACCCGCGCACAGCCGTCCCGCACGCACAGGTCCGCTATCGCCGCCTCGAACTCCTCGGGGCTCAGGGCGTCGTGGTCGATGCCCGGGGCGACGGGCGCGACGACCGTGGGGAGGACGTCGTCGTACGATCCGGCCGGTGCGGGGATCACGGGCCGGAGCGGGGGCGGGGCGGGGTCGTCCAGGGCGTCGAGCGCCGTCGACGTGGCCTCTTCCAGGGCCTCACCCGCCCGGCGGGCGATCCTCGCCGCGGACGGCCGCCGCCGTCCGCGTCCGTGGGCCAGCAGGATCGCGACGACCACACACAGCAGGACGACGATCCACACCGGGCGCCGCTGCGCGACTCCGGCCAGCGCGCGCACCGCGAAGCCGGCGACGATCAGGGCCGTGGCGAGCAGGCCGAAGAACATGGCCGTCGCCCGCAGGTCGAAGCGCCGCCCGCGGTACCTCGGACGCGTACGGCGCTGGGGCATGGTCACCCTGGTGGTTCCTCTCTCGCGGCCGGCAGGACGTGCGCCCGGGGCCCACGGGGCTCCCGAAGATCACTTACGCCGTCTGCCCCGGATCGGGCCGTTCACCGGCGTGCCGCACATCGGCGCGGGGTAGAGGCGGTGTGTGCTGACTGCGGCAACCAGGGAGGCGGACGGTGGACTGGCGGTACTTCGCTCAGCAGCTGGCCTCCATGGCGCGTGATCTCCTGGCCGAGCACACCCTCGACTCGACCCTGGAGCAGATCACGCGCAAAGCGGTGGAACTCGTCGACGGCTGCGACGCCTCCGGGATCCTCGTCCTGCGGGGCGACCGGGTGAGTTCGCTGGCACCGACCACGCAGCTCGTGATCGACAGCGACCGTCTCCAGGGACGCCTGCGCGAAGGGCCCTGCTTCGACGCCGCCCGGCCCGACCGGGCCGAACGCGTCTTCCGCATCCCCGACTTCACCGCGGACCCCGAACGCTGGACGTCCTTCGTGCCGCGCTGCCGGGAGCTCGGGGTGGGCAGCATGATGGGCTTCCTGCTGTACACCCGGGAGGAGGAACTGGGGGCCCTCAACATGTACTCCCACAAGCCGGGCATGTTCACCGAGGACAGCGAGACGGCCGGCTGGCTGCTGGCCTCCCACGCGGCGGTCGCCTTCTCCACCGCCAAGACCGACGCCCAGCTGCAGGACGCCATCGCCACGCGGCATCTGATCGGCGAGGCGATGGGCATCCTGATGGGCCGCCACCAGGTGACGGAGGACCAGGCCTTCGACATCCTGCGCACCCGGTCCCAGCGCACCAACACCAAACTGCGCGAGGTGGCGCGCCAGGTCTGCGAGACGGGTGTCCTGAAGCAGTGACCGCCCGGCGGCGGTCGCTCAGCGGCCGCCGGTCCAGTCGTGGGCGACGTCGATCACGAGGTGGCCGTCGAGCCGCAGTACCCGGAACGGCAGCCGCGCCCGTACACCGAGGCCGATCTGGGTCTCGCCCTCGAAGCTGCCGGCGAACCGCGCGTCCCTGAACGTGCGGTACCCGGTGAGGTCCACGCCCGGCAGGGTGTGCCCGGCGCGCGCGGGATAGGTGGGCTCGCCGGTCTCGGGGGCGTACGAGGGCGCGGCCACCCGCACCTCGAGGACGGCGCCGCCGGAGACGGGGACGGGCCGGCCCGATCCGTCCTGGTGGAGGCGGTCGACGTACTGGACGGAGTAGCCGAGGCCGCTGTGCGCGGCGCCGGGCAGGTCGACGACCATACGGTCGTAGCAGGTGTGCCGCCCGGTCCTGATGTCCCGTACCGGTGTGGTCGTGCTGTCCGGGCCGGACTTGGGCAGGCTGCCCCAGCCGGTCGGGCAGGCCGTGGCCCGGGCCACCGTCGCCGGGGTGGCGACGGCCGGGACGGCCGCTGTGGTCAGCGTGGCGCCCACCAGCACGAGAGTCGCGCAGATTGTTCTCTTTCGAAGCATTTTCAGCCCCCTGGGCTCGCATCCTTCTGGTATCGGGTGAGACGACCGGGATGCCCCGAAGGTTGCGGCTCCGCCGCGCCGGACCGTCCGGCATGGCACATGCTGATGGGGAGCGAACGAATGTCCCGTGCGTCCGCACCAGGAGGGCGCGACATGGATGATGCAGCCGCCGCACCGCGCGGGCAGCGGCCCGCGGGCGTGGCCGGCCCCGGCACCGGGGAGGACCCGGGCGCGGAAGAACTCCGGACCGTGCATCCGGCGGCCCGGATCGAGGACGCGCTCGCGGAGCCCGTGGTGGCGGCGGTCCAGGACATCGGCGGATACGGCGGGCTGGTGTACCTGCGCTCGCGGGACCGGCGTTCACTGGTGCTGTGCGTGGTGGCCGGCGTCCCGCGGTCGCTGCTGATGCTCTGGTGGCGGGTGCCCGTGGGCGGCGCGCTGCCCATGTCCGAGGCGTACCGCAGGAGCGAGAGCCTGTGGCTGCCGGACGAGCGGGCCATGATGCTGCGCTTCCCGCAGTTCACCGCCGCACTGCCGTACTCGTTCGGCTCCGCCTTCCACCCGGTGCACGTCGGCGGCGAGCCCGTGGGCGTCCTGTGCGTACTCCGGTCGGCCGCCCGGGAGCCGATGGACGAGCAGACGGTGCGGGCGGCGCTGCACGACGCGGGCCGGGACATGGAGGAGCGCCTCACCGGGTTCACCCGCCAGGTACCCGGCAGGGAGGGCGCGGAGGCCGTGGCGTACGGCATCGACTACGACGACCAGCCGGTCAGCGTGCGGCTGCCGACACCGCCCGTCCGGGCCGTGTCGGTCGGCATGGTCGAGTGGGACCTGGACAGCGACCGGTGGTCCGGGGACGACGACGCGCTGTCCCTGCTGGGTGTCGCCCGGGGGGAGTTCGGCGGCACCATGGCGGAGGTCGAGGACCGGGTGAGCCCCGACGACCTGTACGAACTACGGGCGGGCCGACGGGAGGCGACGGACACCGGACAGGTCAGGGGCCGGTACTTCAGAGTGCTGGACGAGGCCGAGGACGGCGAGCGGATCCGCTACCGGCCGGTCGAACTGTGGGGGCACGTCGTACGGACGGAGGGAGACGCCCGACTCCTGGTGGGCGCCCTCGTCGACACGGCCGGCGGGGTCACCGCGGCGGAGGCCGCCGAGCGGCTGCCCGACGGGCTGTTCTCCCTGGACCAGGACGGCCGGATCGTCTACGCCAACCACCGCTGCCAGGACCTGCTGGGCTACGACCTGGAACACCTGCTCGGCCACTACCCCTGGGACGTGCTCACCTGGCTGCACGACCCGGCCTACGAGGACCGCTACCGGGCGGCGATGCTGTCGCAGGAGCCGGTGTCGTACCTGGTGCACGACCCGGACGGCGTCTGGCTGGGGTTCGTGCTCTATCCCGGGGTGCACGGGCTGACCGGCCGCGTGTTCCGCACCGGCGCTCCCGCCGGAGCCGAGCCGGGACAGCCCCTGGCCCCGGCCGGCGGGGAGGCCCCGGCGGCGCCGGAGCTGGTCGCGACGGCCCGCGCGGGAGCCCTCTACCACGTCGTGCAGATGGCCAGTGTGCTGACCGAGGCCGTCACCGTGAAGGACGTCTGCCTGGCCGTCGCCGAGCAGTTGCTGCCCGCGTTCGGCGCGCAGGAGATCGCCCTGTACACGATCCGTGACAACCGGATGTACCTGCTGTGGGAGTCCGGTTATCCGGAGCATTTCCTCGACAGTTTCGAAGGTGTCCCGCTCAACGCGAACCTGCCCGGTGTGCACGCCCTCACCACCCGGCTCCCGCTGTTCTTCGAGTCGCCGGAAGCGCTGGTCAACGCCTATCCCCAGCTCCTCCTGGACTCGATGGGCGCCTGGGCGTTCCTGCCGCTGATCGCCTCCGGACATCCGATCGGCTCCTGCATCCTCGGCTGGACCGCACCGCACCGGTTCACCCCCGAGGAGCGCACCGCGCTGACCGCGCTGGGCGGTCTGACCGCGCAGGCGATGGAGCGGGCCCGGCTCTACGACGCGGAGTCCGCCGTCGCGCGGGGGCTGCAGGAGGGACTGCTGCCGCACCGGCTGCCCGCCATCGACCGGATGCTCACCACCGGCCGCTACCTGCCCGGCACCCAGGGCATGGCCATCGGGGGCGACTGGTACGACGTGATCAGGACCGAGCGGGGGGTGGCGCTGGTCATCGGCGACGTCGAGGGGCACAGCGTCGGGGCCGCCGCCGTCATGGGGCAGCTGCGCAGCGCGGTGCACGCCTTCGCCGCCAGCGGCCGGCCGCCCCAGGAGGTCATCACCCACACCAACCGGCTGCTGGCCGATCTGGAGACGGACCTCTTCGCCACCTGCTGCTACGTCGAGCTCGATCCGGCCACCGGCCGCGCCCTGGCCGTCCGGGCGGGTCATCCCCCGCCCCTGCTGCGCCACGCCGACGGGCACACGGAGAGCCTGGACCTGCCCGGGGGCGTGCTGCTCGGGGTGCAGCCGGAGGCCGTCTACCCGGTCACGGCACTCACCCTGGCCCCCGGCAGTGTCCTCGCGCTGTACACGGACGGGCTCGTCGAAACGCCCGGCGGTGACATCGGGACGGGGATCGAGGCGGTCCGCCGCTGTCTGTCCCGCAGCCGCACCGACTCGGTCGAGGAACTCGCCGACCGGCTGATCAGGACGGCCCGCCGGACCGAGGACCGCCCGGACGACGTGGCGCTGCTGCTGACGGCGTACGACTGGCGCCCCGCCCGCTGACCGCCGCCCGGCCGCCGGTCGTCAGACGGGCGGTGTGCGGGTGGCGCGCAACAGCAGGACGGTGATGTCGTCGGCCTGCTGCACCTGACGGCGGGCCGGGTGCAGCAGGCGGTCGGCGAGGTGGTGCGGGTCGGTGTCGTGGGCGTCGGCCAGGTACGCGGCGAGGCCCCGGGTGGTCCGGGTGGCGTCGGTGCCGGGGGCCTCCACCAGGCCGTCCGTGTAGAGGGCGAGGACGGCGCCGGGGGGCAGGGCGACGGTGGTGACCGGGTAGCGGGCGCCGAGGTCGATGCCGAGCAGCGGTCCCGGCTCGACGTCCAGCACCTCGGCCCGGCCGGGCGCGTGCCGCAGCAGCGGCGGCACATGGCCCGCGCTGGACAGGCTCACCCGGTGGCGGGCCAGGTCGATGTGGGCGTAGAGGCAGGACACCAGCAGTTCGGAGTCCAGGTCCGACAGCAGGCGGTTGGTGCAGGCGAGCACCTCGTCGGGCGCCGCTCCGGCGGTGGCGTGGGCGTGGAGGGCGGTGCGGACCCGGCCCGTGAACGCGGCGGCGGTGACGCTGTGACCCTCGACGTCCCCGATGACGGCGGCGGCGGTCGTGTCGTCGAGGCGCAGGACGTCGTAGAAGTCGCCGCCGACCTCGAGGCCGTGTCCGGCGGGCAGATAGCGGGCGGCGACGTCGAGGCCGGGAAGGGCGGGCAGCGCGCGGGGCAGCAGGGCCCGCTGCAGTTCGTCGACCAGGCGGTGCTGGGTGTCGTACAGGCGGGCGCGGTCCAGGGCCTGGGCGATCAGTCCGGCCAGGGAGGTCAGAACGGCGCGCTCGTCGGCGGAGAAGGTGTGCGGACGGTCGTACGACAGGACGCAGCAGCCCACCGGCCGGCCGGAGATGACCAGCGGCAGGAAGGCCCAGGCCGCCTTGTCGCTGAGCAGGGGCGCCTTGGGGTAGCGGACGGCGATCTCGGCCCGGTCGGCGAAGAAGGCGGGGGTGCCGGCGGCCAGGGCGTCACCGGCGGGGGTGAGATCGGTGTCCAGGCTCAGGGCGTCCAGGCGTTCCACGACGTCGGGGTCGTAGCCGTGGTGGCCGGTGATCGTCAGCCGGCCGGCGTCGGCGGCGGACAGCACCAGTCCCTGGGCCTGGAAGGCGGGCAGGATCTGGTGGACGATCAGGTCGACGAGGTCCCGCACGGTGACCGTCTCGGTGAGCGCGGCGGCCAGGTGGACCAGTTGGTAGAGGCGTCCGGTGGGTGCCGGTGCGGGGCGCCGCGCGGTGACGGGTGCCGGGTCGTCCGCGGGGTGCCCGGCGCGCGGGGCGACCCGGACGCTGATGCCGCTGGTGTCGGGGTAGAGCTCGAAGACCAGCCACTGGCCGGGCGGGCGGCAGGCGGTGAAGGCGACGGGCGAGCGGCTGACCAGGGCGGTGCGGTAGTGGTCCTCGTAGACCGGGTCGTCCAGCCAGCGCAGGGCCTCCCACGGGCGGGTGCCGAGGAGCCGTTCCGCGCCCCGGCCGAGCAGCCGGGCGGCGGCGGTGCTGAGGAAGGTGATCCGTCCCTCCAGGTCGAGGGAGACGGCGCCCTCGGGCAGGCGTTCCACGTAGTCGGAGGCGGCCAGGTCGGTCTGCGCGGGCCGGGTCACGGCGTTCGGCGGGACGATCCGCGTCCGGTCGGACAGGGTGGGAGGCTGGTCGGAGTCGTCCAGGATCCGCGCGAAGCGGCGGGCGCCGGTGACGAGGTTGTGCCGCTCGCGGACCGTGAGCCGTCCCGGCCGGTCGGCGGGCCACATCAGCACCAGGCCGCCCCAGGGACGCCGCATCCCGGTCACCGGCAGCGCGGCCAGGGCGAACGGGTAGGGCAGGACGGCGGCGGCGCGCGGATAGTGGCGGGCCATCTCGTCGTGGCCGCCGATCCAGACGAGCCGGTCGCCGCGGACGGCGTCGGCGACGGGCAGCGGACTGGTCGGGGCCAGCCGCTGCCACGGCGCGAAGAACTCGGCCGGCAGGCCGCACAGCCACACCAGGCGCAGGAAACCGGACGCCCCCTCGGACAGGTAGAGCGCCCCGACCGAGGCACCGGTGCCGCGCACCGTGTCGGCCAGCGCCGCCCCCAGGGCGTCGTCCAGCGATCCGCGGCTCAGGAGCGGCTCGTCGATCCCGGACATGGTGTCCTCCGGTCCGGTGACGGGAGGGCCGGCCGCCCGCCAGGGGTACGTGCACGCCTCCCGTACCGGCGGAGGCGTACGGCGCTCCTACCCCGCACACCACGCCTGACGCGCGCCGTGGGCACATTCCCCCGCACGAGGACGTGGCGGCGGACCCGCACGCCTCCGCGGCGGTCTCACAGGCAGTAGCGCACCAGCCACTCGTCCGGGTCGTAGGCGTTGCGGGCCGGGTCCGGCGCGACGGCCGGGCGTTCCTCGACCATGTCCTCCGCCCGGACCGGCTCCGGGAGGTGTCCGAAGCGGGCGTGACGCGCGGTCGCCGCCGCGTCCGTGCCCGTGTCCTCGTGCGTGCGAACCGTCCCCTTGTCCACGGTGACTCCCCTCTCACGGCCTTGGCGCCAAGTGTCACACACCGGTGACCGGAAGCATGGTTTCCGTCGCGGCCGACCTCGGCCGGTACCGACCGGCTCCTCGCACGCGCAGCAGCTCCCTCTCCCCCGCCGGCGTCCTCGCCGGCGGCACGGGGCGGACGGTCCGGCCCCGCCACTCGTGCCGAAGCCGGGCGAGGGTGCCCGGGCCGGCCCCGCGCGGCGGCCGGCGTCCCCCCTGTGCGGGTACGGGCGAAGTCCGGCGCGGACCCGGTGCCGGTCGTCCCCGGACTCGACCTCGGGACAGCGGGGAAGCCGGGCGGCGGTCCCCGGAGAAGGAGAGGAACAGCTTCCCCGCAGGAGTGGCCCGCCGGCCGGATTGGTCCCCGATGACGGGGTGGAAGTGGACCTCTTGGCGGGCCGCCGTCCTTTCTAGCGTCGGTGCCATGAACGCCGTCACCACGCGCGGGGCCCTGCTCGCCGCGCTCGCCTGTGTCCTCGTCGGAGGCTCCTTCACCGCCAACAGCGTCCTCGGCGACTACCCGTACGCGGGTGGTCAGTTCCTGCGGTACGCCCTGGCCTGTCTGCTGCTGATCCCCCTGGCCGGCCGGGGCGCCGCCGCGAAGCTGCGGTCGCTCCCACCCCGTCCGTGGGCCCGTCTCGCGCTCCTCGCCGCGGTCGGCATGGTCGGGTTCAACCTGGCCGTCCTGGCCGCGGAGCGGACCGCGGAACCGGCGGTGCCCGGCGTCTTCGTGGGCTGCGCGCCCGTGGTGGTCGGTGTCCTCGTCCCCCTGCTGGACGGCCGCCGGCCGCAACGGGCGGTGCTGTACGGGGCGTCGGCGGTGGCCGTCGGCGCCTTCACCGTGCAGGGCTGGGGGCGTACGGACGGGGCGGGCCTCGCCTTCTCGCTGTGCGCGCTGGTCGGGGAGGTCGGGTTCGCCGTACTGGCCGTGCCCGTGCTGCGGCCCCTGGGCCCCCGTCTGCTGTCCGCCACGGTGTGCGGCGTCGCCGCGGTCGAGTCGGCGGCGGCCGGGCTGCTGCTCGACGGGTCCGGCTGGCTGCGCCGCCCCGACGGGGTCGAGGCGGCGGCGCTGCTGTGGCAGGCGGCGGTGGTCACCGTCATCGGCTTCGTGTGCTGGTACATGGGCATGCAGCGGATCGGCGCCGAGCGGGCCACCCTGTTCTCCGGGCTGATCCCGGTGGCCGCCGCGTGCACCGCGCCGCTCGTCGGCACCGGTTCCTACGGTGCGGCCCAGGCGGTGGGCAGTGCCCTGGTCGGCGCCGGGGTCGCCCTGGGATCCAGCGCGCTGGGTGTGCCCGTACGCCTGCGCCGGTCCCGTGTCCTGCCCGAGCGGGCCGGTACCTCCCCGGGCGGCGGAACGGACGTCCTCGCCGAGACCCCGAACCGGTGAGCCGGCCCCGGGCCGGGATGCCGGGATGATCACCGAAGTCTCCAGTGGGAGGAAGAGCCGGGAACCACCCGGCCGGGCAGAGGAGAGCACGCCCATGCCTTCCGGACGCGGCACGGCGGGGGTGGGGAGGAAACCCGGGGCGGGTGTGCTGCGGCGGCTGGGCGAGTGGTGCGCACGGCACTTCGTGATCGTGATCGTCGCCCGGCTCGTCGCCCTGGTGGCGCTGCAGATCGTCAGCCGTGCCGTCGGCGGGACCTACTCGGACGACTTCACGCTCTGCGACTCCCGGTCGCAGAAGGGGATCGAGGTCCTCCAGCGGCACGACCTCCAGGTCGTACGGCTGCTGCTGGTGCCGGCCGTGACGACCCTGCTGGGGCGGCACGCCTGGTGGACACCGCGACGGCTGGACGGGGTCATGCCGCACGTCGACGCGGAGGGGAGAAAGACGCGAGGCGGCAGGACCCGTGACGGGTCCTGCCGCCGTTCACGTGCCGCGTGGGGTCAGGCCCCGCGCCGCACGCTCCGCAGGACGAAGAATCCGAAGACCACCAGCACTCCGCCCAGCGCGGCGGGCCAGAGCTGGGTCCCGGTCTCGGCGAGGCTGCCGGTCTCGGCCTGTGCCTCGGTCCCGTCCTCGCTCCCGAGTTCGGGGAGGCTGCCGGGCACCTCGGCGGCCTGGGCCGCCTGGCCGCCGTCGTCCTTGCCGCCCTTGTCGCCGTTCTGGTTCCCGGCGGCGGTGTCCTCGGCCGGGAGGGAAGCCTTGACATCGGGCTGCTCGGGCCGGGCGGTGCCGTCGCCCTCCGCGGGCTCCTCGGCGGCCGGGGTCTCCGACGGCTGCTCCTGTCCGTCGTCGCCCTGGTTTCCGTCGTCCCCGGGCTTGCCGCCGCCGTTGTCCTGGTTGCCGCCGCCGTTGCCGTCGCCGCCCTGGCCCGGGTCGTCGGGCGTGGCCGTGGGCTCCTCCGGCTGCTGGGGCTCCTCCGGCTGCTGGGGCTCCTCGCTCGGGTCACCACCGCCGTTGCCGCCGCCGTCGCCGCCGGCACCGCAGGTACGGCCCTCGTTGATGCAGTCGACGACCTCGTTCATCAGGTCCTCGTCGAAGACGTTGATGAAGTCGCCGTGGTCCGTGATCGGCTTGTGCAGCTGCTCCGGGAAGGAGTCCACCGCGAACAGCGGTGTCGTCCTGCCACCGTCGTCGAGGCTCGGCGCGTCGACGTCGTACACGATGCGCTGCACCAGCTGCGGCACCGGCTTGAAGCCGGACGGGCAGTTGCCGGCCTCGTCCGCGAACGCCATGTGCGTACGGTGGTTGGCGCTGTCGATGTTGCGGCCGTCCCAGCAGCTCTGGAAGTCGAAGCTGCGCACCACGTCACTGCCCTGCGGGCACAGCGGGTACTTGTCCGTCAGCTGCCGGTCCTCGAAACCGGTGCAGCTCCAGGAGGCGTTGGCGTTGGCGGGGCCGTTGACGAACGACTTGGCATCACCGGTGATGATGCGCAGCAGCCGCGGCATCGCGGTGACCTCGCCCTGCGGATTGCCCTCGAAGGTCAGCGTGACCTCCTTGGGCGTGACGATCTCACCGGCGTTGCCCTCGATGCCGCCGCCCGGGGATGCGGCGTCCTGCTCCTGGGTCCCGTTCTGCAGCCGCAGCACGGGCCAGTAGTACGACGACTTGTCGCCCTGGTCCGCGCAGCTGGTGTCCGCCTGCGCCAGTTCCTCGTCGCTGGAGAAGGCGTTGGTGGCCTGGTTGCCGATGTAGTCGTGGAAGTGGTGGGCGCCGTTGCCGACACCCGGGGCGGCGATCACGTTGTCCGAGTTGAACAGGCCGTTCTCGTTGACGCCGCACTCGCTGACGAAGGTGCCGCGGGAGGCGTTCCCCGTCTGCTTCGGTTCGGTGACGTTGGGCTGGACGCTCTCGATGTCGACGTAGTCGCCGGCGACGGGCCCGTTGCCGGCCTGGCCGCCGTTTCCGCCCTGGTCCTGACCCTGCTGGTCCTGGCCGTCGCCTCCGTCGCCCGGCTGCCCGCCTTCGTTGCCGGCACCCTCGTTGCCGGCACCCTCCTGCCCGGCGTCCGGCTGCCCGGTGTCCGGCTGCGCGGCGTTGCCGGACTCGCGCACGGCACAGGCGGCGAGTTCCTCGAGGCCCTCGGGCCGGTCGCCGACCCGGTCGATGGCGGTCCCGATGCGAGCGAGGGTCGCGGAACGCTTCTCCTCGAGCGGCTTGGCGATCGCGTTGTCCGCGAAGGCCGGGTCCTGGCGGAGAGCCTCGGCCGACTCCCCGAGCCGCTTGTAGGCATCGGCGATCTGCGCGTCCAGCGAGGCGAGTTCCTTGTCGACCTCCGCCCGCGCCTCCTGCGGCACCGCGGTCAGCTCGGTGGCCACGTCCGGGCAGTCGATCGTGGCGCCCGAGAGGACCTGGCCGTCGCCCGGCGCGCCCTCCTCCGTCGCGGAAGCGTAGACGTTGGCCGCCATCATCCCGCCTCCGCCCAGGATCAGGGCGAAGGCGGCGAGCGTCGCGCGCTGTTTGGGGCGTCTGCGTGTGTTGCGTGCCAAGACGGTACTCCTACGCTTCCGTTGCGGGGGTGGGCGGGGGATTCCCACGCCCCATACGTAGGCGGGCCACAGCGTGTTCAAAGGACTCACGGTTTCTTCGCGGAATCTCAGAGAACTCCGGTCCCCCACGCACCGGGTCCCCACCGGACTCACGCGGTACGGCGGGGACTCGGGGACGGGAGTGGCGAGGTGCCGGTGTCTCAGCCGAAGTTCACGTCACTGCACAGGAAGTACGTCTGGTCCATGTGCGAGGCCTGCCAGATCGTGTAGACGACGTGGCGGCCACCGAGGCCGGAGGTGCTCACCGGGATCGAGTAGTTCTGGCTGGGCGCGTACGCGCCGGTGCGGGCCACCAGCTGGAGGTCGTCCCAGCCCAGCTGCTGGGTGGCGGGGTCGAAGCCCTGCCGGGTGACGTAGACGAGGAAGTAGTCCGCGCCGTGGCTGGCCTGGTCGTGCAGCTGGACGGTGAAGTTGTCGTCGACGTCCGTCGTCTTCCAGGCGCCCACCGTGTCCAGGGAGTTGTAGCGTCCGCCCTCGGTGTGCCCGCCGCTGCACAGCTGACCGTCGGGGACGACGGCCTGGAAGTTGCCGGCGGAGCCGTTGCGGTAGAGGCCGTTCCAGTTCCACATGGCGTTGGGGTTGTCCTGCCACGCCTGCCAGCACATCGGGTCCTGCTGGGCCATCGCCGGGTTCTGGAAGTCGCTCCCCCAGCGCTGCCAGCAGCCGTAGTTGCGGGACGCGGGGTCGACCACCGAGCCGTGGGCGACGGCGGTGCCGCTCCAGGGGATCAGACAGAGCAGCGCGGCGGTGACGACGCTCAGGAGGAGCGACAGACGGGACCGGAACGATAATGCATCATGACCATGCCAAGTCATGGGTTCCTTCTTTCCGCTGTGGGGGTTGTGGGGATGCGGGCACACGCCCCCACGGCCACCATGGGAGCGCTCCCAGTGCACAGGCTGCGCCCCTTGAAGCGGAGCGGCAATGCGCATTTGCGCCACTTCCGCGTCGGCCGTGGCGCGTTCGACGCGTTCGACGGAGGCGGGCTCGGGCCCGTCAGAGCCCGTCGAGGCCGTGCGTCGTACGGCCGAGGCAGACCACCGAGTCGTCCATCGGCACGTCGATCTCCTCGAAGCCCATGCGGTCGTAGAAGGCCCGCGCGGGCTTGTTGGCCGTCGCCATGACGAGGTGGACAGCCGGCACTCCCCCGTCCCGCAGAGCCTCGAGGAAGGTCCGCGTCAACTGCCGGCCGTAGCCGCGCCCCTGCCAGTCGGGCAGCAGGTCGATGTGCAGGTGGGCCGGCCAGGCGGCCAGCTCCGGGACGATCATCCGCTCGGGGTGGTGCAGGAGCCGGGCGATCGTCTCGTCCGGGGTGGCCGGCGGTCCGGACGGCTCGGGGTGGCGGTCGGCGACCAGGGGCAGCCACGCGGCGCGGAAGGCCCTGGCGAAGCGGGCGGTGTCGGCGGTGCCGACGATGTAGCCGACCGCCCGGCCCCGGCCGTCGTCCAGCACGAAGGCCAGTTCCGGCTCCAGATGGACGTAGGGCGCCGCGAAGGTGTCGGGGAAGACACCGGGATCGGTGTAGTGGGGGCGGCTGTCCTGGCCGTTGTGCGCGGTGCGGACACAGATGTCGTCGAGGGCCGGCCGGTCCTCGCGGCGGTACGGGCGGATCCTGGGGGACTCGGTCACGCCTGGCATCCTGCATCCTTGGGAGCGCTCCCACAACCCCTTTCGGGCCAGGTCGGGACCGAGGTCCCCGGCTTAGTCCTCCGGTCCCTGGTTACCCGGGAGAGCATGAAGCTGCATATCCCGGGGCGGAACGGCCGGCAGGCCGACGAGAACGTGACGGACGAGCCCCGTCCGGGTCACGGAAACGACGCGGCGGCGGACGAGCCCGGGCCCAGCGACGAGGTGGAGCGGGCGGCACCGGACACGCCGGGCAAGCTGCCGAAGGGGGCGTGGGGCGCGGCGTTCAAGGGCAGTCTGCGCGAGTTCAAGGACGACGAACTCACCGACCGGGCCGCCGCCCTGACGTACTACGGCGTGCTGGCGCTGTTCCCGGCGCTGCTGGCCCTGGTGTCGATCCTGGGCCTCACCGGCAGGTCCACCACCGACAAGGTGCTGGAGAACCTCCAGGAGCTCACCGCCCCCGGCGCGGCCCGCGACATCATCACCCGGGCGGTACAGCAGCTGCAGGGCAACGCGGGCATCGGGTCGATCGTGGCGATCGCCGGTCTGGTGCTGGCCATCTGGTCGGCGTCGGGCTACGTGGCGGCGTTCATGCGCTCGGCGAACGCGGTCTACGACATGCCCGAGGGGCGCCCGGTGTGGAAGGTGCTGCCGGTACGGCTCGGGGTGACGGTCGCGCTGATGGTGATGGCCGTGATCAGTGCGCTGATCGTGGTCTTCACCGGCGGGCTGGCCCGTCAGGCGGGTGACCTGCTCGGTCTGGGCGACACCGCGCTGACCGCGTGGTCGATCGCCAAGTGGCCGGTGCTGGTCGTCCTGGTCGTCATCATGATCGCACTGCTGTACTGGGCGGCTCCGAACGCCAAGGTCAGGGGGTTCCGGTGGATCACTCCGGGCAGTTTCCTGGCGCTGGTGATCTGGCTGATCGCCTCCGCCGGGTTCGCCCTCTACGTCGCCAACTTCGGGTCGTACAACAAGACGTACGGCACGATGGCGGGCGTCATCGTGTTCCTGATCTGGCTGTGGATCACCAATCTGGCCATTCTGCTGGGGCTGGAGTTCGACGCGGAGGTCGCCCGGCAGCGGGCCATCGCCGGGGGTCATCCGCCGGAGGCGGAGCCGTACACGCAGCCGCGCGACACCCGCGCCTGGGACGAGCAGGACCGACGGCGCATGGACGACGGGACCTGACGGCGCGGGCCGCCCGGTCTCAGTCCATCAGGCCCGCGGCGACCGCGGCGCCCAGCTCCCAGCACCGCTCGACGGCGGCCCTGTCCGGCTCGCCGGTGACGGTCACGCCGTCGGCCGCGCGGCGCCAGCCGAGGCCCGTCGTGATCGACTCGATGCCCCGCACCGCGCCCGTGACGTCGTTCCCGCCGTGCACGTAGTACCCGAAGGGCCGGCCCCGGGTGGTGTCCAGGCACGGGTAGTAGACCTGGTCGAAGAAGTGCTTGAGCGCCCCCGACATGTAGCCGAGGTTCGCCGGGGTGCCGAGGAGGTAGCCGTCGGCGTCCAGGACATCGGCGGCGGTGGCGGACAGCGCCGCCCGCCGCACCACCCGGACGCCCTCGATCTCCTCGGCGCCGGCACCGGAGAGGACGGCCTCGAACATCGCCTGGCAGTGGGGCGAGGGCGTGTGGTGGACGATCAGCAGAGTCGGCACACCCCGACCCTGCCGTGCCGGTCCGCGTGCCCGCAAGCCGCCACGGGTGGTGTCCCGTTGTGACGACGGGACGGAAATGGCACGATGCCCCGCATCGGGTACGCGGAGACGGGGTGCGTCTTGGTCGACGAGGATCACGGGTCACCGGCTGCGGCGGTGTTCGACGCCCTGGGCGGTGAGTACGAGAAGGCGTTCGCCTCCTCGTCGGCGCACCGGGCGTCGCTGGACCGGCTGCTCGGACTGCTGGCGCCCGGCAGCAGGGTGCTGGACGTGGGCAGCGGGACGGGCCGTCCCACGGCCGCCGCACTCGCCGGTGCCGGTCACCGGGTGCTGGGCGTCGACGTGTCCCCGGTGATGGTGGAGATCGCCTCCCGGCAGGTGCCCGGGGCCGAGTTCCGGTGCGCCGACATCCGCCGGACGCCCCTGGAGGACGGCTCGTTCGACGCGGTCTGCGTGTACTTCGCGCTGCTGCAGATGCCCCGGGCGGAGCAGTCGGAGCTGGTGCGCCGGCTGGCGCGGGCGCTGCGGCCGGGCGGCCTGTTCGCGCTGGCCACCGTACCGCTGGACGTCGAGGAGTTCGACGGCGTCTTCATGGGGCAGGACGTGCGCGTCACCAGTTTCGCGGCCGAGGACGTCGTCGCCCTCGTGCGTGAGGCGGGCCTGACGGTGGAGGCGCAGGAGAGCGTGATGTTCACCCCGACCCATCCCGACGCCCGGCCGGAACCCCAGCTCTTCCTGCACTGCCGCCGCGAGGAGGCGTGACCCCTCGGCCGGCCGGCGCGACGGAATCACCATGACTGGCCGGCGCGGAATCAGGTACCCGCTTTCCGTTCCCCGACGGAAAGCGAGGTAGCCGAAGCATGTCGCAGGTAGAGGAATCGATCGAGGTCGACGTCCCCGTCCGTACCGCCTACAACCAGTGGACCCAGTTCGAGAGCTTCCCGGAGTTCATGGGCGGCGTCGAACGCATCGAGCAGCGCGGCGACACACTGACCCACTGGGTGACCAAGGTCGGGGGTGTGGAACGGGAGTTCGACGCCGAGATCACCGAGCAGATCCCGGACGAACGCGTCGCCTGGACCACGGTCGACGGCGAGGCGAGGCAGGCCGGCGTCGTCACCTTCCACCGGGTGCGGGACACCACCACCAAGGTGATGCTGCAGATGGACTTCGACCCGCAGGGGGTGGCCGAGAAGGCGGGTGACAGGCTCGGCTTCGTCAAGCGCCAGGTCAGCGGTGACCTGAAGCGGTTCAAGGAGTTCATCGAGCGGCGCGGCCTGGAGACGGGCGCCTGGCGCGGCGAGGTCTGACCGCGGCGGGGCGGCGCCGTCCGGCCGGTGCCCCGCACCGGTCCCGTCCTGGTACGGCTTCCCTCCCTGGTACGACTTCCCTCGCGGTCCCGGCCTTCGGGCCGGGACCGCGGTCGTCTACGGCAGCGGTTCCGGCCCACCCTGGGCGGCCCGGAGGTCGGCGAGCAGTTCGGCCTGCCCCGCGAGCACACCGGACAGGATGGTGCGCGCCACCCGCAGCAGCTCCGCCACGTGCGGGCTGGTCAGCGAGTAGTACACGGTCGAGCCCTCCTTGCGGCCGACCACCAGGTTCGCCCGTCGCAGCACCGCCAGCTGCTGCGAGAGGTGCGCCGGCTCGATGCCCACCTCGGGAAGCATCTCCCCGACCGCGTGCTCGCGCTCGCTGAGCAGTTCCAGCACGCGGATGCGGGCGGGGTGGCCCAGCGTTTTGAAGAACTCGGCCTTCAGCTGGTACAGCGGCGTGGTCATCGGGCCGTCCCCTTTCCGGTTCCCGGCGCGGCGGCACGGCCCGGGCGGCCGGTCCTCGCGTCCATCGCCTCATCCGTTCGTCCGCGTCCGCCTCGACGCTTTCCGACATTAGCAACTCGGTACATCCCCGCCGTCCGGTGGCCGCGGGCCGGTGAACTCACAGGGGGAGCGTGATCCAGACGCTCTTTCCCCGGCCGTCGGCGTCGCCCCGGACCACGGCGGTGCCGCCCAGGCCGTGGGTCAGTTCGACGACCGTGGCCAGGCCGCCCGTCCCGGCGCCGTCCGGCCCGGACAGCCGCGGCCGGTGGGGGTGGCTGTCGTGCACGGCGAACACCAGGCACTCGGCGCTCGCCGCGTAGATCACGGTCGTCTGCGGGGAGACCTCGGCCGCGTGCCGGACGCTGTTGGTCACCAGTTCGCTCAGGATCAGCAGCGCCGGCCCCACCGCCGGGTGGTGCCCGCCGATGCCCCACTCCGCCAGGGCCTGCTCGGCCGTTTCGCGGGCGAGGCGCACGGCGCCGGGCCCGGTGGGCAGGGTGAGCACATGGCGGTACGGCAGCGCGTTCGGCGCGGACGCCGTCACGGCGCCTCCCGGGTGGGCGCGGGCACCGTGGCCGGGGGCCCCGCCGCCCGCAGGACGCCGTCGCGTTCCAGGTGGTCGCGGGCGGCGCGGATCGCCTCGGGGGTCGTGGCGTACTCCCGGCCCTCGTGCCGCAGCAGCTCCAGGACACCCACGGAGGTGAGGGCCCGGCGGTGCTCCGGGCGGACACCGGACGCCAGCACGGCGATGCCGCGCCGTCTCAGTTTCGTCACCGCGTCCTTGAGGACCAGGGCCCCGGTGGCGTCGACGACGCTCACATGGGACATCCGCAGGACGACCACGCGTACGTCGGCGAGTTCGGTCAGCTCCAGCAGGAAGCGGTGGGCGGCGGCGAAGAACAGGGGGCCGTCGAGGCGGTAGGCGACGATGTGCTCGGCGAGCAGCTCGTGCTCCTCCTCCGTGTGGTCGCCCCGGTCGAGCGGCAGCGGGGCGAGCCGGGCCTGCCGGGCGACGGCGCCCAGCGCGAGAACGCCGGCGACGACCAGGCCGATGATCACCGCCTGGACGAGGTCGAGCACGAGCGTGGCGGCGGCGGTCAGGACGAGGATCAGCGCGTCGGAGCGGGTGGCCCGGGCCATCGCGCGCAGCGAGCCGACCTCGACCATGCGCACGGCGGTCGCCAGCAGCACGCCGGCGAGGGCGGCGAGCGGGATCCGCGACACCAGCGGGGCGGCCGCGAGGACGATCACGGCGAGGACGGCGGCGTGCGTGAGCGAGGCCAGCCGGGAGGTCGCGCCGGTGCGGACGTTGACGGCGGTGCGGGCGATGGCGCCGGTCGCGGGGACGCCGCCGAACAGCGGGGCGGCGATGTTGGCGAGGCCCTGGCCGAACAGTTCGCGGTCGGGGTCGTGCCGCTGTCCGACGGTCATGCCGTCGGCGACGGAGGCGGACAGCAGCGACTCCAGGGCGGCCAGCGCCGCCACGGCCAGGGCGGGCGCGAGCAGGCTGCCCAGGGCGCCGGTGTCGACGAAGGAGAGCGAGGGGGCGGGCAGGCCCGGGGGCAGGTCGCCGATCGGACGCGCCCCGTCCAGGCCGGCCGTCCGGGCCACGACGGTGGCCGCGATCACCGCCAGGACGGAGAAGGGGACGGTCGGCTTCCAGCGCGCCCCGAGCAGCATCACGGCCGCCACGGCGAGCGCCAGCGCCGGGGCCGTCCAGTCGGGTCCGCGGGCGAATTCCCGGCCCGCCCGCCAGGCCACCACCAGGACCCGCTCCCCTTCGGGCACGGGTACGCCGAGGGCGTTCGGGATCTGCTGCAGCCCTATCACGCACGCGATGCCGAGGGTGAAGCCCTCCACCACCGGCGCGGGCACGTACCGCATGCTTCCCCCGGCTCGCAGCAGCGCCAGCGCGACCAGGACGACGCCCGCCATCAGACCGACGGTGAGCACGCCCGCGGGTCCGTGGTCGGCGACGATGGGCACCAGGACCACGGTCATCGCCCCGGTGGGCCCGGACACCTGGAGGCTGGAGCCGCCGAACACGGCCGCCAGGGTCCCGCCGACCACGGCGGTGGCCAGCCCCGCCTCGGCGCCGAGCCCGGAGGAGACACCGAAACCGAGCGCGAGCGGCAGCGCGACGACCGCGACGGTCAGGCCGGCGAGCAGGTCCCGGCGGGGATGGCGCCGCGCCTGGTCCACATCGGCGCGGGTGGGCAGCAGCGAGGTGATCCGGGACCGGACTCCGGCCTGCGGCAGCGGTACGGACACGGCTCCCCGACTTCGGCGTGACTGCATGACGAGAACAGCATGTAGCCAATTGCTAAATTTTGCAATTCAGCAGATCAACAGGTGTCTGCTTGCCGTGCCGCCCCGTCTCAGCCCGTCATCCGCTTGCGCCACGACGGCTCGACCCGGCGCCACTCGGCCTCCCACTCGGCCATGCGCCGCAGTTGCAGCCGGGCGCGGACGAGCCATCCGCCGAGCAGGACCAGTCCCCCGGCGGCGACCGCGACCGTGACACCGGCCATGACGCTCTGGAACCGGGCTTCCGCGCCGTCGGGCGGTGCGGGGACCAGCCGGCCCGCGGGATCCGTCCACACGGTGACCCCGGTGCCCGCCGGGCTCCCCGGGTCGACCTCCGCCCGGCCCGTGCGGCCGGTGCCGTCGGCGGCGGTCCACCGCACCTTGGCCCAGACGCCGCCGTCCCCGTCCTGCGTCACCGACGCGGACAGCCCGGCGGCGTCCTCGGCCAGTACGGCCGGGACGGGGGTGGCCCGCTCCCGGCGCTCGGCGAGCGACCCGTCCACGGCTGCGGCCGCCGTCAGACCGGAGAACACCCCGAGCAGCAGGGCGAGGAGGAGTGTGGCGAGCACCAGCCAGGCCTCGGCCAGATCACTGCGGCGGCGCAGCGGGTTGCTCCGCCACCGCCACAGCCGCACCCTTCGGGGCCTCGCACCCTGCGTCCTCGCCATCGGAGGTCACCTCCTCGCGTGGGTGACGAACGGCGCCTCACTCCAGGGTGGACCCGGCCGCCCCGCTCCCGCATGGGCCGAACGGCCCGATCCGCCGGTGCGCCCGTCAGACCGTCGGGTGCGCGGGCACCACCTCGTGCTGCGGAACACCGAGGACGACCTTGAGCGCCCCGGTCTCGGCGGCGTTGCCGAAGACGTCGTAGGCCTCCTGCATGTGGTCGAGCGGGAACGTGTGGGTGACCAGCCGGCGGGTGGGCAGCCGGCCGGCGGCCGCCATCCGCAGCAGGGTGGGGGTGGAGCGGGTGTCGACCAGTCCGGTGGTGATGGTGACGTTCTTGGCCCACAGGTCCTCGAGGTGCAGCGTGGCGGGCGCGCCGTGCACGCCGACGTTGGCCAGGTGCCCGCCGGGCCGCACCACGCGGGCGCACAGCTCGAAGGTCCCGGGAAGACCCACCGCCTCGATGACCACGTCCGCGCCGAGCCCGCCGGTGAGGTCCGCGATCAGCTGCTCGGGGCCCTCGCCCGCGTCGGCGACGGCCTCCGCACCGAACTCCTTCGCCGCCTGCAGCCGGGAGGCGGCCACGTCCACGGCGACGACGCGCTCGGGACCGAACAGCCGGGCGGTGGCGATCGCGGCGAGCCCGACCGGCCCGGCGCCGACCACGACGACCGTGTCACCGGGACACACCCGCCCGTTGAGCGCGCCCACCTCGTAGGCGGTGGGGAAGACGTCGGCCAGCAGCACGGCGTCCTCGCTCGCGACCGCGCCGGGCAGTGGGTGCACCGACAGGTCGGCGTACGGGACGCGGACGTATTCGGCCTGGGTGCCGTCGACGAGGTGGCCGAGGATCCATCCCCCGCCGCCCCGGCACTGGCCGTACACGCCCTCGCGGCAGTAGCCGCAGCGCCCGCAGGCGGAGATGCAGGAGACCAGGACGCGGTCCCCGGGGCGCACGGTGCGGACGTCGCCGCCGGTCTCGACGATCTCGCCGACCGCCTCGTGGCCCAGGACGGTGCCCGGACGGACCTCGGGCACGTCGCCCTTGAGGATGTGCAGGTCCGTGCCGCAGATGGTGACGGCGTCGACGCGCACGATGGCGTCGCCGGGTTCCTCGACGGCCGGGTCGGGGACCTCCTCCCAGGCGGACTGCCCGGGGCCGTGGAAGACGTAGCCCTTCATGCCGATCCTCACCCTTCTCGCTCTGCGGCGGGCTTCGGCGCCGGGCGCGCCCGCGCCCGCCCGCGTCGGCGGGGCCCCGGGTGGGTTCCGGGACCGCCCTGCACTTCCAGTCTGGGCGCAGGACGCCGGATCCGCTCGGGCCGGACGGTCCCCTGTCACATCGGCGGGGCGCCCCCGTGCTTCCGCGCCCCCGCGTTGCGCGGGGGCCCGAGTCTTCTCTCGCCCCCCCGCCGCCCCTTCCCGTCCCGCCCCTGAGGGCTCTGCCCCCGGGTCCCCGTGCACGGTTCCCCGCCGCCCCTTCCCGTCCCGCCCCTGAGGGCTCTGCCCCCGGGTCCCCGTGCACGGTTCCCCGCGCCCCTGTCCGGTCAGGCCACCGGTCGGGCGATGCCGCTGCCCAGTAGGTGGCGGGTCCGGGTCGTGGAGTCGCCGAGGCGCAGGGCCAGGCGGGAGGCGAGGTCGTAGAGGTGGCGTACCGCTCGGAGGCGTTCCAGGCGCGGGGCGAGGGCCGACAGGGTGATGGCCAGGGCGACGCCCGCCCAGGCGACGGGGCCGAGCGGGGCGCAGCCGAAGAAGTGGCTGACGCCCGGGGTCTGGACGAGACCGGCGAGCACGGCCGCGGAGCCCAGGGCCGTCGCCCACACCAGGGGGCTGTGGCGGCGCCCGGAGAGGGTCTGCGCCAGCTGGGCGCCGACCACCCCGCACAGGGCCATCGTGGTGGAGCGGCGTTCGGTGCCGGGGGTGAGGCGGCCGATCAGATAGGCGGTGACCGCGCCGAGACAGGTGGTGACGCCCCGGCGCCGGATGGAGCGCAGCAGGGGGGCGCCCAGGACGTCGAGGCCCATCGGGCCGCTCGCGGCATGCGCCGCCGTCGACGGGTCGTCGCTCGGTGTCACCGCCACCGCCATGGCGGGGAACATGTCGGTGAGCAGGTTGACCAGGAGCAGCTGACGGGTCGACAGCGGTGAGGACCCGGCGAGCAGGGTGCCCAGCACGCTGAAGCCGACCTCGCCCGCGTTGCCGCCGATGAGGATGCTGACCGCGTCGGCGACGCTGCGCCACAGCGCGCGGCCCTCGCCGACGGCGTCCACCAGGACGGACAGGTCACCGGTGGTGAGCACCAGGTCGGCGGCGTTGCGGGCGGCGGCGGAGCCGCGGGCCTCGATGCCGACGCCCACGTCGGCGGCGCGGATGGCGGCGGCGTCGTTGGCACCGTCGCCCGCCATCGCCACCACCCGGCCGGCCTGCTGCAGGGCCTCCACGACGTGCAGTTTCTGTTCGGGGGCGACCCGGGCGACGACTCCGGCGCCGTGCAGCGCGCGCACCCGGTCCGAGCGGCCCATGGCGACCAGGTCGTCCCCGGTGACCACCTCCGTCCCCTCGGGCCAGCCCAGTTGCAGGGCGATGGCGCGGGCGGTCTCCGGGTGGTCGCCGGTGAGCATGACGGGCAGGATGCCGGTCCGGCGCAGCGCGGTGAGCAGCTCCCGCGAGGTGTCGCGCGGCACGTCGGCGAGGGCGATCAGTCCGGCGAACTCCAGGTCCGCGAGGTCGGCGTCGAGCTCGGTGTCCGCGTCGCTCCCCCGGCACGGGCGCCGGGCGACGGCGAGGACGCGCAGCCCCTGGCCCGCCAGGGTGTGGGCGGTGCCGGCCGCCTCCTCGGGGAGGTCCCGGCAGGCGGGGAACACCGTCTCGGGGGCGCCCTTGACGACGAGGAGTGCCGTATCGCCGTCCCGGCCGACGGCCGCCGCGTAGCCGCGACTGGCCTCGAAGGCCAGCTCGCCGTCGACGGTCCAGCCGGCGTCGGGCGGGGCGACGTCCAGGACGGCCTCGTCGGTGGCGTGGGTGACCCGGCGCCCCTCGCCGGTCTCCTCCTGCGGGCAGGCCCGCGCGGCGAGCCGTACGACCGGTACGGCGTCGGCGGTGTCCGGGGCGAGGACGGTGCCGTCGGCGGTGGCCACCCGGACCAGGCGGAGCCGGTTCTCGGTGAGGGTTCCGGTCTTGTCGAAGCAGACGGTGTCGACCCGGCCGAGCGCCTCCAGGGTGCGCGGGGTGCGGACCAGCACGCCCCGCCGGGAGAGCCGGCGGGCGGCGGCCATCTGGGCGACGGTCGCGACCAGCGGCAGCCCTTCGGGGACGGCGGCGACGGCCACGGCGACACCGCCGCTGACGGCACGCCGCAGCGGGCTGCCGCGCAGCAGGGACAGGCCGGTCACCAGCGCACCGCCGGTGAGGGTCACCGGGAGGGCCTTGCGGGTCAGTTCCTGCAGCCGCGCCTGGACGCCGGCGGGTGGCGGGGTGCGGGCGGCCAGGGCGACGGCGCGGCCCGCCTCGGTGCGCTCGCCGGTGTCCACGACGAGCGCGTCGGCGCGGCCGGCCACGACGGTGGTGCCCTCGAAGACCATGCAGGTCCGCTGTGCGACCGGCGCGCCCGGGGTCGGGTCCAGGGCCTTGGCCACGGGCAGCGACTCGCCGGTGAGCGACGACTCGTCGACCTCCAGCCCGTCCGCCTCCAGCAGCCGTGCGTCCGCCGGTACGACGTCGCCGGCGCCGAGGCTGATCCGGTCCCCCGGCCGCAGCCGGGCGGCGTCGACGGTGACCGTGCCGCCGTGGGTGACCTGCCGGCGGGCCCTGGGCCGCTGGTGGGCGGCGAGCCGGGCCAGCGCCCGTTCGGCGCGCAGCCGCTGGAGGCCGCCCGCGACCGCGTTGATGTCCATGGCCCCGACGACGAGCAGCGCGTCGACGAGCGAGCCGAGCAGCGCCGAGGCGACCGCCCCGGTGGCCAGGACGGGGGTGAGCGGGTCGTCGAGCTCGCGGCGGACGGCGCCGGCCGCCTGCCAGGTCCAGCGGGCGGGGGCGGCCGCGGGCGTGCGGGTGAGCCGCGCGGCCCGCCGCCGGGAGCGTTCGGCGAGCAGGGCGAGTCCGCCGGGTTCGGCGTCGGTGCGGGTGTCGCGCAGCAGCCCGCGTGCCTCGTGCGGTTCCAGGGCGTGCCAGGGCACGTGCAGCCGGGGCTCGGGCGGCGTGGCGCGGGCCACGCGCAGGCCTTCCGTCCAGCCGGTGAGCAGGGCGCCCGCCGCCGCGACGTTCACCGGGGCGTGCCGGGTGAGCCGCTGCCACAGCCGGCCGCCGGGTGTGCCGCCGCGGGCCACCATGAGCCCGGACAGGGCGGCACCGGCCCGGGCCAGCGTCTGCGAGCGGCGGCCGACCCGGCGGGCCGCCGGGACGGCCGTCAGCAGGCGCCAGACGTCGGCCAGTCCGTTCGGGGCGAGCGCGTCGGCGCCCCAGGCGAGCGCCGAGCGCGCGTCCGTGAGGGCGATCGCCACATCGCCGGCGGGCAGTCCGTCCGCCACGTCGCCGCCGCCGTGCGCGGCCACGCGGGCGACGCTCACCACGATGTGCCCGTCGTTCTGCAGCGCCCGTACGACGTCGCCGAACGGCAGGTCGGCGGGGGCGACCTCGTCGGCGAGGCGGGTGATGTCCTTCAGGTCGGAACCGCCGGTGACCACGACGTGCAGCCCGGCCCGGCGGGCCGCGTCGAGGACCGCTTCGGCGCAGGGGTCGACGGGGTCCTCGAACACCGCGGGCGCGCCGTCGGCGGGCCGCGCCCGGCCGCGCAGGGCGTCGGCGTGCAGGACCAGGGAGTCGGCGATCTCCAGCTGCCGCAGCCGGCCCCCGCTGCGGACCAGGACGCCGGACCGGGCGAGATGGACGCCGAGGACCGCGTCGAAGGCGGCGGGGCCGTAGCGCGCCGCCTTGGGGGACCCGGCGAGGACGGCTTCGGCCGCCTCCCCGAGGTCGTGGGTGACGAGGAGGGTGGCGGCGGCGCCCGCGACGCTGCCGGTGCCGGCGTGGGCCGCGTACGCCTGGGCGGGCGTCACCCGCAGGGGCGGGCGGGTGCCGGGGGGACAGGGGATGCTGGTGCGCCGTTCGAGGCAGACGTCGTCGTGCAGGGCCTCGAAGGCGGCGGCCCGGGCGGTCGCCTCGGTCAGCTGGCCGGTGCGCAGCAGTCCGTCGAGCACCAGGGCCACGGGGGACTGTCCGGCGCCGTGCGCGGCGGCGTTGGCGGCGGCGAGGAGGAGTTCCATGCCTCCGCGGCCGAACCGCTGCCGGAGCAGGGCGCGGAAGCGGGGGTTCTCGCGCAGCAGGGTGACGGCGGCGGTGACCGCCTTGGGGCTCGGCGGCAGGCGCAGCGACCGGCCCACCAGGGCGCCGGCCGCGCCGGCGGCGTCCAGCAGCAGCGCGGTGGCGGCGACCCGCACCTCGCGGGGGTCGCCGGGGTGGGCCGTGTCGTCCTCGTCCTCGGGGCCGGCGTCCTCGGTCAGTCCGAGGCGGGCGGCGAGCACGACGGCACGCTCGGTCACCCGGTCGCCGGCCGCGTCCGTCACGGCGGTCACCACGAGCCGGGACAGTCCTTCGTCCCAGTACGCCGTCAGCACGTCGGGGTGGTCGAGCAGTTCGGCGGCGACCTTGCGGGCGAGCGGGGCGGCGGCGCCGTCCGGATGCCGCAGGGCCAGGTGGACGCGGTGTCCGGCCCGCCAGTGCCGGCCTCCGCCGAGGGCGTTGCGGGCGACGTGGCCGAGGCGGCGCGTCGTGTCGTGGACGGACGTCATGCCCTGTGCGGTGCCGCGGGCGGCGCCGGCGGCGGCTCCCGCCACGGCCCCGGCGAGAGGGGCGATGTCGAAGCGTGTGAGCATCTGCGGGGTCCCGTTGATCGTGGTTCAGCCGGTGTGCCGGGCGTCGCGCGGCCGGCCGGGTGCGGCGTCCGGGTCCGGGCGGGGGTCGAGGTGCGCGCCGTGGTGCCGGGTGGCACCGGCGACCTGTTTCAGGGCCGAGGCGGTGGCGGTGTCGCCCACCTTGGCGGGCTGTTCGCGCACCGGGTGCCCCGCCTTGCCGTCGCGGTTGCGGGAGGGGGCGAGCCGGTCGCCGGGACCCGCGGGCGGCCGGTCGTCGGAGGTGCCGCGCCCGGCCGGTGTCCCGTGGTGTCCGTCCGCGCCGGCCGGGGACTCCGTGCCCGGCTCACCGTCGGGCCGCTGTGCGGGGCGCGGCTGGGTGAGCCAGGCGACGGCCGCGCCGGTCAGCGCCACCGGCCACTCGACGACGCCGGCCGCACCGAGCACCCCGGCTCCGGCGTAGACGGCCAGCCGGCGCCCGCGCGGGGACACCGCGCCGATCGCGTCCAGGGCGCCACCGGCCACCCTCCCCACCTGCTCCGCGCCCGGCAGATGCCGCAGGCCCGAGGCGACGGCCCGCAGCGGCCCCGGAAGATCGGACGGACGAGACGTGTCCTGCTCCATGTCGGCCTCCACGAGCGAGTCCCTCACGGGCACTCATCACCTTCCCTACCTTTTGCCCCATATTCATCCGTTACCGGCCGAAGCGCCTTTCCTGTACGCCCACGGCGACGGGGGCGCCGCACAACACCCCGGTCCGGGCCGCCGCCTTCGGCCCGCGCCCGTGTCGGAACGGGCACGTCGGGTACTAGGTGCAGGCACACAGCGGCCGTGCGGACCGTCCGGCCGGCGAAGGGAGTGGTCATGACGGAGAACGGCGAGGACGCCACGCTCGCCCGACCCCCGGGAGCCCGGGAGCTCCGCCTGGCCAGGGACATCCCGGGGCCGGTGCCGGCGCACACCGTGCGGAGCGGCACGCGGGCGCAGGAGGACGACCCGGAGCTGCCCCGCGACCGCAATCAGGCGATCCTGGAGGCGGCCAAGCAGGTCGGCGCGGTGCTCAAGCGGGGCGGGCACCTGTTCGCGCTGGCCGGCAGTGTCGCCGTCCATGCCCACGGTGGCAGCGGGAACCTCCAGCACGACGTCGACTTCTGCGTCCGGCCCGAGGACGCCGAGCCGGTGGCCGCCACGCTCCGCGAGGCCGGGCTGACGGTGTACACCCCGCCCGAGGACTGGCTGATCAAGGCCACGTGCTTCGGCCAGGACGTCGACCTCATCTTCGAGCTGGCGCACCGGCCCGTCTCCACCGAGATGCTCCGGCGGGCGCGGGAACTCCCGGTGGAGTCGGTGCGCATGCCGGTCCTGGCGCCCACCGATCTGCTGACCGGCCTGGTGGCCGCCTTCTCGGAGCACCACTGCGACTTCGGGGCCGTCCTGCCCATCGCCCGCGCCCTGCGCGAGAAGGTCGACTGGGAGCGGGTGCGGCGCGACTGCGGGGACGAACCCATGCCGGCCGCCTTCTTCTTCCTCCTGGAACGCCTGAACGTCATCTGAACGTCCGCGGAAGGAACGCCCATGAACACCCACGACGCCGGACCGGCAGGCGGCACACCGGCGGCGGGCCCGGAGTACCGCGTCGCCCACCTCCAGGACCGTCTCGCCTCCGGCGAGCTCGGTGAACTCGGCGTGCGGGTCGAGGTCCGCGGCGGGACCGTGCTGGTCACCGGGACCGTCCCGTCGGCCCGGTGCCGCGAGGACGTCCTGGGCACCGTGCGCGAGGAGCTCGCCGGGCTCGAGGTGCACTGCGACATCGTGGTCGCCGAGACCTCGTCGCCCGATCACGCGGAGGAGCTGTCATGATCCGGATCGCCGCCGTCGGTGACATCCACATGGGGCCCGACACCCGGGGCACGCTGCGCCCCGCGTTCGACACCCTGCCCGAGTGCGCCGACCTCCTGCTGCTGGCCGGGGACCTCACCCGGCACGGCACCGTCGAGGAGGCCCGCGTGGTGGCCGACGAGATCCGGGGCCTGGGCGTCCCCGTGGTCGCCGTGCTCGGCAACCACGACCACCACGACGACCGGCAGGACGAGGTCACGGCCGTCCTGCGGGACGCCGGCGCCCATGTCCTGGAGGGGGAGTCGGCGGTCGTACGGGCCGGCGACGCGCGCGTCGGGGTGGCCGGCACCAAGGGGTTCGGCGGCGGGTTCGTCGGGGCGAGCGCCGGGGAGTTCGGCGAGCCGGTGATGAAGGAGTTCGTGCGCCTGTCCCGCCGGTGCGCCGACGGCCTGCGGGCCTCGCTGGAGAAGCTGGAGCAGGAGGGCTGCGACGTCCGGATCGCCCTCACCCACTACTCCCCCGTGCCGGAGACCCTGGCCGGGGAGCCGCTGGAGATCTATCCGTTCCTGGGCAGCTATCTGCTGGCCGAGGCGATCGACACGGCCGGCGCCGATCTCGCCGTGCACGGGCACGCGCACGCCGGAAGCGAGCACGGTATGACGACGGGAGGCGTGAAGGTGCGCAACGTCGCCCAGCCGGTCATCGGCCGCGCCTTCCACGTGTACCACCTGCCGGTCCGCGACCGCGTGGGCGCCGGCACGGGGGCGACGACCGGCTGAGCCCGCCCACCACCCCAGCGCCGCCGGTCGCACCGGCGGCGCTTCTCTCCGCCTCGAGGCCGGGTCCGCGTACGGCCTCTCGTGTGAACACCCCGCGAGGCGCGCACACTTTGCGCATTTTGTCTGCTTAACATGCAGGCTCCGTGTCCCGTGGTCCGCGTCGCCACGCACGCCCCGGGGCACGGCCGCGCTCGCCTGCCCGCGCCGCCGCCCGGCCTGCGCCTTCCGTCCATCCGCCTGACCCCGCACGAGAGGACACCCGATGGCGCTGTCGGGCCGTACCGGACCGCCGTCCGGGCTCGCCTTCACCCCGCACGACGCCGAACTGCGCACCGCCGCACGGCATCCGGCCCGCCGTCGCTTCCTCACCGTCACCGCCGCGGCCGCCGCCCTCGCCTTCACCACCAACCTCCCCGCGCGCGGCGCCTTCGCCGCGCCCCGGCTCGACGCGGCCCGGATCACCGAGGACCCGTTCACGCTGGGCGTGGCCTCCGGGGACCCGCTGCCCGACTCGGTGCTCATCTGGACGCGGCTCGCCCCGGTCCCCTTCGAACCGGACGGAGGGCTCGGGCAGCAGCGGGTGGAGGTCTCCTGGGAAGTGGCGCTCGACGAGTCCTTCGTCCTGGTCGTGCGGCAGGGCACCGTCCTCGCCCATCCCGAGTACGGGCACAGTGCGCGCGTCGACGTGCAGGGCCTGGAACCGGGCAGCCACTACTACTACCGGTTCCGTACGGGCACCTGGATCAGCCCCACCGGCCGCACCCGCACCGCTCCCCCGGCCGGCGCCGGCATCGCGAGCCTGCGCCTGGCGGCGGTCGCCTGCCAGGCGTACCACGACGGCTACTACACGGCGCACCGGCACCTCGCGCAGGAGGACGTCGACGTGGTGTTCCACCTCGGCGACTACCTGTACGAGTACGCCGTGAACTCCGCCGGCGGCGCCCGCGGCTACACCGATGTCGTGCTGCCGGCCGTGTTCAACCGCGAGACGACGACCCTGGCGGACTACCGGATGCGCTACGCGCTCTACAAGAGCGACCCCGACCTGCGGGCCGTGCACGCCGCGCACCCGTTCGTCGTCACCTGGGACGACCACGAGACCGAGAACAACTACGCGGGCGCGATCGACGAGAACGGCAGCGACCCGGCGCTGTTCCTGCCCCGCCGCGCCGCCGCCTACCGCGCCTACTGGGAGAACCAGCCGCTGCGCGCCGACCAGTTCCCCGAGGGCCCCGACGCCCGGTTGTTCCGCCGGCTGCACTGGGGCGGCCTCGCCCAGTTCGACATCCTCGACACCCGCCAGTACCGCTCCGACCAGGCCTACGGCGACACCCCGCACGTTCCCGGGCCCGAGTCGGACGACCCGGCGCGCACCCTCACCGGGGACGCCCAGGAACGCTGGCTGCTCGACGGGTGGGGCACGTCGACGGCGCTGTGGAACGTGATGCCCCAGCAGGTGTGCTTCTCGCAGCGCAAGCTGGACCTGAACGCCGAGGCGAAGGTCTCCATGGACGCCTGGGACGGCTACCGCGCCGGCCGCGGCCGTCTGGTCGCGGGAGCGAAGGCGGCCGGCGTCGACAACTGGCTGGTCCTCACCGGTGACGTTCATGTCGCGTACGCCTTCGACATCAAGGACGACTTCGACGACCCCGACTCCGCCGTCCTGGGCACGGAGCTGACCTGCACCTCCGTCGCCAGCGGCCGCGACGGCGCGGAGCACCCGGCCAACTGGGACACCTACCTGCGGGCCAACCCCCACCTGAGGTTCTACGACGGCCGGCGCGGCTATGCGCGCGTCGAGCTGGGCCGGGAGAACGCCCGGGTCGATTTCCGTGTCGTGCCGGTCGTGACGACGCCGGGCGCCGCCGTCTCCACGGCCGCCTCCTTCGTCACCGAGGTGGGCTCGCCCGGTCTGACACCGGTCTGACCCGTCCGGGCGCCCGGGGTCGTACGCATGTACTGCACTTGGCGCCCGCACGTGTCACGAACGCGGTAATCCCGGCATGTCCCGACATCGCGCCGGGTGTCACCGGCAATGCCTGAGTCCCCTCCGCAGCTTCGCACCACGCACGAAGGAGACATACCGCATGGTCCTCAGACACGCCCGGGCAGCGCGCCGGTCGGCGTTCACGGCGCTCGGCGCCCTCGTCCTCGCCGGACTCCCCTACGCCGCGGCGGCCGACCCCACGCCCGCGGCGGGGCCGGCGCCCGGCGCCGCCCAGACCCTGGGCGCCGACCGGCCGTCGCCCCATCTGCTCGCCGCCCTCCAGCGCGACCTGGAGCTGGACGAGTCCCAGGCCTCCGAACGGCTGGTCAACGAGGCCGAGGCGGGCACCCGCGCGGGCCGGCTGCGCAACGCGCTCGGCGACCGGTTCGCCGGTGCCTGGGTGCACGGCAGGACGTCCGGGGAGCTCACGGTCGCGACCACCGACGCCAAGGACGCGCCGGCCATCGAGGCCGAGGGCGCCACGGCCAAGGTGGTCCGGCGGACGCTGGCCGGGCTCGAGGCGGCCAAGGCGAAGCTGGACGCGGCGGCCGGGCGCGTCAAGACCCTCGACACGCCCGTCTGGTACGTCGACGTGCCGGAGAACCGGATCATGGTGCAGGCGACCAGCCAGGAGGCCGGTGCCGCCTTCGTCGAGGCCGCGGGGCTCGAAGGCGCGGACGTCGGCATCCGGATGACGACGGTACGGCCGCGCCTGCTGCAGGACATCACCGGCGGCGACGCCTTCTACATCGACGACTCCGCGCGCTGCTCCGTCGGCTTCTCCGTCACCCGGGGCGAGCAGCCGGGCTTCGTCACCGCCGGCCACTGCGGCAGGGCCGGCGCGACCACGACCGGGTACGACCGCACCGCGCAGGGCACCTTCCAGGCCTCCACGTTCCCCGGCGAGGACATGGCGTGGGTGGCCACCAACGGCCAGTGGACGCCCACGCCGGACGTCAAGGCGCAGGACGGCCAGGAGGTGCAGGTCACCGGGTCGGCGCAGGCGCTCGTCGGGGCGGCGGTGTGCCGTTCCGGCTCGACCACCGGATGGCACTGCGGGACCATCCAGCAGCACGACACCAGCGTCACCTACCCCGAGGGCACGGTCGACGGGCTGACCCGGACGACGGTGTGCGCCGAGCCGGGCGACTCCGGCGGGCCGTATGTCGCGGGCGCGCAGGCGCAGGGGGTCACCTCCGGCGGTTCCGGTGACTGCACCGGCGGCGGTACGACGTTCTACCAGCCGGTCAACCCGATCCTCGGCGACTTCGGGCTCATCCTGACCACCGCCGCCGCGCAGACCGCGCCGGGCCGGCAGGACGACGGCGCCGAGGCGTGGACCGCGGGCCGGGTCTACGAGACGGGCACCACGGTGACCCGTGACGGTGTGCGCTACCAGTGCCTGCAGACCCATCAGGCGCAGGGCGCGTGGGCGCCCGCCGGCACTCCGGCGCTGTGGCAGCGGCTCTGACCGGGTGACCGGTGCGGCGCCGGCCACGTGCCGGCGCCGGCGCCTTTCGCGAGGAGGCCGTCACTCCTCCGCGAGCAGGGCGTACGCCACGGCCTGGAACGGGTCGTGGGCGCGGAAGCGGCGGGTGCACACCGCGGCCAGGGCGGTGCCGGTGTCGGGCCGGAAGGCGAGGAAGGCCTGCCCGCCGGGGGTGGCCCCGCTGTGGAAGTACAGGGGGCCGTCGTCCGCCGGGTGCCGGAACCAGGTGGCGGTGTGGACATGCCGGTGCCCGAGTCCGCGGCGGAGCACGGGCGTGCGCACGGCGCGCAGCGCGCCGGCCAGCGGGGGGCACCGGGCGGGGTCGAGATGGGCCTCGAGGAAGGTGAGCAGGTCGTGCGGGGTGGCCCGGACGGCGCCGGCCGCCCGGAAGCCGCCCGCGTCGAAGGCGGGCACGGGTGTCGTGCCGTCCTTGCCGTGCCCGGTGGCGTCGGGCCCGCCGGCGTCCGCCCGCAGGGCCGTGTCGCCGAGGCCGAGGGGTTCGAGCAGCTGATCGGTGATCAGGTCCTGCCACGGTGTGCCGGTGGCGGCGGCCAGGGCGTGGCCGAGCACGGCGACACCGAAGTTGGAGTAGTGCCAGCGGGTGCCGGGCCGGCGCCGGGGGCGGTGGCGCAGGAAGGCGTCGACGACGCGCGCGTCGGAGTGGCGTGCGTAGGGGTTGGTGCGCCAGGTGGGCAGGGCCCGGACGTGGAAGCCGGCCGGGAGACGGGGCAGTCCGGCGGTGTGGGTGATCAGGTGGACGAGCGTCGCCGGCGCCGGTCCGGGGTGCCGGCCGCCGTCCAGCAGGGTGCGGGCCGGTTCGCCGCCGGAGAGCCTGCCGCTGTCCATCAGGCGGGCCAGCAGCAGTCCGGTGAACGTCTTGGTCGCCGAGCCGATCTCGTAGCGGAGGGTGTCGCGCGGGTGCTGTGAGGGCGGGGCGGTGCCGCCGGCGCGTACGGTGCGGCGGCCGTGCCGGGACACCGCGAAGACGGCGTCGGGCGCGTCGGGCGCGGCGACGGCGTCACCGAGCCGCTCGTACAGGCGCTCGTCGGCGTGGGACTCCGCCCGGTGCGCGGGGGCCTCGTCGTCGGGCGGGAGGCCGGGCCAGGGGGTACGGTACGTCGTCGTCATGAGGCGCGGGCCAGTTCGGTGAGGGCGCGGGAGGTGGCCAGGACGGAGGCGAAGGCGGCGACCAGCGTCGAGTGGTAGACGATGTCGAACACCGCTTCCTCGTCGCCCTCGGGCATCGTCCGGATCGCGGGCATGGCGCCGTCCGGCTGCTGTGCGGCGGCGAAGGCCTGCCAGGCCGGCTCGTCCAGCGTGGGCCGGGGCAGACAGGCGTCGACCACGAGGAGTTCGCCGAGCAGGTCCCAGCGTTCGAGGTCCAGCCAGTCGTCGATCCAGGCCGGCAGCCAGGTGGTGAGGTAGTCGGTGAGGTCCGGGGGCAGTCCGTCGGGGTTCTCGCCCCAGTCGGTCAGGTGGAACACGCAGTGCGTGATGTCGTAGGCGATGTGGCCCTCGACGGTCCAGGGTTCGGGGGTGCGGGCCAGCCAGGTGGTGCGCAGGACCTCGGGCTCCGGAGGCCGGGGGGGTGAGTCCGTAGCGGCGCTGGAACGCGGAGAGCGCGAGCCGTCGGGTGGGGGGCGTCTCGCCTGCACCACGGCCTGCAAGCGGGTCGAAGTGCCTGACTGCTCCATATCACTTGCTCCCGTCGATCCGTTCAGCCCTTCTTCGGGCGCGGGGTCGGCGGTGACAGAAGGACGCCTCCTGCTCCGCCGGCCAGGGCCAGCGCGGCGCACTCACGGCTGTCGCGGTACACACCGTCGGTCTCGGCCGGGTCGAGTGCCGCCTCCATGTCGGCGCTCCGGATCCCGGTGAGTTCCTCGGTGACCTTCTCGTCGGGACGCATGACACCATCTCCCTGAGGTAGAACGAGTACCTTCCTCTCCAGACTCACCCATACCGGACAAACTACGCTACTTTTCCCAGGACTTGCTTTCGTCACTTCTTCAACTGGCTGGAAGGCCACGGCTTCACGAGGAGCCGGCGGGCGGGCGTACGCCGGACAGGAGCACGCCGCTGTGCGGGCGGGTCGGGACCCGGTGCAGCGGGATCGCGAGATTCTGTTCCGGCACCGTGTACTCCATTCGGGCGAGCCGCACCGCGAGCGCCTCCAGCACGCCGACGGTGATGCCCTCGCCGGGGCAGCGGTGGCCGGCGCCCGGGTCGCCGCCGCCCTGCGGGATCAGTTCGTCGCGCTCCACGGGCCGTTCGAGGAAGCGCCGCGGGCGGAAGGCGTACGGATCGCCCCACAGCGACTCGTCGTGGTTCTGGCCGTACACGTCGAGCACCACCAGTCCTCCGGCCGGGACCCACTCGCCCCGCCAGTACAGGTCCCGGGCGGCCAGACCGCCGAGGAACGGCACGAACGGGTAGAAGCGGCGCACCTCATGGGCGAACGCGGCGGCGAACGGGACGTCCCCGTCCGCCAGGGGCGCCCGGTGCTCGGGCCACTTGTGCAGGGCGTGCGCGGTGAAGGCGACGAACCAGGCGACGGCGGTCGTCGGGCGGACGACGTTGAGCAGTTCCACCGCGGCCGTCTTCTCGTCGAGCGGCCCGCCGTCCGCGTCGCGGTGCCGGCACACCAGGTCGAGGACCGAGTCCTCGGGAGCGGTGACCGCCCCGGACCGTACGTCCCGCACCAGCCGGCCCAGCCGCTCCTCCTGCCGGGCGCGGGCGCGCCGGGCCCGCAGGTGGCGTGGTCCGGCGGTGGCGAAGCCGTCGACCATGGCGATCATGTCGCGGGCCGTCGCCTCGGCCCCGGCGTCGTCCAGCGGTATGCCGGCCCACCGGTGGACCCCGGTGGTGAGCACCGTGCCCGCCTCGCCGAACAGTACGACGGAGCCGCGCCGGCCCCAGGCGGGCACGGCGTCGTCCCAGGCGGCGGTGGTGTGGTCGACGAGGCCGGCGATCCGGCCGGGGGCGAGCAGCGGCAGGAACAGGGACTTGCGGGAACGGTGGGCGACGCCGTCGAGGGTGTGCACCGCCTCGTGGCCGAACAGGGTGGAGAGCACGGGTTCGGGGACGGCGCGGTGCCGGTGCACGTTCTGTTCGTCGTAGAAGAACCGCACCGCTTCGGGGCCGCGCAGGGCGAGTGCGGGCCGGCCCAGGATCCGGGTGCGGACCACGGGACCGGGGGTGTCGCGCATCCGGTTGGGCAGCCAGGCGTAGCCCTCGGCCAGCAGCGGCAGGGTGCGGTCGATCAGGGGGCGGCTGAGTACGTCCATGGCCGCCGGGTGCCCCGGGGGGTGCCGGGGCACTCCGGGTGGGGGCGGGGCCACCCGTTCGGATGTGGCCGAGGCCACGTGCCGAAGGAGGTCGGGGTCATATCGGGACGGGTGGGGCGGCGGCTAGCGTTCCGTGCGGTCCTTTCACCCCAGAGCTCGGGCGGCCCGGCAGTGCAAGCAGATCTCTCCCCGGTCATCGCGGCGACCGCGCAGTGGCTGACATGTTCCTTCCCCGCGCCCGGCGGGGCGCTGGCGGCCGCCCTGTGCGAGGTGCAGGCGCGGCAGGCGGTGACCGTCGCCGCGCGGCTGCGGTATCCGACGGAGATGGATGCCGCGCTGGTGGGGCTGGCGGGGCCGGGGGGTTCGGGTCGGCTCGACTGGGTCACCGGGGCGGATGCGGGTGAGGGGGGCGAAGGGGAGGCCTGGCGTACATGGGTCGACGAGGTCGTGGCGAGTTGGGCGGTGTGCCTGCTGGCCGATGCCCGGCTGGCGGCGGTCGCGGTGGCAGCGCTGGGCGGGGAGGGGCGCGTCGAGTTCCGGCGGCTGGTCGCTCCCGACGAGGCGGATCGCGGGGCGGCGGTGTTGCTGCGGCATCCGGATCTGGTGGCTCCGGTGGCGGGGCTGCATCAGTCGGCGCTTCTCGGGCGGCTTGATCCGGATGCCACGCTCGTGATGTGACCCTGTGGCTTCCCGCCGGGGCCGGTGTCGGCGGGTGCTGTGCGTTTGTGCGAGCCGGGGGGTTGCGCGGCCCGGCGCTTACGGGGTGCCGTCGCGCCCACCCGTGCCGCCCCAGCGGCACGATTGCCCGCGGCGGGCGGGAGTGCACGATTGCCCGCGGCGGGCGGGAGTGCACGGCTGCCCGCGGCGGGCGGGGCGGTGTTCGGTTACGGGGTGTTGTTCACCCGAATGCAGTAGGTGGCCGTGCCGGGGGCGGGGGGCGGGGTCAGGCTGAGCGGCATGAGCACCGTCATATCCCGGAAGTGGGAGCACGCCGTCGTCACCGGTGGCGCGGGGTTCGTCGGCTCCCATCTGTGCGCCGCCCTGCTCGACGCGGGCGCCGCCGTCACGTGTGTGGACGACCTCAGCACCGGCCGGCCGGAGAACATCGCCCCGCTGCTCGAACGGCCCGGGTTCACGCTCGTGCGGGCCAACGTGGCGCAGAAACTGCCGGTCGGCCGGCCGGCCGACCTGGTGCTGCACTTCGCCTCCCCCGCCTCCCCGGCGGACTATCTGCGGCTGCCGCTGCACACCATGGAGACGGGCAGCCTGGGCACCCGCAACGCCCTGAAACTCGCCCAGGACGCCGAGGCCCGCTTCGTCCTCGCCTCCACCTCGGAGGTCTACGGCGACCCGCAGCAGAATCCGCAGGACGAGCGGTACTGGGGCCATGTCAACCCGGTCGGCCCGCGCAGTGTCTACGACGAGGCCAAGCGCTTCGGCGAGGCGCTGACCACCGCCCACGCGGAGACCCGCGGCACGGACACCTGCATCGTGCGGCTGTTCAACACCTACGGCCCGCGGATGCGCGGCCACGACGGCCGTGCCGTACCGACCTTCGTCCGGCAGGCCCTGGCCGGCGAACCCCTCACCGTGACCGGTGACGGCCTGCAGACCCGCTCGCTGTGCTACGTCGACGACACGGTGGCCGGCGTCCTCGCGGCGGCCGCCCACGGCATGCGCGGCCCCGTCAACATCGGCAACCCGAATGAGATCACCATGCTGGGCCTGGCCCGGCTCGTCATCGCACTCGCCGGTTCCCGTTCGGAGGTCCGCTACATCGAACGCCCGGTGGACGACCCGGCCGTGCGCTGCCCGGACATCACGCTGGCCCGCGACAAGCTCGGCTGGGAGCCCCTGGTCGGCGCCGAGGAAGGACTGCGCCGCACGATCGACTGGTTCCGCGCCGACGCCGGCCGCTGAAGCGCCGCCGCCCCGATCCGCGAAAGGCCCGTCCGCCATGCGCATCCTCGGCATCAACGCCCTCTTCCACGACCCCGCGGCCGCCCTGGTGATCGACGGGCGGACCGTCGCCGCCGCGGAGGAGGAGCGGTTCTCCCGGCGCAAGCACGGCAAGCGCCCGCTGCCGTTCTCCGCCTGGGAGCTGCCCGAGCAGGCCGCCTCCTGGTGCCTGAAGCGGGCCGGGCTGCGCCCGGAGGACCTCGACGCGGTCGCCTACTCCTTCGACCCGGCGCTGGCCCGCCCCGCCGACGCGATGGGCCTGGACGACCCGTGGGACCACCTGCGGCTCACCTACGCGCGGGAGGCCCCCGGCTTCCTGCGGACCGCGCTGCCCGGACTCGACCCCGGACTCGTCCGCTTCGTACCGCATCACATGGCGCACGCCGCCTCCGGCGCCTTCGCCGCACCGGACGCCGAGGACTGTTCCGTCCTCGTGCTGGACGGCCGCGGCGAGCGCGCCTCCCACCTCGCCGCCCGCCGGGTGCGCGACCGGCTCGAACCCCTGCGCGCGCAGGACCTGCCGCACTCGCTCGGTCTGGTCTACGAGGAACTCACCGAGCACCTCGGCTTCCTGCGCTCCTGTGACGAGTTCAAGGTGATGGCCCTCGCCTCCCACGGCACCCCGCGCATGCTGCCCGAACTGCGCCGGTACGTGTATCCGACCGGCGACGGCGGCTTCCACGCCACCGGCGTGCCCTGGCACGGCCTGTGCGCGCCACGCGGTCCGGACGAACCGTGGACCCAGGACCACGCCGACGTCGCCGCGAGCGCACAGGCGGTACTGGAGGAGACCCTGCTGGACCTGGTGCGCTGGCTGCACGGCCGTACCCACGACTGTGTGCTCACCCTCGCCGGGGGCGTCGCCCTGAACTGCGTCGCCAACTCCCGTGTCGCCCGCGAGGGGCCGTTCTCCCGGGTGTGGGTGCAACCCGCGGCCGGGGACGCGGGGACCGCGCTCGGCGGCGCCCTGCTGCTGTCCGCCGGCGCCGGTGACGAGCCCGAGCCCATGACCGGCGCCGACCTCGGCCGGGACTGGTCCGACGCGGAGCTGGGGGCGTGGCTGAAGACGGCCGCCGTACCCTTCGAGCGGCCGTCCGACATCGCCGCCACCGTGGCCCGGGCGCTGGCCGACAACGGCATCGTCGCCTGGTTCCAGGGGCGCGGCGAGTACGGTCCCCGGGCACTCGGCCACCGCTCGCTGCTGGCTCATCCCGGACACGCGGGCAATCTGGAGCGGCTCAACGACGTCAAGGGGCGCGAGCAGTTCCGGCCGGTCGCGCCGATGGTGCTCGCCGAGCGGGCCGCCGGGATCTTCGACGGTCCGCTGCCCAGCCCGTACATGCTGTTCGTGCACGACGTGACCCCCGCCTGGCGGGACCGGGTGCCCGCCGTGGTGCATGTCGACGGTACCGCCCGCGTCCAGACGGTCGATCCGGCGCGCGAGCCCCTGGTGGCGCGGATGCTGGGCGAGTTCGAGCGGCTGACCGGGCTGCCCGTGGTCGTCAACACCAGCCTCAACACGGCGGGCCGGCCGATGGTGGACGACCCGCGCGACGCCCTGGAGTGCTTCGGCTCCTCCCCCGTCGACCTCCTGGCCATCGGCCCGTACGCGATCCGGCGCGGCGATCTGTTCCGCTCCGGCGACGACGGCGAGGGTCCCCGATGACCGGGCCGGCCGCTCCGGACGGGGAGTACGCGGTGGTGGTGCCGACGCTCGGCCGGCCCGGCCTCGGCCGGTGTCTGCGGGCGCTGGCCGAGGCGGACGGACCCGGCCCGGTACGGGTCGTGGTGGTCGACGACCGCCCGGACCCGGCCGGTGCGCCGCTGACCGCCGCCGTTCCGCCGTCGCTGCGCTCGTGCACCCTCGTCGTGCCCGGCGGGGCGCGGGGTCCGGCCGCCGCCCGCAACACCGGGTGGCGGGCGGCCGGGGACACGCCGTGGATCGTCTTCCTCGACGACGACGTGGTGCCCGGCCCCACCTGGGCCGACGACCTCGCGCTCGACCTCGCCGGGGCGAGCGTCGCGACCGCCGGGATCGCCGCCCGGATCGAGGTGCCGCTGCCGCCGGACCGGCCGCCCACCGACTGGGAGCGGGGCACCGCCGGGCTCGCCCGGGCCCGCTGGATCACCGCCGACATGGCGTACCGCCGCCGGGCGCTGGAGGCCGTCGGCGGCTTCGACGAGCGCTTCCGCAGGGCCTTCCGGGAGGACGCGGACCTGGCGCTGCGGGTGTTCGACGCCGGCTGGACGCTGTCCGAGGGCCGCCGCACCACCGCCCACCCGGTACGGCGGGCCGGACGCTGGATCTCCGTACGGCTCCAGGCGGGCAACGCCGACGACGTGCTGATGACCAGGCTGCACGGGCGCGGCTGGTGGCGGCGGGCGGAGGCGCCACGGGGCCGTCTGCCCGCGCATCTGGCGGTGACCGCGGCGGGCCTGGCGGCCGCGGGCTGCGTGCTGTCCGGCCGGCCGCGCGCGGCGGTGGCGTGTGCCACCGGGTGGCTGGCGGGAACCACCGAGTTCGCCCTCGCCCGGATCCTGCCGGGTCCGCGCACCCGCGAGGAGATCGTCACGATGGCCCTCACCAGCGTGCTCGTGCCGCCCGCCGCGACCTGGCACTGGCTGCGCGGCCACGCCCTGTACCGCACGGCACCACCCCACCCGCACCGCACCGGGGCCCCCGCGCCGGTTCGGCCACCGTCCGTCGGCGAACGGCTGCACTCATGACCCGCCCGCCCCGGCCTCCCGCCGGCACCCCGGGCCCACCGACCGCGGACGGACCGGGGAGCGGCCGTACGAACATCCCGCCGTGGCCTGTGCCGCGACCGATCACGGAGGTGCGCCCATGACCCCCGCTTCCGGCCCGCTCGCCCCGGGCGTGCTGTCCATCGCCCTGGTCTCGGAGCACGCGAGCCCGCTCGCCGCCCTCGGCGGGGTGGACGCCGGCGGGCAGAACGTCCATGTCGCCGCCCTGGCCGGGGCGCTCGCCGACCGCGGGCACCGCGTCACCGTGCACACCCGCCGCGACGCGCCCGGTCTGCCCGACCGGGTGGTGCTGCGCGAGGGTGTCGAGGTGCACCATGTTCCGGCGGGCCCCGCGGAACCGGTCCCCAAGGACCGGCTGCTGCCGTACATGGACGAGTTCGGGCGCCGGCTGGCCCGGGTGTGGCGGGCGCGCACCCCGGACGTGGTGCACTCGCACTACTGGATGTCGGGGCTGGCCTCGCTGGGGGCGGCCCGGGAGCTGGGGCTGCCGCTGCTGCACACGTACCACGCGCTGGGTACGGTGAAGCGCCGGCACCAGCGGCTCGCCGACACCAGTCCGCCGGAGCGGATCGGCTGCGAGATCGGGGTGGGGCTGGGCTGCGACCGTGTCGTCGCCACCTGCCGGGACGAGGTCGCCGAGCTGACCCTGATGGGCGTGCCGGCGTACCGGATCGGCGTCGTGCCGTGCGGCGTCGACACGGACCGGTTCACGCCGGTGGGCCCCCTCGCGCCGCGCGGCCCGTTCCGGTACCGGCTGGTGCAGCTCGGGCGGCTGGTGCCGCGCAAGGGCGCCGCGGTGTCGCTGGCCGCGCTGGCCCGGCTGCCCGGCACCGAGCTGGTGGTGGTCGGCGGGCCCCCCGCGGACCGCCTCGACGACGACCCGGAGGTCCGTCGGCTGCGCGGCGTCGCGCGGGACGCCGGGGTCGCCGACCGGGTCCGGTTCACCGGCGGGGTGGACGCCGGCCGGGTGCCCGCGCTGCTGCGCTCCGCCGACGTGGTGCTGTGCCCCGCCGACTACGAGCCCTTCGGGATCGTCCCGCTGGAGGCCATGGCCTGCGGCCGTCCGGTGGTGGCCACCGCGGTCGGCGGCCAGCTCGACACGGTCGCCGATCCCGGCACCGGCCGGCTGGTGCCGCCCGGCGACCCCGAGGCACTGGCCCGGGCCACGGCCGGCCTGCTCGCCGATCCGGCGGCCCGTCAGGCGTGCGGGGCGGCCGGCCGGCGCCGGGTGCTCAGCCGCTACGGCTGGGCGCGGATCGCCGCGGCCACCGAGGCGGCGTACTGCGAGGTCCTCGACGCCGAGCCCGCCACGACCGGAACCGGCTGACCCGCCGGCGCCCGACCCTGGAAGGAGGTGCGGGTCCCGCCGCCGTCCCCCCGAGGCGGCACGCCCGAAGCACCATGACCGAACACCCCGCGCTCGACGCCGCCCGGCTGCACTGCCGGTCGCTCCAGGAGGCCCTCGACGGCTTCCGCCGAAGCGGCCTGCCCCGGATCACCGACTGGGGCGGACGCCTCGCCACCGTCCTCACCGACGGCGGACGGCTGCTGGCCGCCGGCAACGGCGGCAGCGCCGCCCAGGCCCAGCACCTGACCGCCGAGCTGGTCGGCCGCTACCGCCGGGAGCGGCGCGCCTATTCGGCGATCGCCCTGCACGCGGAGACCTCCAGCGTCACCGCCATCGGCAACGACTACGGCTTCGACCACGTCTACGCCCGCCAGGTGACCGCCCACGGACGTCCCGGCGACGTGCTGATGCTGCTGTCCACCTCGGGGCGCAGCGCCAATCTGATCGCGGCGGCGGTGGCGGCCCGGCGGGCCGGGCTGCGGGTCTGGGCGCTCACCGGGCCCGGCCCGAACCCGCTGGCGGAGGCCGCGGACGAGGCGCTGTGCGTGGCGGCGGACAGCACCGCGGCCGTCCAGGAGACGCATCTGGTCGCCGTGCACCTGCTCTGCGAGTGTTTCGACGCCGCCGTGGCCGCGCCCCTCGCGCGCAGTGCGGCGGCCGTCCCCGGGAGGATGTCATGACCGGTCCGAAGCCGCTGGTGGTGGTGGGGGACGCACTGCTCGACGAGGACATCGAGGGGGTCGCGACCCGGCTGGCCCCGGACGCGCCCGCCCCGGTCGTCGACGTCACCGGTGACCGCCGGCACCCGGGCGGGGCCGGGCTGGCCGCCGCGCTCGCGGCCCGCGGCGGCCGGGACGTGGTGCTGGTGACCGCGCTCGGCGACGACCCGGCCAGCGAGGCCGTACGCCGGGAGCTCGGCGGCCGGGTCCGGCTCCTCGAGCTGCCGCTGCACGGCACGCTGCCGGTGAAGACGCGGGTGCTGGCTGGCGGGCGGCCCGTGGTGCGCATCGACCGGGGCGGCGGGACGCCGGGCGAGCCGGACGACGCGGTGCGCGAGGCGCTCGCGGGCGCGCACGCCGTCCTCGTCGCGGACTACGGACGGCACACCGCGGGGGCCGTGCGTCCGCAGCTGGCGGACGCGGCCCGGCACACGCCCCTGGTGTGGGACCCGCATCCCAGGGGGGACCCTCCGGTGCCGGGGGCGCGGCTCGTCACGCCCAACGCGGCGGAGGCGGTCGCCCTGTGCGCGGGTACGCCGGGAGCTCCGGGGATGTCCGGGGCGTCCCTGGGGGCCTTCGCCGAGCGCGGGGCGGGACTGGCGGAGCGCTGGCGGGCGGCGGGCGTCGCCGTGACGCTCGGGGACCGGGGGGTGCTGCTGACCCGGCCGGGCGGGGGTACGCCGATGCTGATCCCGGCGCCGTTCCGGGCGGACGGGGATCCGTGCGGCGCGGGCGACTGCTTCGCGGCGACGACCGTCGCGGCACTGGCCGACGGACTGCTGCCGGAAGAGGCGCTGCAGCGGGCGGTCGCCGAGGCGGCGGCGTTCGTCGCGGCGGGCGGGGCGGGGAATCCGGACCTGTGGCACGCGCCGGCCGTGCCCGGTCCCGCGCACGATCCGGCCGCCGGCGCGTTCGAGCTGGCGGAGGGGGTGCGGGCGCGCGGGGGGACGGTGGTCGCCACGGGTGGCTGCTTCGATCTGGTGCACGCGGGGCATGTCGGGCTGCTGGAGAGTGCGCGGCGGGTCGGTGACTGTCTGATCGTGTGCCTGAACTCCGATGCGTCGGTCATGCGCCGGAAGGGGGCGGGGCGGCCGCTGACGCCTGTGGCGGACCGGGCGAGGGTGCTGGCGGCGCTGGGCAGTGTGGACGCGGTGGTGGTCTTCGAGGAGGACACGCCCGAGGTGGTGCTGGGGCGGTTGCGGCCCGATGTGTGGGTGAAGGGTGGGGACTACTCCGTGCAGGAGCTGCCGGAGGCGGAGGTGTTGCGTTCCTGGGGCGGGCAGGCGGTGGTACTGCCGTATCTGGACGGGCGGTCCACGACTCTGCTGGCCCGGCGGGCGGCCGAGGCGGCGATCGCCCTTCGGGCGCCGGACGGGTGAGCGGGGTGTGCGGGGAGGTTCTCCGCCCCCGCCGCCCCTTCCCGTCCCCGGGGGCTGCGCCCCGGACCCGCCTTCGGCCCTGGACGGGCCTTGTTCTCGAAGTTCTCGAATGCCGGACGGGCTGAGATGCCGGGCCCTGTCCTCAGGCCCTGGACGGGCCGGTTCTGCTCAGGCGGCCGTTTCCAGGGCGGGCCGGCGGAGGGCGGCCGGGGCCGGGGTGCGGCGGGTGTGGAGGAGGTGGCCTGTCGCGATCGACGTGGCGATGACGAGGCCGCCGGCGATCAGGGCGCCGCGTGGGCCGGCGAGTTCCATGAGGAGGCCCAGGGCGGGCGGGCCGCCCAGGCTCCACACGGTGCCGACGCTGCCCCAGACGCCGAGCACGCGTCCGCGCAGACGGGCGGGCGGGTCGGTCTGCAGGACGGCCGTTCCGGCGGTGTCGGAGACGGACTCGACGACGGCCATGGGCAGCACCAGTACCAGCAGCACGGCCAGCGACGGTGACATCCCCGCCACCACCTGCAGCAGCGCGCCCGCCGCCGCGAGGGCGCCGACCAGCCGCACGGACGGCCGGCGCAGCCGCGCGCCGAGCACCGCGCCGAGGATGCCGCCGGCCGCGAGGACGGTGGACACCGTGCCGAACGCCCCGGCGCCGCCCGCGAGCGGCCCGGTGACCAGGACGGCGAGCGTGAGCCCGTAGTTGCGGCCGAAGACCGCGCTGATGCCGGTGACCCCGGCGAGTGCGAGCAGTCGCGGCCGGCGGGTGAAGAAGGTGATCCCCTCGCGGACGGTCATGGCGGCCTGCGGGCGCCCGCCCTTCTCGACGACGTGCCGGACCGCCCCCGCCGCCGGGCGCAGGAACGGGATGACCGCGGTCACGAACAGGAAGGAGAACCCGTTGGCGAAGTAGGCGGCGGCGGTGCCGAGGAAGCCGACCGTCACCCCGGCGAGCGCGGTGCCCGCGAGCCGGCCCGCGTTGAAGACCAGCGCGCCCACCCCGATGGCGGAGGGCACGTCCTCGGCGGGGACGAGGTCGTTGCCCAGCAGGGCGCACGCCGGGTTGTCGACGGTGGCGACCATGCCGGTAACGGCGGCCAGCACCATCAGGGACGTCATGTCGAGCCGGTCCAGCGCCACGAGGAGGGCCGTGGTGAACGCGATCACGGCCAGCAGCGCCTGGCTGACGGCGGCCGTCAGCTTCCGCGGCCAGCGGTCGACCGCCGCTCCGCCCAGGACGCTCATGAGCAGGGCCGGGGCGGCCTGCACGGACATGGACAGACCCGTGGCGGCGGCGGACCCGGTGATCTGGAGGACCAGCAGGTTCTGCACCGTGAGCTGCATCCACGTACCGGCGTTGGACACGAAGTTCGCGACGGACCACCAGCGCATGCTGCGGTGCCGCAGGGAGCGCCAGGGCGAGCGGGACTCGGGCTGGGCAGGGGTGGGGGAGGAAGACACAGTTGCGCCACTCGGAAGGACGAGTCGGAGGACTCGGCGGAGGGGGGCGCGGGAAGCGGAACGCCGGCTGCGCTGCGCGGCGGCTCCCGTCACCCGGACAGGGCGCGGACCATCGTGGCAGAAGGAAGGGCCGAGTCGGTTCCGAGTGACCGGTGATCAAGGGGGTGCGGGCGCCAAACAGGCGGTTTTATGTGGGATTTGGGGCGTAAGTGTGGTTGCTCACAGCGGTCGGGGCGGGCGCGGGCATGGGGAGGGGCCCGGCGCTTCGACGCCGGGCCCCTCCCCATGCCCCGTATGTCCTTGTACGTCCCCGTGTCAGCCGAGCTTTCCGCGTCCGCTCAGCGCGTCCCGGACCCGGTCCACCATCCCGGCGCCCGGTGCCAGCAGCTTGTTCGCCGGGGGCTTGTCCGGGGCGGCCGGGTGCGGCCGGGTCGGGGCCGTCTTCTTCGCCTGCCGGACCTTGTCACCGAGCCGGTCGAGCTGCTCCGGGGAGCAGGAGGCACTCAGCATCGGGAACAGGTTCTGCTCCTCGTCGGCGACGTGCTCACGGATCTCGCCCATCAGCATGCCGATGAGCCGGTCGAACTCGGCGTCGCCCGCGTCACAGCCCTCCAGGTCCTTCATGATCCGCTCGGCCGTGGCGTGGTCCTCGAGCTCACGGTCGGCCAGCGCGTCCCCGTTCCGCACGTGCTCCCGCACGGCCGGGTAGAGGTACGCCTCCTCGGCCACCGAGTGCCGGACCAGCTCGATGGTGACCTGGTCGGCGTACACCTTGCGGTCCTTGTGGCCGGGCGGCAGTTCCTCGATCTTGCCGAAGAGTTCCTCGACTTCCCGGTGATCGGTCACCAGTTCGTCGATGACGTCGCCTCCGTGTCCCATGTCCTTCACCTCCGGTTCGTGGTGGCACCCGGCCGGGTGCCACCCGCCAACGGGTCCCCCCACCCCCGGGGAGCTAACGCGGTCCGGCGGGTCAGCAGGACAGCTTGGCCCGGATCCGGCCGGCCGCCGCGCCGGGGCCGGCCCCGGCGCGGACGGACCGGCGGACGAGGTGGGCGTCGCGGCGCAGGTCGTGGGCGGCGTGCCAGCTCCGCCAGAGCAGCGAGGGGGCCGCGCCGGTGTCGTCGGCGGCGATCAGCAGACCGCCGAGCATGGACAGGTTCTTCAGGAAGTGGATGCGCTGCTGCATGCGCTGACCGGGGTCCTCCTCCTCCCAGAAACGGTGGGCGGCCAGCGTCGTGGGCACGAGTGTGGCGGCGAGGGCGAGCGCGGCCGGGCGCGACAGGCGTCCGGTGGCCAGCAGCAGTCCGCCCACGACCTGGACGGCGCCGCTGAGGCGCACGGCGTCCTCGGTGCGGTCCGGCAGCACCGCGACGCGATCGGTGACGGGCTTGACGACGGACTCGGCGACCGGGGCGACGTTCTGGGGGTTGCGGACGGAATCCAGCCCGCCCGCGACGAACATCGACGCCAGCATCGGCCGGCCGAGGACGCGCAACAGACTCATGCCTTCTCCTGGAGGTGTGGGTGGTGGAGGTGCGCCGGGTTCCCCGCCGGGCGGGGACCATTCGGCGCGCCCTCACCAGAAGCGGGTGGTGAGCGCGGGCCGGTGGACGGCCTGGACGGCGTCGCGCAGGCACAGGGCGACGCCGATGACGGTGCGCAGGGCCGAGGGCCGTACGGTCTGGGCGGTCTCCGTGGCCAGGACCAGCAGGCAGCCCGCCGCCTGTTCCACCACGGACACCGGGAGGGTGTAGTCGCTGTCGGCGGCCGCGCGGAACGCCTTCAGCGGGATTCCGGCGCCGTCGACGGTCCGCCGGGCGGCCTGCTCCAGATGCTGTGCGGCCTGCTCGCACAGTGTGGCGGGCAGGGTGAGGGTGCGCTGGAACGATGAACTCGTCATGCTCCGAGTGCTCCCCCGGCGCGGTTCCCTTCGATCGGCGGCGTCCGGGATTTCACCGTCCCGCGTGACCGGCCGACGGCGAACGCGGGCGTGCGGGGAACTCATACCCTGGGCACGACCGCCCGCCCGCGCACCTGTACGTGAGGAGTCCGCCCATGAGCTTCCCTCCCGGTTCGACCGCCCGGAACGGTGACGGACCGGAAGCCGTGGCGGCCCGGTTCACCGGGCGGTCGGTGACCGGTGTGCGTGCGCTGTCCGGCTCACTCGCCGAGGTCGTCCTCGACGACGGCCGGGTGGTGGTCGTCAAGAGCGCCGACGGAGCGGAGGCCGCGCGCGCCGAGGCGGCGGGGCTGCGCTGGCTGGCCGGGACCGGGACGGTGCGGATACCGGTGGTGCACGGTCACGACGCGCACCGGCTGGTCGTCGACCGGGTGGTGCAGGGCCCACCCGGGCGGGGGGCGGCGCTGCGCTTCGGCCGGGAGCTGGCCGCGCTGCACGCCGCCGGCGCGCCGGCCTTCGGGGCGCCGCCGCCCGGCGGCCCGGTGGAGGCGTTCATCGGGCTCGCCCCGATGCGCAACATCACCGGCGACGACTGGCCCGGCTGGTACGCCGAGCACCGGGTCCTGCCGTATCTGCGCCGGGCGGTCGACGACGGCATCGTCACCGCCGGTGAGGCGGGCGTCGTCGAGCGGGTCTGTGAACGGCTGCCGGAGCTCACCGGGCCCGCCGAGCCGCCCGCGCGGCTGCACGGCGACCTGTGGAACGGCAATGTGCTCTGGGGCGCCGACGGACACGTCCGGCTGATCGACCCGGCCGCCCACGGCGGGCACCGGGAGACCGACCTCGCGATGCTCGCCCTGTTCGGCTGTCCCCGGCTGGACGCGGTGCTGGACGGCTACCAGGAGGTGGCGCCGCTCGCCACCGGGTGGCGGACGCGCGTCGGCGTGCACCAGCTGTTTCCGCTGCTGGTGCACGCCGTGCTGTTCGGACGCGGTTACGCCGGGCAGGCGCTCGCGGTGGCGCGGTCCGCGGACCGCTCCTAGCGGGTCACCACGTGCCGTTCGTCGGGGACGCAGTGGGTCATGGTGAGTCCCTCCACGTCACGCGGTGGGTTGTCGCCGAGGCTCGCCAGCCGCTTGCGGTCCTCGTCGGTGAGGTCCTGGCTCGCCAGGGGCTCCAGGTGGGCGACGTCCTCCGGCATGATGCCGAGGCCCTCGCCGACCCTGCGGCCGAGGTCGGTCTCGACCAGCAGGAAGTGCCACACCATGCGCTCCTGGACCGGCCGGTCGCACTGGGAGATCAGGTCGGTGAAGTTCTTCACCAGGTCGTCGCGCTCCCACTCCTCCATGAGCAGATAGCGCTGGCCCGCCTGCAGGTAGTCGTTGGTGCGCTCGATGCGCGCGCGGGTGAGCCGGCCGCGGACCTCCGGGCCCTGCTCGTCGTGCGTCGGGTACTGGCCCTCGCGCAGACCGCCGGTGATCGACGGCTCGTAGTTCACGCTCGGGTTCTCACCGGCGCCGTCCTGGTGGTACGTCATCTGCCCGTCGCGCTGGTTGGTGCGCACGTCCGCGTGCTTGGCCCGGTTGACCGGCAGCTGGAGGTAGTTCGGGCCGACCCGGTGACGCTGGGTGTCGCTGTAGGAGAAGGTCCGGCCGACGAGCATCTTGTCGTCGGAGAAGTCCAGGCCGTCGACGAGGACGCCGGTGCCGAAGGAGATCTGCTCGTTCTCGGCGAAGAAGTTCTCCGGCATCCGGTCGAGCACCATGCGGCCCACCGGCTTGGGCGGGAAGTCCTGCTCGGGCCAGACCTTGGTGTCGTCCAGCGGGTCGAAGTCCAGCTCCGGGTGGTCGTGGTCGTCCATCATCTGGACCAGCAGTTCCCACTCGGGGTACTCGCCGCGCTCCACCGCCTCGTACAGGTCCTTGGTGGCGTGGCCGAGGCCGTCGGCCTGGACGTTCGCCGCGTCCTCGGCGGTCATGCTGCGCACGCCCTGCTTGGGCATCCAGTGGTACTTGACCAGCTTGGTCCCGCCCTCGGCGTCGACCCACTTGTAGGTGTTCACGCCGAAGCCCTGCATGTGGCGGTAGTCCGCCGGGATGCCGCGCGGGCTGAACAGGTTGACCAGCATGTGCATGCACTCCGGCGTCTGCGACATGAAGTCGAAGATGCGGCGCGGCTGCTGCTCGAAGGTGACCGGGTCGGGCTTGAGGGCGTGGATGACGTCGGGGAACTTGATGGCGTCCCGGATGAAGAAGACGCCCAGGTTGTTGCCGACGAGGTCCCAGTTGCCGTCCTCGGTGTAGAACTTCACCGCGAAGCCGCGGGGGTCGCGGGCGGTCTCGGCGGAGTCCCGGCCGCCGATCACGGTGGAGAAACGGACGGCCAGGTCGGTGCGCTTGCCCTGCTCCTGGAAGAGCTTGGCGCGGGTATAGCGGGAGACCGGCTCGTCGCCCCACTTCCCGTACGCCTCGAAGTAGCCGTAGGCGGTGACGCCGCGGGCGTGCACCACGCGCTCGGGGATGCGTTCCCGGTCGAAGTGGCTGATCTTCTCCAGGAACTGGTAGTTCTCCAGCGTGGCCGGGCCGCGGGAGCCGACGGTGCGCTGGTTCTGGTTGTCGTGGACCGGATGGCCCTGCCGGTTGGTGAGTACCTTGCGGTCGTCGCCCGGAGCGGGGCCCCGGCTCGAAACGTCCGTCATGATCGTGGGCTCCTTGTGCTGCTCGACGTCCCGCCGATGGCGTCCGTACGAGGGCCATGCTGCCGCGCATCACCACGGTCGGCGACTCGGGGAGCGGTCGGTTACGCCAGGCCGGGTGAGGAGGCGGTGACCCTGGACGGCACGGGCCCGGCCGCCGTGGTCCGCGCGGTGGCCGGGTCTCGCGAAGCGGCGCGTTCAGCCGCCGTTCAGGCGTGCGCGCAGCAGCCCCTTGCCGAGTTCCGCGCCCTTGCGGCTGTCCGCCTGGGCCTTGCGGAACAGGTCGGCGACCTCGGTGTCCTTGGCGCGTTCGGCGTCCTGGACGTAGCTCTCCAGGCGCAGTGCGTTGCTCAGGCACGCCTCGACGTACCAGATCAGGTTGTAGTCCTTGTCCTGCGTGCCGGTGACGCCGCCGGTCTCCGTCTCGCTGGTCATCCGGGCCTCCTCGTCGCGGTGCTCGTTACGGGCCCGCCCGCCCCGGTCGACAGCGCCGGGGCGCGGGCCTCCACAGCGGCGGTCGGGTACCCGTCCCCGCCGAAGACACACAACGACGAAGGGGCGGGGGCGCGACCGGTCCCCCGTTCCGGTCGTGCCCCCGCCGTGTGCCGAAACTATGCGCAGCGGGGCGGGCCTGTGTACCGCACCGATGCCCGCTGCGGCCGCCGGAGGGCTCATCCGTGCACAGTCGAGTCCGAAAAGCCTGGTTCATCCACCCGCGAGCACCGGCTGTTCCAGGTCACCCGCCGCCAGATGGGCCAGCACGACCTCGTACAGGTCGGCCCCGGTGGCCAGCAACTGGCGTTCCAGAACCGGTTCGGCGCTGCGCACGTGCTCGCGCACGGTCTGGGCGTGCACGCCCAGGCTCTGCGCGGTCCGCTCGGCGTTGCCCCCGGCGGCGATCCAGGTGCACAGGGTGCGGCGCACGTTCCGGGTGTCCCGGTCCAGCCGCCCCAGCAGCTCCCGTGCCCAGCCGCCGACGGCGGGGCCGGCCAGCAGGTCGGCGAGGCCCGGGGAGTGCGCCGCGGGGCCGCTGCCCGCCTGTCCGTCCAGGAGGTTGATCTGGGTGTGGAGTGCCAGGTGGACCACGGCGCGGGCGGTGACGTCGTCGAAGTCCACGCCGAGCATGGTCTCGACGCGTTCCATGCGGGCCCGTACGGTGTTGCGGCTGACGCCGAGGATCTTGGCGCTGTTGACGGCGGTGAACTCCAGGCCGAGGCGGGTGGTGGCGAGGAGTTCGGCGCGGGTGTGGTGCGGCAGCGCGTCGAGCGGACGCAGCACCCCGGCCGCCCAGCCGCGCAGCGCGGCGGGGTCCATCAGCCGCTCCGGGTGGGTGCGTTCGGCGTACACGGCCGTCTTGTCGGCGCGGAAGCGCGCCACCGCCAGGGCGCTGACGGCCTGCCCGTACGCGGTGGCGGTACGGGCGAGGCTCTGCCACACACTGCCGCCGAGGAAGGTGTCCGGGTGCCGTTCGACCAGCGACCGCAGCTCGCCGGCGGTGGCCTCGCGGGGACTGACGACGATCACGTGCCCGTCCATCGCCGGGCAGCGCACGACCAGCGCCTCCTCCCTCGTGGTGTCCAGGCACTCCGCGGCGAGCCGGTCGCGCAGGGCGGGATCGGACTCCACGACGTAGACGCAGGCCGTGTCGGCGTCGAGCAGGCCGGGCCAGAACCCGGCGGCGACCCGGCGGGCGGCGACGGTGTCCTCGACCATCAGCAGCTGCAGGATCGCGAGGCGCAGATCGGCGGTGGCCCGCCGCAGCCGGTGTCCGGCGACGGCGGTCTCGTGTGCGGTCAGCAGGAGTTCGACCACCTGGGCGGTGTGCGTGACGACGTCGGAGGTGTGCCGGTCGAAGGGGGCCTCGCGGGAGACGGCCAGCACACAGGTCCCCGAGGGATGCCCGATCCTCACCAGGCGTACCTGGCGCCCCTCCCCCTCCCAGGCGGCGGAGGCGATCCGGCCGGAGCCGAGGTCGGCGACGAGGGACTCGTCCAGCGGCAGCCGGGTCCCGGCGAGCAGCGTGCCGGCGGCGTCCTGGAGGGACACCTCCGCGTGCGCGGTGGCGGCCAGCCAGTCGACGACCCGGCGGACGTCCCGCCCGGCCGGACGCAGATGTTCGAGCAGTTCCCGCGCCCACGCCGGATGCTCCCCGGCCGTCGCCGGCGTCCGCCGGATTCCGTTCCCACGGCCTGTCACCTCGGCCTTCCCCTCGTCCGCTCGTCGTCCCCGGCCCAGGCCGGGGACGTTACCCCACCCGTGCGCGCGGCTCGTCCCGGCGCATCGGCGCACCCCGCCCCCGGGACGGCGTGTGCGGTCCTCGCGTGCGGGCGGCATAAGCTCGGTGAATGGCGAAGTACTTTGACGTGCACCCCGACAACCCCCAGCCGCGCACCATTGCGCAGGTCGCCGACAGCATCCGCTCCGACGCCCTTCTCGCGTACCCCACGGACTCCTGCTACGCACTCGGCTGCCGTCTGGGCAGCCGTGCCGGCATCGACCGGATCCGCACGATCCGCAAGCTGGACGACCGGCACCACTTCACCCTGATGTGCCGGGACTTCGCGCAGCTCGGCCAGTTCGTACGGATCGACAACGACGTGTTCCGCGCGGTGAAGGCGTCGACTCCGGGCAGCTACACGTTCATCCTGCCCGCGACGAAGGAGGTGCCGCGGATGCTGCTGCACCCCAAGAAGAAGACGGTCGGCGTACGCATCCCGGACCATGTCGTCACCCAGGCCCTGCTGGCGGAACTCGGTGAGCCCCTGCTGTCCAGCACCCTGCTGCTGCCCGGCGAGGACGAGCCGATGACCCAGGGCTGGGAGATCAAGGACCTGCTCGATCACCAGGTGGACGCGGTGCTCGACTCCGGCGACTGCGGCACCGAGCCGACCACGGTGATCGACTTCTCGGGCGGCGAGGCGGAGATCGTGCGCCGGGGCGCCGGCGACGTCACCCGGTTCGAGTGAGGGCGCCGCGCCGTCCACCACGCGGCCGGCGTGTCACGATGGGCGTGACCCCACCCTTCGAGAGGCAGCACAGCCATGACCGCCGTACAGGGAACGACCGTCGGCATCCCCACCGGGGACGGCACCGCGGACGCGTATCTGACGCATCCCGTCGACGGGGGACCCCGCCCCGGGGTGCTGCTCTACATGGACGCCTTCGGTGTGCGTCCGCGGCTGCGGACCATGGCCGACCGGCTGGCGGAGGCCGGCTACACCGTCCTGGTGCCCAATGTGCTCTACCGGAGCGGGCCCGCGCCGGTGGCCGAGCTGCCCGAGTTCATCGACGACGCGTCGCGGGGCCGGCTGCTGCGGCGCCTCATGCCGGTGGTGCGGCAGCTCACGCCCGAGCGGGCGGCGTGTGACGCGGGAGCGTATCTGCGGTGGCTCGCCGAGTGCCCGGCGGCGGCCGACGGCCCGGTCGCGGTGACCGGCTACTGCATGGGCGCAGCCCTGTCCCTGCGCACCGCCGGCACCTACCCGGACCGGGTGGCCGCCGCGGCCGGGTTCCACGGCGGCCGGCTGGCGACGGACGCGCCGGACAGTCCGCACCTGATGGCCGGCCGGATCACCGCCGAGGTGTACTTCGGCCACGCCGACCAGGACCACTCGCTGCCCGAGGAGCAGATCGAGCGGCTGGAGCGGGCGCTGACGCGGGCCGGTGTCCGGCACCGCTGCGAGGTGTACACCGGGGCCCCGCACGGCTACACCCAGTCCGACACGGCCGCGTACGACAAGGAGGCGGACGAACGTCACTGGGCGGCGCTGCTCGACCTGTTGGCGCGTACCTTCTGACCGCTGTTGCCAACTCGGTTCCGTACGAAGGGGATTCACCGGCACCCCGCTCTCCGGCCGTCCGCCGCACCGTTGTTACGGTGCACCGGTGTCCGAATCCTCACGTGATACCGCCGAAGGCGCCGGCTGGGGCAGCGCCGAACGCGGTGCGTACCGGCGGCTGATGCCGCACAAGGTCGAGAAGATCTCCTGGCTCGATCCGAGAATGCTGTGGGCCGCCCGCAACGGGGTGCTGGCCTCCTGGTTCGGTGATCCCACGGGAGACACCCGCGCCCGCTGGGTGGCCCAGCGGGAGGCGGCCGGCGCGCCCGCCGACAAGGTGATCCGGCGCGACGATCCGGACCGGTTCTCGTTCCTGGTGATCGGCGACACCGGAGAGGGCGACGAGCCCCAGTACGCGGTGGTGCCCGGGCTGCTGAAGGAGGGGCAGGACACCTCGTTCGCCGTGCTCGCCAGTGATGTGATCTACCCGGTGGGCAGCGCCGACGACTACGGCACCAAGTTCTTCCGCCCGTACCGGGACTACCGGGCGCCGATCTACGCGATACCGGGCAACCACGACTGGTACGAGGACCTGGGCGGCTTCATGCGCGTCTTCTGCGACGACGCCCCGCCGCTGCCTCCGGGGCCCGCGCCGCGCCCGCTCAGCCGGGCCCGGCTGCGTTCCCTGCTGTGGCACCGGCCGCGTGCCGGGGACGGCGGGCGCCTGGACGAGGCACGGGAGCTGCGGTCCGCGCCCGCCCAGCAGGCGGTGCAGCCGGGGCCGTACTGGGCGATCGACGCCGGACCGGTGCGGATCGTCGGCATCGACACGGGACTGCTGGGCACCGTCGACGCCGAACAGGGCGCGTGGCTGCGCGAGGTCTCCCGCGGCCCGCGCCCGAAGATCCTCGTCACGGGCTCGCCCCTGTACGTGGACGGCAAGCACCACCCGTGCCCGATCGAGGGCGGCGGCACCGTCGACGACATCGTCCGCGACCCCGGTCACCACTACGTGGCCGCGATAGGCGGCGACATCCACAACTACCAGCGCTACCCGGTACGGCTGGACGACGGGCGCACCCTGCAGTACGTGGTGGCGGGCGGCGGCGGTGCCTTCACGCACGCCACCCACACCATCCCCCGGGTGGACGTCGCCGGTGTCACCGAGCGGGACTTCCGCTGCTATCCGCTGCGTGGCGACTCCCTCGCCTTCTACAGCGCGCTCTACGGGCGCCGGCTGCGGCTGCGCCGCTTCTTCACCCTCACCGACGCCGAGGCGATGGCCGTGATCGCCGAACGCCTCGGCATCGGGCCCACCCGGGCCCCGGGCGCGCCGCCGCGGGTCACCCGCCGGATGCGGCTGGTCGCCGGGCTGCTCGGCACCGGCCGCCGGCCCGACCGGGGCAGGCGGCTGCGGCTGCCCGTGCGCAAGGCCTACACGTCGCTGTTCTCACCGGGTTCGGCCACCTACAGTCCGCCGTTCTTCAAGTGCTTCCTGCGGCTGGACGTGAGCCCGGAGGCGATCCGGCTGCGCTGTCACGCGGCCACCGGCCACCGTGCGCAGGAGGTCGCCCCGCCGGTCGAGGACGAGGTGACCATCCCGCTCGAGTGAGCTACCAGCGGCCGGGCGCGGTACCGGTGACCGGCCGCGAGGGCCGGCCGTCCACGCCGACCGGGACGTCACCGGCGAGCATCACCCGGTGCATGATCCGCGGATGGTCGAGGTGGGCCGTGTCGCCCGGGGCCAGGTGGATGGTGGCCCGGTTGTCCCAGAACGCCACGCTGCCCGGCTCCCAGCGGAACCGCACGGTGTACTCGGGCCGGGTGGCCTGCTCGAGGAGCATCTCCAGGACGGCCGCGCTCTCGGGGCGGGACAGGCCGGTGATCTGCTCGACGTAGTAGCCGTTGACGAACAGCACCCGCTCCCCGGTCTCCGGGTGGACGCGCACCAAGGGGTGTTCCGAGGCGGTCTGGTGGTCCAGCAGACGGCGCAGGTAGGCGTCGTCACCGGGCCGGGGCTGGTAGCCGACCCCCAGCCGGTGCTCGGCGCGCAGCCGGTCGGCGAACTCCCGCACCGGGGCGGACAGTCCGGCGTACGCCGCGGCCAGGTTCGACCAGGTGGTGTCGCCGCCGTAGGGCGGGACGGTCTCGGCGCGCAGGATCGTCGCGGCCGGCGGGTCGACGCGGGCGCCGTGGTCGCAGTGCCAGCCGCGCAGCAGGGTGTGGCGGCGGCGCCGCAGCCACTCGTCGTGCTCCATGCCGAAGCGTCCGCCGAGCTCCAGCCGGTCGGCGGTGGTCTCGATCTCGGGGAAGTCCGGCGGGGAGGCCTTCCCGCGCCGGGGCAGCACGACCGGTTCGCCGAACCGGCGGGCCAGCGCCACATGTCCGGCGTGGTCGAGGCGCTGGCCGCGGAAGAACACCACCTTCCAGCGGAGCACCGCCGCCCAGATGCCCGCGATCACGGCGTCGTCGAGGTCACCGGCGAGGTCGACTCCGGTGATCTCGGCCCCGATGTGCCCGGCGGCCGGACGCACCTCCACCGCCGTGTCCTCCCCCGTGCCGTCCGTGTGCGTCGTCATGTGTTCCCCTCTCCGTCGGTCGTCCCCACCGGTCTCCCTACCCGTCCGGTTGATCACCGACCCCCTCGTCCCCGACGCTGGGAGTACGACACTGTCAACGGGAAGGCACCCTGGTGAGCAGCATCCCGAGCCACACCCTCAACGACGGCACCACGATCCCCGCCCTGGGCCTGGGCACCTGGCCGATGGACGACGGCGAGGCGGAGCGGGCGGTGGCCGAGGCCCTTCGGACGGGCTACCGCCTCGTCGACACGGCGGCCAACTACCGCAACGAGACCGGTGTCGGCCGCGCCGTGGCCCGGGCCGGCGTCCCGCGCGAGGAGGTCGTCGTGACGACGAAGCTCCCGGGCCGGCACCACGGCTACGAGGAGACCCTCGCCTCCTTCGAGGAGTCCCGCGCCCGGCTCGGCCTGGAGTACGTCGACCTCTACCTGATCCACTGGCCGCTCCCCCGCGTCGACAGGTACGTCGACTCCTGGAAGGCCATGGTCAAGCTGCGGGAGGACGGGCTGGTCCGGTCGATCGGCGTCTCCAACTTCACGCCCGCCCACATCGAGCGGCTGGAGAAGGAGACCGGGGTGCTGCCCTCGGTCAACCAGGTCGAGCTGCACCCGTTCTTCCCGCAGGAGGAACTGCGCGCGTACCACGCCGACAAGGGCGTGCTGACCGAGAGCTGGAGTCCGCTGGGCCGTGGCTCGACGCTCCTGGACGACCTGGCCGTGGGCGCCGTCGCCGAGGCGCACGGGGTCACCCCGGCCCAGGCGGTGCTGCGCTGGCACGTCCAGCTGGGGGCGCTCCCCGTCCCCAAGTCGTCCGATCCGGGGCGGCAGCGCGCCGACCTGGACGTCTTCGGCTTCGAACTGGACGCCGCCCAGATGCGGACGATCGCCGACCGCGCCCACCGGCGGATCGGCGGGGATCCGGAGGTGCACGAGGAGTTCTGACCGGGTGCCGGGGCCGGTACGGGGCAGCCGTCGCGGTGACGTGGCATGACCGGACCCGGGGGAAGGGGCACGGTGCCGGACGGCGCGTCCTCGGCGAGCAGCGCCCGTACGGCCCGTCCCACGGCCTCCTCGGCCGGGTGTCCGGTCAGCCGCCGGGCGCCCTCGCTCCACCCCGTCACGATGCCGCGGGCATCGACGGCCATCGCGGCGGAGGCGTCATCCATTCGTCCAGGACCAGCCCGTCACGGGCCCGCACCCACCGCGACGGTCCGCTCGGGGCGTCCTACGCGCGGAGCGCGGCGAGTGCCCGGTCCGCGTGGGTGTTCATCCGCAGTTCGCTGCGCACGACCTCCAGGACGGTGCGGTCCTGGCCTATGACGAAGGTGGCCCGTTTCGTCGGCGCCAGGGCGATCCCCCGCTTCACACCGAACCGCTCACGGACCGTGCCGTCGGCGTCGGACAGCAGGGGCATGCCGAGGGAGTGCCGTCCGGCGAACTCCGCCTGCCGTTCGACGGCGTCCGAGCTGATGCCCACCGGCCGCGCGCCCACCGCGGCGAACTCGGCGGCGAGGTCACGGAAGTGGCAGGCCTGCGCGGTGCAGCCGGGGCTCAGCGCGGCCGGGTAGAAGAACAGCACCACCGGCCCCTCGGTGAGCAGCTCCGAGAGCCGGCGGACGGTGCCGGTCTCGTCCGGGAGCGCGAAGTCCGGGGCCGTGTCGCCCTTCTCCACCCGCCCGCTCACGACCGGCCCTCCGCGCCCTTGGCGACGCCGCGCGCCCACAGCACCAGCGGCACCTGCAGGGGCAGCCGGCCGAGGGCCGCGGCCTTCTGCGGGGCGGGGCGGTGCCGCCAGTCGACGGCCGTCTTCACGTTGGCGGGGAACACGCCGGCGAAGAAGGCCGCCGCGGCCAGTGCGGCGGTCCTGCGGGTGCGGGGCGACGCCAGACCGGCGGCCGGCGCGAGTTCGACGGCGCCGCTGGCATAGGTCCAGGTCCGGGGCGAGCCGGGCAGGGAGCGCGGCACGGTGTGGTCGAACTGGCGGGGGACGGCGATGGGGGCGCCGCCCATGCCTTTAAGGCTATGGGGGAGGGCGGTGCCCGCGGCGGCCAGCAGGCCGGCGAGCAGCAGGGGCGAGCGTTCGGACCGGGACACGGTTCCTCCTCTGATGACCTGCCGCGCGATATTACCCGACGGTAAGTACGGTGGGGCACCGGCCCCGGAGCCCGCCGCCCCGGCGCCGCCGTCAGGCGCTGCGGGCCGGTTCCGGCTCCTCGGCGGCATAGGCGAGGAAGTCGTCGACCATGCGGTGGAAGAGGGTGGCGAGCTGCCGCAGGTCGTCGGGCGACCAGTGGGCCAGGGCCGCCCGCATGCCGCGGGCCCCGGTCTCCCGGATCCGGGCGATGGCCTCCCGGCCGCTGTCGGTGAGCTCGATGCGCTGGGCGCGGCGGTCGTCGGGGTCCGGGACCCGGGTGACATGGCCGGACCTCCGCAGCTGCTGCACCGTGCGGGTGACGTGCGAGGCCTCCACGCCCAGCCGGGCGGCCAGCTCCCCCGGCCGCATCGGCTCGGTGTCCGCCATCTGCCGCAGCAGCGCGACGGCGGCCCGGTCCAGCGGCACACCCGCCAGGGCCATCAGCCGCTCGTGCTGACGTGCGCGCGTGCTCAGGTAGGTGAGGCGGTGGAGCGCGCGCTCGATCTCGGCCACTTCCGGAGGGGCGGGGACGTCGGGTGTGGACATGCACCGCACTTTACCATCTCATTGCGTAACTCAATCAACCGCCCGGGGCGGGACCGCACGCGCGGAGCCTGCCGGGCCCGCCCGCGGGCCGCGGTCACCGGCGTGCCCCTCCGGCCCGGCGCCGACCGGCCGGCGAGGCCCGCCGTCGCACCCGGGAGGGCGCCGCGTCCGGGCCGGACCTCGCGCCCGAGGAGGCGGCGGCCGACATTCCGGACGACGCGGTGCGATCCGGAGCCCGGCACCGCGAGTGTCGACCGTCCTTCACCAGCGGTACACCTGCACCCTCTTGGCATGTATACGTCCAGCCGGGATGCTGAACTCCCCATCCCCCCACAGCCGTTGGCTGCGCCCGGACCACGAGGAGCACGCTGTGCCGTCGAGCACGTTCCGAACGCACCGCAGGAGATGGCTGACCGGCCTGGCCGGCGCGGCCGCGCTCGTCATCGCCTTTCCCGCCACCGCCTTCGCCGCACCCCCTCCCGCCCTGCCGGCCGGCGCGGACGCCCTGGAGCGGACGTTCCAGCCCGCCTACGACTACGACACCGACGGCTGCTACCCGACAGCGGCGATCGGCCCGGACGGCTCCGTCAACACCGGCCTCAACCCGACCGGCGCCCTCAACGGCAACTGCCGCGACGCCTCGGACCTGGGCAACACCAACGGCTACTCCCGCTCCACGTGCAACAACGGCTGGTGCGCCGTCGTCTACGGCCTGTACTTCGAGAAGGACCAGGCCCTGCCGGGCACCAGCCTCGGGGGGCACCGCCACGACTGGGAACACGTCGTGGTCTGGGTGCAGAACGACACCGTGCAGTACGTCTCGACGTCCAACCACGGGTCCTTCACGATCCACGCGCGCCCGGCGGTCCGCTTCGACGGCACCCATCCCAAGGTCGTGTACCACAAGGACGGCATCGGCACCCACTGCTTCCGCCCGGCGAGCTCGGGCGACGAGCCGCCGGAGAACCACAGGGGCAGCTGGCAGTACCCGGCACTGGTCGGCTGGAACGGCTACCCGGCGGGACTGCGCGACAAGCTCAGCGCGTACGACTTCGGCAGCGCGCACTTCGGGCTGAAGGACGGCAGCTTCGCCTCCCACCTCGCCGCGGCCAAGCCCTCCGGCATCCCGTTCGACCCGAACGCCTGACCGTACACGGCTCGTTGACGCCGGGGCGCCGTTCGGCGTCCCGGCACGGGCGGGACCCCCCGAGGGTCTATCGTGGCGGCATGTCCGTCCCCGAACTGATCCGCATCGTCTCCCGCGACTCGCCCATGGCGCTCGCCCAGGTGGAGCGCGTCCGGGCCGAGTTGGCCGCCGCCCGTCCCGGTGTGCGCACCGAGGTCGTACCGGTGAGGACGACCGGGGACAAGTGGCTCGGCGATCTGTCGAAGGTGGAGGGCAAGGGCGCGTTCACCAAGGAGGTGGACGCCGCGCTGCTCGCCGGTGAGGCGGACGTCGCCGTGCACTGCGTCAAGGACGTGCCCGCCGACCGGCCGCTCCCGGCGGGCACGGTGTTCGCCGCGTTCCTGAAGCGGGACGACGTCCGCGACGCCCTCGTGCACCCGGACGGCCTCACCCTGGACGAACTCGCGCCCGGCACCCGGATCGGCACCTCCTCGGTGCGCCGGGTCGCCCAACTGGCGGCCACCCACCCGCATCTGACGTGCGTGCCGTTCCGCGGCAACGCCAACCGGCGGCTGGCGAAGCTCGCCGCCGGGGAGGCGGACGCCCTGCTGCTGGCGGTCTCCGGCCTGGAGCGGATCGGCCGCGCCGACGTGATCAGCGAGGTGCTCTCCCCCGAGGCCATGATGCCGCCCATCGGCGCGGGCGTCCTCGCGCTGCAGTGCCGTGAGGGCGACGCCGGCCTGATCGACGCGGTCGGCGCCCTCGGCCACCCGGACACCCATCGCGAGGCCACCGCCGAACGCATGTTCCTGCATGTGCTGCAGGGGCACTGCAACAGCCCGATCGCCGGCTACGCCCGGGTGGACCGCGGCGGCGAACTGTCCCTGCGGGCGTGTGTCTTCACCCCGGACGGCAAGACCCGGCTGAACGCGCACGAGTGGGCGGGGCGGCTCGACCCGGCCACGCTCGGCACCTCGGTCGCCGTGGCCCTGCTGCGTCAGGGCGCCCGCGAGATCATCGACGGCATCCCGCACTGACGCGACGCTCAGGCGGTGCCTTCCTCCGCCTGTTCCCGCAGGAAGACGCTCACCTGCTGGGCGAGACTGTCCCGGCACGCGCCCGCGGGCGCCCCCGCGGACCCCTCGTGCACGCCGATGCCGCCCGCCCACAGCCGGCGCCCGGCCCACTCCTCGTCGACGCGCAACTGGACCTGGACGTCGACCTGGCTCAGGGCCGCCTCGGGACCGGCCGCGTAGAGGACGGCGGTGGCGCGGCGCAGCGGGTGGACGTCGAAGCCCTCGACGAACTGCGAGTTGCGCCAGTCGATGAACGCGCTCTCACCGTCCGGTCCGGTCCGTACGTCGATCTGGCCGTCCTCGACGTGAATGCAGAAAGGCCGGTCTCCGCGATTCTCGACGGTCACGCGGACACTGAAGTACGTCAGCCCCTCGGCGGCGTCGTCCCGTCCCCGCGGCGGTTCGCCGGATTCCAGACGGTGGACGCGGACCCGCAGACCGGCATGCTCGTCGTACTCCTGCCAGTCCCCGACCACGTTCGGCTCGTACACAGTGCACCTCTCGACTTCTGTCCGCTGCTTCCTATCTGTGGCCTCGGCGCACTGTCAAATGAGCAGAATGCGCTCTGGTCAGGCGGTTCGCCCGATCTGATCGGTGATCAAGCGCTGCGCTGGAGGAATCCCCCGGCCGGTCGGCCGACGGCCGGTGAGGGCGTGCCGCACATCACGTCCGGTGCCGTGATCACCGGCGCGCCGTCCGGGCGGTCCACGAGGGCGGGGCGGGCCGGCCCGGAGCCGCCCGCTCCGTCGCGGGAATTTCACGTCATGAATTCACTTGATTCCACACCGTGCGCTCTCCGGTGATTTCCCCGCCGAATTCCGGGAAACGTTTTGGAACGGCGGACCACGGGGAAGGGGATTCTCAGTGCTTCGGACAGGAGGCACGTCCGTGGGAACCGCTCCGCCGGCCGCGGGCCTGCCGTGGTCCGAGCCGCCGCTCCCCACGGGTTCTGTCCATCCGGCACCCCGCTCAGGGAGGTGCGCGTGATGCGTACCGTCAGTCCCAGGAAGCAGCACTCCCACGACGACGCCCCCGACACGGCGGGGGACTTCGCACGCCTGGTCCGGCTGCCCGAAGGGCCCGAACGCAGGATGCTGCGCGACGCACTGGTCACGGCCTGGCTGCCGATGGCCGAGCGCATCGCCGTCCGGTTCCGGGGCCGCGGTGAGGCCCTGGAGGATCTGTACCAGGTGGCGGCCCTCGGTCTGGTCAAGGCCGTGGACCACTACGACCCGGCGCGCGGCACCGCCTTCGAGGCGTACGCCGTGCCGACCGTCACCGGCGAGATCAAGCGCCACTTCCGCGACCACATGTGGACGCTGCACGTACCGCGACGGGTCCAGGACCTGCGCAACCGTGTGCGGCACGCGGCGAAGGAGCTGGCGCAGACCACTCCGGGCCGGGCGCCCACGATCGCCGAGATCGCCGCGTACACCCGGCTGACCGAGAGCGAGGTGCGCACCGGGATGGAGGCCCTGGAGTGCTTCTCCGCGCTGTCGCTGGAGGCGGAGATGCCGGGCACCGACGGTTACGCCCTGGGCGACGCGATCGGCAGCCCGGACCCGGCCTACGACACCGTCGTCGACCGGGTGGCGGTACGACCCTGTCTGGAGGCCCTGCCGGAACGCGAGCGGCTCATCCTCTATCTGAGGTTCTTCCGGGGGATGACGCAGAGCGGCATCGCCGAGCAGCTCGGCATCTCGCAGATGCACGTCTCCCGGCTGCTCAGCAGCTGTTTCGCCCATCTGCGCGAGGAACTGCTCGCCGAGGCCGGCTGAGCGGGACGGGCTCCGCGGGGCGCGTCAGTCCTCCGGCGGCGCGCCCGGGATCCGGGTGGGACCGAGCCGGTCCAGGACCTCCTCCAGCACCGACCGCACCTCCGTCGGCAGAAGCCCGGTGCGTCCCCAGACGAGGATCAGGTCGGCCACGTTGCGGAGCTTGATGTTCGTGCGCTGGGAGACCTCCCTCAGCACGGTCCAGCCCTGGTCGGGCGAGACCCGCCCGAGCGCCACGACCATGCCGATCGCCTGGTCCACCACCGCGTGCGAGACGACCGCGTCCTTCAGCTGCTGTACCTCTTCCTCCAACTGGAGGATGCGGTCCGCGCCCCCGTCCGTGGGCATGGTCACCTCCGGGTCCGGTGTGCCGCTCTCGTGGCGCCTTCGCACAGTGCTTGAGTGCCTTCACCCAGTGTCCGACCCCTCCATCGTCGCCACTGCGGCCGCCCTGCGCCACCGGGGTGGCCCGGGGCGGAGGGGTCACCGTTTCGGTGCCGCCGCCGGGGTACTCGGCAGGCGCCCGGAAGGGTACCCGGCGGACACTGGTGCCATCCGGGTGGCTGCCAGGCCGACGAGATCAGGACGCGACTGCCATGAACCACGACATGCCCTCCCCCGCCGGCGCGACGGACGTCTTCTCGACGCACTCCGTGTTCGGGGCACCCTGCTGGGTGAGTCTGACCAGCCGCGACATGAGGACGACCGAGGAGTTCTACGGAGCCGTGCTGGGCTGGGAGTGGCGTCCGGTGCGCCTCGGCGACCGGTTCCGTATCGCCCTGTCCGAGGGCCTGCCGGTGGCCGGGATCGCCGATGTCGCCGGCATGTGGCAGATGGCGGTGGCGTGGACGCCGTACTTCGCGGTGCGCAGCGCCGACGAGGCCGCGGCGCGGGTGCAGGAGCGCGGCGGCACCTTGGCGGTCGGCCCGATCTCCCTGCCGCCCGGGCGCGCGGCGTTGCTGGCCGACCGGGACGGGGCGACGTTCGGGGTCTGGGAGGGCGAGCTGTTCACCGACTGGCCCACCTGGCGCCGCGCACAGCTCGCGTTCGTCCGGCTGCACACCCGTGACGCCTTCGACGCCGCGATCTTCTACGGCGGGGTCTTCGACTGGGCGTCCGACAAACCGGGCTGCGTCGAGGTGCGGTACGAGGGCGAGGAAGTGGTGTTGCGCAGCGAGGGGGACGTGGTGGCGCGGATCGAGTCGGGGGCGGCGGAGTCGGCTCCCGACCCGGCGATCCGGCCGCACTGGCAGGTCCACTTCGCCGTGAAGGACGTGGCCGCCTGCGCCCGCGCCGCCGAGCGGCACGGCGGCAGCGTCCTGTCCCTGGGCGTCGACGAGGCCGTGCTCCGCGACAACGAGGGCGCCCAGTTCACGGTGACGTCACGCCGCGGGCGCTGACACCGCCGGATGCGTCCCGCCGGTCAGGGCGCCGTACAGGACGGGCGGGACAGCAGGACCAGGCTCCGGGAGCCCACGGTGAGGGTGGTGGCCGCCTTGTGCTCCGCCTCGTCGGGGGTGCTCTCGGGGTCGGCGGTGTCGATCAGGGCCGTCCAGCGCTCACCGTAGGAGGCGCCCGGCAGACGGAAGCCGACGGGCTCCCAGTGGCTGTTGAGCAGCAGCAGGAAGGAGTCGTCGACCAGGCGCCGGCCGCGCGGGCCGGGTTCGGCGATGGCGTCGCCGTTGAGGAACACCCCGACCGAGTGGGCGTCGGAGCGCTGCCAGTCGTCGTCGGTCATCTCCCGCGCGTCGGGCAGCAGCCACACCAGGTCGGGCAGCGGCTGGCCGGCGTGGCGCACGGTCTCGCCGCGGAAGAAGCGGCGGCGGCGCAGCACGGGGTGGGCGAGGCGCAGCGAGATGAGCGTCCGGGTGAAGTCCAGCAGGTCGCGCTGTTCACCGGTGAGCCGCCAGTCGATCCAGCCGATCTCGTTGTCCTGGCAGTAGGCGTTGTTGTTGCCGCGCTGGGTGCGGCCCAGTTCGTCGCCGTGGGAGAGCATCGGGATGCCCTGGGAGAGCAGCAGGGTGGCGAGGAAGTTGCGCTGTTGGCGGGCGCGCAGTTCGAGCACGGCCGGGTCGCGGGTGGCGCCCTCCGCGCCGCAGTTCCAGGACCGGTTGGTGCTCTCGCCGTCCCGGTTGCCCTCGCCGTTGGCCTCGTTGTGCTTGTCGTTGTACGAGACGAGGTCGCGCAGGGTGAAGCCGTCGTGCGCGGTGACGAAGTTGACGCTGGCGCGGGGGCGGCGCCTGTGGTGCGCGTACAGGTCGGAGGAGCCGGTCAGCCGGGAGGCGAACTCGCCGAGGGTGTGCTCCTCGCCGCGCCAGAAGTCCCGTACGGCGTCCCGGTACAGGCCGTTCCACTCCGACCACAGCGGCGGGAAGTTGCCCACCTGGTAGCCGCCCTCGCCCACGTCCCAGGGCTCGGCGATCAGTTTGACGCGGCTGATCACGGGGTCCTGCTGGATGAGGTCGAAGAACGCCGACAGCCGGTCGACCTCGTGGAACTGCCGGGCGAGCGTGGCCGCGAGGTCGAAGCGGAAGCCGTCGACACGCATCTCGGTGACCCAGTACCGCAGCGAGTCCATGATCAGCTGGAGGACGTAGGGGTGGCGCATCAGCAGACTGTTGCCGGTGCCGGTGGTGTCGTAGTAGTGGCGCCAGTCGCCGTCCACCAGGCGGTAGTACGAGGAGTTGTCGATGCCCCGGAAGGAGAGCGTGGGGCCCTTCTCGTTGCCCTCGGCGGTGTGGTTGTAGACGACGTCCAGGATCACCTCGAGCCCGGCCGCGTGCAGGGTCCTCACCATCTCCTTGAACTCGGTGACCTGTTGCCCGCGGGTGCCGTGGGCGGCGTAGGCGTTGTGCGGGGCGAAGAATCCGATGGTGTTGTAGCCCCAGTAGTTGGCCAGGCCGCGGCCCTGCAGCACACCGTCCTGGACGAACTGGTGGACCGGCATCAGTTCCACGGCGGTGACGCCCAGCGAGGTGAGGTGCCCGACCACCGCGGGGTGCGCCAGTCCCGCGTAGGTACCCCGGAGTTCCGCGGGGACGTCGGGGTGGGTACGGGTGAGGCCCTTGACGTGGGCCTCGTAGATCACGGTGTCGGAGTAGGGGCGGCAGGGCCGGGTGTCGTCGCCCCAGTCGAATGCCGGGTCGGTCACCACGCCGAGCATGGTGTGTCCGGCGCTGTCGGCGGGGTCGGGGCCGTGCGGGTCGCGCTCGTACAGCGAGGGGTGGTTGTCGATCTGGCCGTCCACCGCGGTGGCATAGGGGTCGAGGAGCAGTTTCGCCGGGTTGCAGCGGTCGCCGGCCGCCGGGGCCCAGGGGCCGTGCACCCGGTAGCCGTAGCGCTGTCCGGGGCCGACGCCGGGGAGGTAGCCGTGCCAGACGAAGCCGTCGACCTCGGTGAGCCGTACGGTGCTGTGCCGGCCGTCGTCGTCGACCAGGACCAGTTCGACGCGTTCGGCGACCTCGCTGAAGAGCGCGAAGTTGGTGCCCTCGCCGTCGTGGACCGCACCCAGCGGGTAGGGGCGCCCGCTCCAGGCGGGCGCCCCTTTCCGGTTCTGTCGCCGGGTCACCGGACCTCCTCCAGGAGGCCGCCCGGCGTTCGCACCCGGCCGGTGAGCAGGGCGACGCTCACCTCGCGGGGCAGGTCCAGGCCCTCGCTCTCGCGCGGGTCGGGCGCGGTCGGCACCAGCGGGACGCGTTCGCCGGCGCGGGCGCGCTGTGAGAACCAGATGACCTTGCTGCCGTTCTCGGTGGCGCAGCAGCCCCAGCCGTCGCTGCTCGCCGCGATGTGCTCGAGACAGCCGCGCAGCTCCTGGTCGGGGCGCAGGGCGCGGTTGTTGTCCCCGATGGCGGTGATGAGGTGCTGGCCGTTCCACCACATCTCGATCGACGTGTTCTTGTCGGTGGCGTGCTCGTCGATGGCCCGCAGCAGCATCTCGGCGCCGCCGCAGACGGGCTCCATCAGGTTCTCCAGGTCCCAGAACCGGAGGTGAGCGGCCAGTATGCGACTGACCTGTCCCACCCTCTCGGGGCTGACTTCCACGTCGAGGTGGTAGTAGCAGGGCACTGCGGTCTTCATGGTCGTTGGCTCCTCACGCGAAGCTCTCGTCCCTCCTCGCCCCCGCGGGGCGAGCCCCCGGACACGGAACGTGAGCGGGTGTCGCTTCTGAGTCACCTTCAGCGTGAGGGGGTTGGGCCGTTCGTGCAACACGAGCGCACGACCGTGACGCGTGGGGCGGCATGCGGACGGAAGAGGGCCGCGGCGGGCCGTCTCGAGTCATTGAAAAGCCAACAAGACGTTGCGTCATCACCCGTGCACCATGTGTGAAGACCTCGATCGCCGTTACGGGTCCGTGCGTCTGTGCGCACGGCTGCCGCCCCGACCGCCGGGACAACGCGCCTCGAATCGAGCCCCGGAAAGGTGCACGGCGCCATGCTGCTACCCGCCAAAGCCGAAGTTGCCCGGCAATTGCGTCGCTACCGGGCCTGGGAACGCGTGATGCTGGCGGCTCCGACCGATCACACGGTACGGGCCACCTTCGAGGACGCCGGCTACACCCTCTGTGTGCTGATGGGCAAGCGCTGTGCGCGGGAGGCGGCGAACGCCGCCGAACGGTATCTGCGCACCACCCCCGTCACCTATCTGCAGGAACAGAACGACACGCCCCGTCCGGCGACCGCCGTCCGACGGGGTCCCCCGGTCATCGAGCGGCGCTCTCCGGCGGGAAGGCAGTGACCTTCCCGCCGCTGTTTGGTCCCACGCCCGGGCGCCCGCCCGGGCGTCGAGCACGGCGGAGGTGCACAGACCCATGAAGACGACCCGGACCATCGGCCGTGTCCCGGTACGGGACGTCCGGCCGTCCGTCGACTGCGGCAGGCGGCCGGCCAAGGCCGTCGTGGGCGAGACGTTCGAGGTCACGGCCACGCTCTTCCGGGAAGGTCACGACGCGGTCGCCGCCGACGTGGTGCTGAGGGACCCCGGGGGACGTCCGGGGCCGTTCACCCCGATGCGGGAGCTGGCGCCGGGCAGCGACCGGTGGGGCGCGGAGGTCGTCGCGAACAGCCCGGGCCGGTGGACCTACCACGTCGAGGCCTGGGGCGATCCCGTGGCCACCTGGCGCAGGACCGCCGGCATCAAGGTCCCGGCGGGCATCGACACCGGACTGGTGCTGGAGGAGGGCGCCGACCTTCACGAGCGCGCGGCCTCCGGGGTTCCGCGGGAGGACGGACAGGCCGTGGTCCTCGCCGCGGCCGAGACCCTGCGGGACGACTCCCTGCCCTGCGCCACCCGGTTGGCGGCGGCGTTGACGCCGGAGGTGGAGGCGGTGCTGGCCCGGCATCCGCTGCGGGAGCTGGTGACCAGCAGTGATCCGCTGCCGCTG
>NZ_JBIRTN010000024.1:0-132940 GCF_044334705.1 Streptomyces sp. NPDC020731
CGCACGACGGCGCAGCTCAAGCGGGTACTGGGAAGGACGTGCCATGACTCGATCCTCTCAAATGATCGAGTCCCTACCGAACCCGGAACGGTTCAGGAGAGGGCATCGGGTCAACCACAAACGCGTCGAGCGGCTCATGCGCGAGCACGGCATCAGCGGCATCACCCGCAGACGGCGGCATGGCCTGACCCGGGCGGACCGCCAGCACGATGACTTCAGCGATTCTGCTCATGTCCGGGAGTACCAGCGCCGGTCCTGGATCCGCCAACCGGGATTTGGCATGTCAGCGCGGGTCAGCGTGAGGGAACCCGCCGAACCCGCCACCGTGGTGGCCCGGCCCATGGTGGTCGTGGCCGTCGTGGTCGTGGCCGTGGTCGTGGCCGTGGTCGTGGTCGCCATCCCCGTCATGGCCGCCGCCCGGGCCGCCCGGCCTCCGTGTGAAGGTGACCGTGTCGCAGTAGATCACCGGCCCGGGTGTGGTGGGTGGGGTGGGGCTGTCGGGAGGGATGCCCTCGGTTTCGAGGACCATCAGGCGCAACGGGCCGCGACGCCCGCGCGGTATCGGGAGCTGGCCCGTGAAGAAGGGGGTTCGGGAGGACTCCGCGTCGACGGAGGTGAGTTGGACGGTGGTGTCTTCGAGGGTCACCCAGCCGAGGTCATCGTCGTCGACCAGGCTGTTCCGGCGTTGCAGCGTGGCGGTGATCCGCGGCGGCGGGGAGTCGGAGGGGTCCCAGGAGGGCCCGGTGACACTGACCGACAGCGGATCGCCGGGCGTGACCCTCAGTTGGCGGTCGGGCAGGGTGCGCACCAGGTCGGCGAGCACGACCTCCTTGGAGATCTCCGCTCCGGGGATGGAATCCGGCTGGTAGCGGACCAGAGCGAGCCGGACGAAGGGCAGGCATGCGTCCCCGGTATCCAGGTCCAGGTCGAAGAACCAGCGGCCGGCCTTGTTCTCGTCCTCGCCGGGCTTCGGCGTGCCGGCTTCGAACTGCGGGCTGAAGCCGACGACCGTGACCGGGAGGGTGGTTCCCGACGGCGTGGGGAGGAGGAGCGGGCCGGACCGTCGCACCGCGTTGGTGAACATCTCCGGGGTCGGCGCGAAGACCGGCGCGGAACGGTGGATGGGGTCGCGGCCCATCAGGGTGACCAGGGAGTCCCGCGCGGACTTGGGGTCGCCTCCCGGCGGTTCGCCGATGACGACGCCGAGCAGTTCGCCGTCTCCGGACGAGAACCAGGGGCGGTCCACGTACACCCGGATTCCGCGACCGCGCCGCTGGTGGACGATGGGACCGGGCGGCCCGCCGACGTGCTCCAGGGTGAGCGTGGGCACGCAGTACAGCAGTCGCGGAGCCATCGGGGACTCGCTGCTCGGCACCGAGTATTCCTGCGCCTCTCCCTCCACGGTCAGCACGTTCTTGCCGGGCGTGGCGAACTGTGGTGGGAAGTAGTCGGCGAACTTGCTGCCGGCCACCGGGTGGTAACGCACCGTCCGGTGTTTGGTGTCGCCGAACTCGTGTTTCGCGGGGACGGGCGGGAGCGGGTGTGGCTTGTTGCCCTGGTTGCCCTGAGGGTTGTCCGGGGTCGGGGGGTTGTCCGGGTGTGCCGCCGCGGCCGCGGCCTCCGCTTTCGCCTTGTCCTCGGCCGCCTGGGTGCTGAAGCTCAGGACGCCGTTCCGGAGGAGGTAGGGTTCGGTCCCCGGGACGCCGTTCAGGCTCGCCCTCGCCGTCAGCAGGTCGAAGACCGGGGCGGTCATCTCACGGCTCTCGCGGCCCCCGGCGCCGTCCGTCACCTCGGTCCACTCGGCGATCAGGTCGATCCGGTCCGTACTGTCCTCGTCCAGCGCGACGGAACCGGCGAGATGCTCGGCGGTCGCCCCGTGTGCACGCGGGGTCGCCGGGGTCGCCAGCGTCAACACCGGTGATTTCAGTGGCTGTTGGACCGCGTGGACGAGTCTCAGTTCCTGCCAGGGGGTGAACATCCAGTGCCGGCTGGCTGCGGCCAGCGCCAGCTTGTCGTCGGTTCTCCGTGCCTCCGTCGCCCTTCTTGCAGCCGCGTCCCCCTCCGTCTCCGACGCGAGCCTCGGTACCGACTCCTGCTGTTGACGGCACCACCCGGCCATGCCCATGATTTTCTCGTCGAAGTCGATCCTGGAGCACACCCGGACGGTCGCCACGGCGCCCTTCGGCAGGGAGACGGCCAGCACCCGGGATGCCTCGTCGAAGCGCGGCGGCGCGGTACCTTCGGCCAGCCGCAGCCTCAGGGATTGCGGCCGGTGCCAGACATCGCCGTCCCAGGGGACCGGGAAGGGCTCCCCGGCGGGCATCCCCGGCAGGTCCAGGAACACGGCTCCCGTGGACAACGGATCGGGGAGGTAAGGTAGTTCGACCTGCTCGCCCGTGTGCAGAACGGTGTTCGCCGGGTTCTTGGGGTCCGCCGCCGGCGACTTGATCGTCTCAACCTGGATGTCCGGCTGGGACGGGGAGGTGTCGCTCAGCGAACCGCTCTCCCGTACGGCCAGGTCGTAGACCGCGTTCTGGACGTTGCGGTCCGTGGAGCCGATGGCATCGTCCAGCAGGCCATGCCACTCGATGCACCGCAGTGACGCCTTCGGTGCCACCACATGGCGTTCGTCCGTGCCCCGGTACGGGAGGTGTCCTTCCGCGGTGACCAGTGACGATCGGTTGAAGTCCGCGGCGTACTGCTCAGCCGTCCGGCCGGCTCCGGTACTCGCCACGGTCCCGGTACCGGTGCCGCAGTCCACGGCGAAGCCTCTGTTGCGGCCGAGTTTGGTGAGGGATGTGCAGCCAGGGATGCCGTCAGCACCGCTGCCCGTGAAGCCCTGGGCGCGCTGCTCCTCCGCGTAGGCGGTCCTGGTCTCGTTGCCGAAGATTCCGTCCGCGCCGTGGGGGAGGGAGCGGCCGTTGTCCAGGAGGGCCTGCTGGACGATGCGCACCTCGTCGTTGGTCTTGCCGAACTGGACATTGGCCAGGTGGACCGTGACTTGTGTTCCGGCTCCGGCCGGGGGTGGGCCGGCCCCCGGGCTGCTCCGGATGACCATCCGGAAGGGCGAGGCGCCTTCCCCGAACGGGAATCTGGGCACCACAACGGGCGCCAGGACGGGCTCGAACCTCTGGAAGGTCAGCAGCCCGGCTTCGTCGGGGAGCATCAGGGCTTCCCTGTCCTTCAGGCCATCGGGGGCCGCTCCATCCGTGCCTCTGCCCGCCAGGTCGACCAGGGCGTCGGCCTCCGTCACGTCCAGGCCGTTTCCCGCGAGGTCCACGGTGCGCAGCCGTACCCGGTACTCGTGGCCGAACCGTAGCTTGGGCAGGCTGCCGGGCCGCACCTTGGGCGTGATTTCCAGGGGCAGTTTCGTCTCCGCCTGGTTCTTGAGCGGCACCGGCTTGTTGGGGGGGCGGCCGTCCTCGGCCGAACCGTCGTCGGTGTCCAGCACCAGCCCCGGCCGGGGCGCGGAGAGCGACCATCCCTCCCAGGTGATCAGCTGCTCGGGTACGTAGAGGTGGTCGGGATTCACGGCGTCGCGGGGTGGTGTGGCCAGGTGGGCCTGGAAGAAACCCTCGTCCGAGGCCGTGAGCAGGACCGGTCCGCCGCGCGCCTGCCGGTACTCCACCTCGCGCTCGTGCAGCGAGAACCACTGACGTCGTGTCTCGTCCCAGATGTCGAGCCGGTGGCCCCGGATCAGGTTCTGGGCGAACATCTCAGGGGCGGGTACCTCATCCTCCGCGGCGTGCGGGGCGGCGGCTCCCGGACTCTGCGGGTCGGGCGTCGAACCTTGTGCTCTCTGCTGATCGACCACGCGGGTGAACGCCACGTCGTGCTCGGCTGCCCGCGCGAAATCCTGCTTGAGGGTGCCCAGCCGGTCGTTCCTGACCAGGCAGAGCCCATGGGTCCGTACCGGGGCGAGTCCGGTGGCGTCCTCGGCGGGCGCGATCATCTTGCCTGCGGCGGCGTCGATGTCAGCCGGCTCAACGGTGAATTTTCCCTTCAGCTCCACCAGGCCGCGGGACGGTGACGTCAGCGGGCCGTTGGTGACGGCCGAGGCCCGGGAGACGAAGGCGCGGAGGTCCGGGAGGAAGACATAGCGCGTGCGGGGGGACACGTTGTGCGACCCCTTCGTGCCCTTGCCGAGTTCCGGCGTCCAGTGGGGGGTCACCTTCAGGAACCGCTCGCCCGAAGAGACGGGGAGCAGGTCGGCCGGCAGGAGGAAGTCCAGAACGAGTCCGAGTCGCCGCAGCAGCGTGGGGTGATCGCCGAGCCAGGTGAGCATCTCGTGGAAGTCGGGATCGTGCTTCCTCGGTGGCGGCGGCGGGGGCGGTTCTTCACCGGCGACGGTGGGCGGCCTGTTGAGCTCGATCGTATGGAAGCTGTGCAGATCCGCGAGCTCCGGAGGCATCGGCATTTCGCCCTCCGGGGACGCCGGGGGCACGTCCCCGGGCCCCGTGCTCCCGGTGGCTCTTAGGGCATCGCTCGTTCCGGGATCACCGGTCGAGCCGTCGCTCGATGGGCGCATCAGGTGCCTGGTGGGGGGCGGTGTCTCGGGTGAATTCATGGCCGCTTCGGCGTACTTGCCCTTGGTGAAGCCGCTGACCCGCTGAGTGGAGTAGGTCTCGCACGCCTGGTCCGTATGCCGTTCGAAGACGTAAGGATCGAGCGGCGTCTCCCCACTGAAGAGGCTCTTCCACAAGTTCACATCAGGGAGCGGGTCTTGCGGCTTCAGCCCGATGACGAAGGGCGTCGAAGGGGCAGGCGTGTCGGAGATCTCGGAGACTTCGTCGGTCGTGGGGGGCTCGGAGGTGCCCTCTGCGGTGGCAAAATCAAAAGTGGCGGGCGTGATCTTGTCTGGCCAGTGGACGAAATCGGGGAAGTGGGGGGCCAGCGTGGCGCGCTTCGTCTGGTCGTCGGACGGGGTCGGCCCCATCAGCCGCGGAGCGATGAACACCGACACCTTGACATGCCTGCCGTCGTCCGACAGTCCGGCCGGGAGAACGGTCCAGTTGATCTGCTGTTCGAAGTCCATGGTGGTCTCCACGCGGCTCGCTCACGCGGCGTACGCCGCGCAGTACTCCGGCCAGGCCTGATCCTTCGAGAAGCATTGGGCGAACGTCGGGTCGCCCGGTGCGCCGGCGAAACTCCGCTCCATTTCGAGTTGGACGGACTTGCTGAAGAAGGCGATCCGTACGCTGACCGTGAGGGTGCCCCTGCCGCGGACCACCGACTGGTGGGTCTCTTTGTTCTTCTCGTAGGTGAGCTCCAGATAGAACTCGACGGACACCGTCACGATACCCAGCACCGTAAGGAAGCCGTTGCACCGCAGGTAGCCGCTGAGGGAGACCGCGTTTTTGTCGAGCTGGAAGCGGATGCCCGCCATGATCGACACCCCGCCGCCGGCGACGCCGAGATCCAGCGCCGCTGCGCCACCGAACTCGATGGATCCCTCGATCTCCTGTACACCGCTGGCGTCCACCAGCATGGAGAAGTAGCCACCGCCACCGAACAGGGAGACCGTGACGTTGAAGGGGTGCACCCGCTCGGAGACCGAGAAACGGAACGCGACCGGCTTGCCGTCGAAAGGGATCACCAGCTCGGCCGACAGGGTGACGTTCGACAGGGTGAAGACGCCGAGGCCGATGGCCGGAAGGGCGAATTTGTAGCCGGCACGGAGGCCGGTGGTCTGGACGTCTATGAACGCGCCGGAACCGAAGGCATCAGCGGGCAGCGCGCTGCGGAGGGAATTGATGAACTCCAGCGCACCGCTGAACTTCAGCTCCACACCGGAGGCCGTCACCTCGGGCTTCTGCCCTGGGCTGGTCTGGAACTTCAGCTCGTCGAATTCCACTCGGGCGATGTCAGAGAAGTCCAGCGCGAAGTGGCTCAGGCTGCCCTGCACCGTGGACTTCCCGACGGCGTCCGTCGAGCGGACGGTCCGGGCATCCAGGATCAGCGAGGCCTTGGACACGTCGAGGAGGGCGGTCGGGTCCACCCCACCACCTGCCGTCGTCGGCCGTTCCAGCGGCGGCTTCCACACGTACCGCAGTTCCTTGCCCTGTTGTCCGTCCATCAGGTCGCGTATACGCAGCACGGGCGCGGGCAGCTGCCTTCGAGGGTTGTCCAGAATGTCCTTGATCTGGTTGTCGTCGAGCTGCTGCAGTGCGCCGAGTTGATCCTTGACGAGGCCCTTCAGGTATGTGCTGAGGTCGATACCGAGCAGCTGGGCCCCGCCGAAGGCATCCCTGATGGTTTTGATGGGTGCCGCATCGAGGACTGCGCCGGTGGTGGGGTCCGTCTTGATGACGTCCGGGATGACGCCTGCCCGGCTGGTGATCGTCTTCACCGCGGAATTCGGGCTGGAGAGTCCACCGGCTTGCTCGGCTCCGAAGGTGAGGCTGAGCGGCCTTTGCAGATCCAGGTACGCACCCGCCGGGTGTCCCTGCATCGTCTGCTGCAGATAGGTGGCGTTGAACTTGACCTCGAGATCCCCGGCGTTCGGGGTGAACTGCTCGACGGCGGGGACGCGTACCGCTGCGGCGGAAACGTAGGGCTGGCCCACCACAGGGGTGCCATCTCGGGTGTCGAGCGTGAAGGTGCCGAGCCCGAAGGTGAGGGTCCCGACCGCATGGCTGGTGCTGCCGAAAGCGCCGGCGGGCGGCTCCGCCATGGCCATCACTTGACCATGCATCTCCCGCCTCAGGCGCTTCTCCATCATTGCCTTCGTTTCTTCTGTTGGCGTCGCCGGGTTGTACAGCCTCGTCAACTGCTCCTGTTCATCGGTCAGTCCGTCGGGCACGAACACCAGAGGCATGGTGAAGCTGACCTTGCGCCCCTCCGCGTCTGTGCCGATCAGGGTGAAATCGAAGTCCTTACCGGAGTCCTCGAGGTTCACCCAGAAAGCCACGTTTTGCGGGTTGTCCGTCCGAGTCTGGATCAGTGGGGTGACCCGGTCCGTGATGCGCAGCGTGCGGAACGGCATTTCGCGTCCTGCGTGCTGGAAGCCGGTATGAGCTCCGTACTCGACCTCCGGCTGCTTGACGACGATGTGCTGCTCCTTGTGCAGGTAGGCGACGATTCCGTCGTCCGCGCCCGCGATGAACCACCGCCTGGTTTCCGTCACGAGGAGGGACTCGTGGCCGGTCGACAAGCTGCCGTGTATCACGACGCGGACGTACTGGTCACGCCCCAGTCCCGTGATGTGGTCGTACGCCACCACATTGGGGAAGTGACGTCCGACCTTCCTGTACCGTTCCCGCTCCTCGGGGGTATTCGGCGGACTGCCCCATAGGCCGTGCAGGTGGACCGAGGAGCCCTGAGGCGTCACGATGAACTGCTCGGCATGCAACGGCGCGCTGGGTACATCGATCGGCACGTCGCCAGGCGGGACCAACTCGACCCGGCTGCTGAGGGTGACGAGGTCCGCCATGTTGTCGGCAGTGATCGGACTGTTCCCCGGCGGTGCCCCCCGGTCCCCGGCCGTCGCAAAGGCCCGCAGCCGCACGTCGCCGTCCCGTTCACCGTGCAACTGCAACCGGGCGTGCCACAACGCGTTCCGGCCGTCGGCCTGTTGGGATTGGGGGTGGCCGACCCAGTCCACGGGGTCGTCGTAGGAGAGGAACAGCCGGGTGGGGAACTCGATGACGCTTCGGGGAAGGCCCTGGAAGACCGTCGTTCCCGGCGTGTCCGGGCTCTGTGGGCCAACGACGGGCACCGTCATGGGCACCAGGCGCGCCCAGCCGAGCAGCGCGTCCAGCGACAGGTCCAAACTGTCGATGTTGTCCGGCACCAAGAAAGCCAGACGGGTCGAGCCGGCGGTGACTGCCTTCATGGAAGCAGTGACCTTCAGATTCAGGGGGACCTCTTCCAGCACATGCTGCGGCGGCAGCCCCGCGAGGACGAACGAGGGCTGCGCCCGGTCCTTGCGCACCAGGCGGCGGCCGTCGAAGCGCAAGTTGACCAGGGCGATGTCGACGACGAGCATGTCCGCCGGCCGCACCACCCGGAACGGCCCCTCCGCAACGTCCACCTCGTGCGGCGGCTCAGGCTCCGGGGGCCGGTCGGGGCCGGGAAATGACCCCGGGCCTGGATGCGGACCAGGACCATGAGGCCGGCCGTGCGGCCGGCCGCCGAATCGCCCGCCGCCGAACCCTTCGCGGCCGACCCGGTCGCCGTGGTCATCGTGCTGGCCATCACCGGGATGGTTGCACAGCTCTTCCCCGAGCCTCAGAGAAACAGGACGCCGGATACGGAAAGACATGAGGAACGCCTCACCCGAGCTCATGAAACTGGTGAAGGGTCACGCGAGGAGCGAGGTGCGCCGTAGGCACCTCCACCTCTCTTCCATGCTCACTCCGGTGACGGACTCCCGCCACTGGGGGCGGAACGGGCAGCTCCCGATACCGGAGCTTCCGCTACGGGTCAAGGAATGCCAAGGAAATTGAGGAGGGTTCGGCGCACCATGAACGACATCGCGTTGTGGCGGTCGTTCAGGTTCAGCAGGTTCTGCCAAACGACGAGGAATTGCTGGCCGGTGTCGTTGTGGGAGAGGATGGTCGCCTCGGAGGCGACTACTCCCCCGGAACTGAGGGGCCCCAGTCCAATCTTCGAATGCGTGATCGTGAAACCTGCGCCGAGGCCGTTGAGGCCCGGCCGGGCTCCCGTGGTCATGAAAGAGCGGTCACCGACGGACTGTGCGTCGGCCAGGAGGTCACGCATTTCGGAGGCAATACCGTCAACGCTGCGCGAGTCCAGTGTTGCGCCTTCGATGAGCAGTGCGAGGAACCGCGCCATATCGATGGTCGTGGTCGCCTGCGCTGAGTCGCCGTCATTCATCGAGGGCACCCGCACGGCAGGGAAGGGATCGGGAGGACCGGGCTTGAACGTCCCGGCCAGCCAGATGCCCCGATTCGCGGTCTGGTCGAAGAGGCCGGCATTTGCCAACAGCCCATTGATCCAGCTGTACCCGAGCGCTTTGATCGTGGCAGCGGCTTCGTCGTTGTTGCTGGGTACGATCATGCTTCGCACGTGTGCCGCAAAATCGGGGCTGAACGACACCAGGCATCCGCCACTCGCGAGGCCCTGCGGGGAATCGAAGATCCTGGGGTACTTGGGCACGCGCATCTGCTCGGTGATGCCCGGTTCGCTCAGGAAACGCGGGGCGGCTGTCTGGATGTTTGCGTTGAAAGCCGACTTCAAGTCGTTGAACACCACGTTCGCCGAGCAGTCGCCTTCGGTGACGGCAAAATCGGAAGCGCTCTGCCGCAACTCGAAGGCGGCGAGCATGGCCGCGACCTTCAGCAGGCTGCCCGAGAAATGCATCTCCCTGTCACGGAAACCGGCATAAGCGAAGGACGGGGAGGTGCTGGTCGGGTTCCGGACCGCCACCACCGAGATGGGGCATTTCAGGTGTACACCCAAGGCGGGAAACGTAAGGCCCGTCTGCGCCTGTGCTGCTGTCAGCGCCGCACTCATCCCCAGGTCTGGCGTCAAAAGATCTGGCAAGGGGTCGGGAAAAAGCATTGATGCCTCCTCATCGCCCTCCCCTCAATTATCTGCGCACGTGACGATCGTAATAACCCCTCGGCCGGACGGCAAAAGCAGCTCAACTCTGCCCTGGCCCAGGCGAACAGGGCGGCCTGCTGCTGGTCTGCGCCTGCGCAGTCGTCTCCGGCGCCCGGACCATCACCGAGATCACCGAGTGGGGCCAGCACGCCACCACCACAGTGCTGGAACAGCCCGGCATCCGCCGCCACCTGCCCGGACGCCGCCGCGCCCCGTCCCATGCCACCCTCACCCGGCTCCTGGCCGCCCTCGACGGCGATGTGCTGGACGCCGTGATCGGCGCCTACCTGGCCGAACGCGACCACACCGACGTCGCCACCACCGGCCCGGCGCCCAGGGCGGCGATCGCGGTGGACGGCAAGGCGCTGTCCGGCTCCGCGCACCAACAGCAGCGCCACCGGCACCTGCTGTCCGCCGTCACCCACTCCCCCACCGTCACCCTGGCCCAGCGGGAGGTGGGGGCCACGACCAACGAGACGGCCGCCTTCCGACCGCTGCTGGAACCACTCGATCTGGCCGGCACCGTGGTCACCTTCGACGCCCTGCACAGCGACCACCCGCTACAACACCCGCCGACGACACTCGGCGAACGGACACCAGGCACCGATCGCCTACGAACAGCGGTCAGCTACCCTGGCACTTGCCGCATAACAACACGAACAGGTGTCCACTCCCCGGGGGCAAGGCCCGATCACTTCTCAAAGACCCTGGCCCGGCGGGCAGTCGGAGATGCCCCTGCGGTACGGCTTGGCCGAGGTCATCTCGTCGTTCAGGGACCTGCGGGCGGCGGCGCGACTCGACGCAGTCGACTGAAAGGCGCGCGTCGGCCCTGACCCTCTGCGCCGCTTCCCGCCCGGGCGGCTGCCGTGCAACCCGAGCCACCGCGTCCCGCCCGAGCGCGCGAGGGCTCGTGCGCCGGCCGTGCGACGGACCGCCATGCGCGGCCACTGATCCGGTGCGCTCCGGAAACCGGCATGCGCGTTAGCGTGATCCTCTGCCGCATGGAGTGTCCATGGGCCGGGTCGGCCCGCACGAGGGTCTGCGACGGAGAGTGACGGAACTGCGATGAGTGAACTGACGAAGCCCGAGGTCGACGTCCCGGAGGGTGCTGCGCCTGCCGAACTGACCGTCCGGGACCTGGTCGTCGGGGACGGGGCCGAGGTGAAGCCGGGCATGGTGGTCAGGGTCCACTACGTCGGGGTGACCTTCGAGACCGGGAAGGAGTTCGACTCCTCCTGGGACCGTGACCAGCCCTTCAAGTTCGCACTGGGCAGCGGCAGGGTCATCAAGGGCTGGGACCGGGGGTTGAGGGGGATGAAGGTCGGCGGTCGGCGTGAGATCGTCGTTCCCCCGCGTCTCGGCTACGGCAACCAGTCGCCCTCGCCGTTGATCCCGGCGGGCTCGACCCTGGTCTTCGTGGTGGACCTGCTCGACTCGTACTCCGCCGGCACAGGCGGCTGGAGCAACGCCCGCTGACCCAGACCGTTCCTGTTTCCGCGCCCTCACCCTCGCCCTCGCCCCAGGCGTTCTCGTCATGGATCCGCGCACCCAGATCCTCCGCCCACTCCAGCGCCCACACCTTGAGTTCTTCGATCTGCCGGGAGGTGAGCCCGTACGCGGTGTAGTCCTCATCCTCGTACCAGTCCGCGCCGATGAGCCGGTCCCGAAGGTCTTCGAGGCTGAACTCGTCGTGGGCGCGACGGCGGCCCAGGGATTCGAGGTCGGCGGTGGAGCGGTGGCGGGAGGCGGCCCGGACGTCGATGAGGTCGCGGACGGTGCCGCGGCCGGCGAGGGCACGGACCTTGGTGCCGATCACGTCGTCGAGGGAAAGAACGGGGCCGTAGGGGGTCTGGGCGGACGGAGCCCAGAACGCCTCCTTGAAGACGTCGGCCTCGCACTCCTCGCCGGTGTCCGGATCGGTGACGAGGAAACGGCCGCTGAGCGGATCGGTCCGGACGTGCGTGGTCCGCCCTCCGCGCACGCTGGGGCCTGCGGTGAGTGAGGCGACGATCTCCCGCATCGGAGCAGGGTTCTCGGTGGCGGCGTCGAGGTCACGGCTGAAGCGTTCGACCGGGCCGTGGGCCTGCGCGGCGTATCCGCCGGTGAGGACCAGAGGGTAGGGGGAGCCGAGGTCGAGGACGTCGGCGAGGAGACGCTCGTGGAGCGGAGTGAGCTTCATGCGGCGGTCGTGTCGGCCGGAGCGGCGCGGAGCAGCTCGGGGAAGGCGTCCTCCCAGACCTCGCGGATGTAGGGACTGATCAAGCGCCGCAGCACGGGCCACTGCTCGGCGAGCAGCCGGTGGTGCAGGAGGGCCGCCAGGTCCTCGCGCAGTCCTTCGGCGAGGACGGTCCGGTAGAGCGTCATGCGGGACTTCGGACGGTCCAGGCTGTAGCTCGTCCGCCCGGACCAGACGATGTGGAGCGGCAGGTCCACGTCGCCCTCGACAGGGCCGGCCAGCTCCTGCAATCGCTCGGGCAGCCGGCTGCGGCAGCGGTCCCGCAGCACCTCGGCGCGGGGAGCGGTGGGCGTCGTGTCCATGCGTCCGGTATCGCTGCCGGGAGGCGGCGGCATGGCGGATACGGGGCTCCCCTGTCGTACGTACGAGTCGGGCGCCGCACACTCCTCCCTCGGGCATCTCCCATTGAGCGCGTTCCATCCTGAAAATCGCAGGTCATGTGCCCTGGTGTGGGTCGTGGCTGGTGGGCTCCGGCTGGTCGGGGGCGAGATCGTCAGCACGTGATCGTCTGTCACGGGTGAGGTCGGGCGTTCTGAGGCGGGCCCGGCGGCTGGCCGCGTAGGTTCCGCGGCATGACGGATGTGCTGACGTGGACGGTACAGCAGCGGCTTGAGCTGGAGGAACGTGCGGAGCTGTTGCGCACGGAGCCGGCCGGTATCTCCTCCGCCCGGCCCGGCCGGTCCAGCGAGATCACCGCCGCCCGCCACGACAAGATCACCGCGCATCTCCGCGAGGCCGGCCTCGGCACCCTGGCCGACCTCGGCTTCGTCGGCCTGGACGACCAGCCCGACGACGACCCCGTGATCACCACCGGCCGCAAGGCCACCCGGAACCACCGACTCACCGATGCCGAGAAGGAAGCGAACCGGCTGATCAGCCGCGAACGCGCCGCCGGCGAGCACGGGTTCGCCCACCTCAAGTCCTGGCGCATCCTGACCAAGGTCCGCATGAACGCCCGCCACGCGACCACCCTCCTGCGGGCCCTCCTCGTCCTCGCGAACACCGGTCCAGAGGTGACCGCGATCACCCCCGCAGTGATCATGATGCTGACCGGCAGGAGTCCGTCACTCCCGGACCACACCAGCCCCCCAGCCCCGCGAGCTGCGGAATCAGGATGAAACGATCCCATTGCCGACCGTACCGGCCCACCGCCGACCGTACCGACCGCTCTCCGGCCGTCGTTCCCGAACGGTCCTCGGCCGACGGTCCCTCACTCGCACCTGAAACAATGGCGATCAGTCACAGCGGGGCGGCGCGATCGGTTGCGCACCGTTCTTGCCTCGGCTGGGGAGGACGGTGCTCGGCGACGGTGTGGCTGAGGGCGGCGATGCCGTCGGAAGACGGGCTGAGGATACGGAGTACTGCTGTTCATGCGGTTTCGAAAGAGCGCTGTCATCGCGGTTGTGTGTGCCTTGGTCGCTGGTGCCTCGGGGGACCGTGCCGACACCTCCGCGCCCGCAGGGGGACCTGTGGAGGACCTCCTGAACGGCAGGGACTGGGCTCACTTCGCCGGCGGGAAGCCCACGCACACAGGGGTACGGGTCACACCCCTCGACCGGCGCATCACACGCCAGGACGGTACCGGCGGACAGCCGAACCCACCGGTGAACCTGCGCGGTCCCCACATGGTGTTCCGAGGGGATGTCCGGATCGAAGCCGGCCTGCGGCGCACGGATGACACGGATGCCTACCTGCATCTGTACGGTGAGACGCCGGTCATCTACGACGAATGGCGCTACGAACGGCGCGGCGTGCGCATCGGCGTGGTCGGTGGGAGGCTCCGGATCGACCGCTGGGACGGGGACTCCGACAGACCTGCGATGACCCGGACCTTCGGGAGCGGCCTGGGGCTCGAAGTCCGCCTCGCCGTCGAAGTCCGCGCAAACAGGCTTGTGCTGGAGGCCGACGGCAGGGTCGTGGGAACCGTTCCCGCGCGGGACGTCTTCGGCAGTGGCCGCATCTGGTTCGGCGCGGATGCGGGAGCCCGCGGGAAGGGCTGGACCCTCAGCGATCTCCACGCGCGGTCACTGGGACGGGGCCGGATGTCCGTCGTGGACGCGCCTGGCCTGCGAGTGCCCCGGTCCAGCGATGCGATGCGTGATCTGGCGGCGGTTCTCCCACGCCCGATCCGTATGGGAACCGCCCTGGCCGCGGGCCCCTTGCTGACTGACAGCGCCTACCGCCGGACGGCGGGTGAGGAGTTCTCCATGCTTACGCCGGAGAACGACTTCAAGCCGCAGTTCGTCCAGCCTCGACGCGGCGTGTTCGCGTTCGCGGAAGGCGATACCTTGGTGGACTTCGCCGAGGCCAACAGGATGAAGGTGCATGGCCACACCCTCGTCTGGTTCGAAGCCCTGCCCGCATGGATGCGCGCCGAGATGACGCACGAGCAACGCAGGCGCGTCATGGTGGAGCACATACGCGCGGTAGCGGGCCACTTCCGGGGGAAGGTGGCGGAATGGGACGTGGTGAACGAGCCCATGTCCGACGAGGATGAGGACTACTTCAACGGCAACCGGGGCGTGCGGCCACAGTTGTGGTTCGAAGCGATGGGTGAGCAGTACATCGACATCGCCTTCCATGCTGCCCGCGAGGCCGACCCGCACGCGGTGCTGTACCTCAACGAGTACGGGGTGGAGGAGGACGGTCCACGCTGGGATGCCCTCTACGCGCTGCTGATCCGGTTGAAGGAGCGGGGCGTTCCGATCGATGGCGTCGGTTTCCAGGACCACGAATACGCCGTCGGCGACCGTACCGACCCCGAGGTCTTCCGACGCAAGGTCAGGGCTTTGGCCGGGCTCGGCCTGAAGGCCCGGGTCTCGGAGGCGGACGTCCTCGTCGACGAGGACGAAGAGGACATCCAGGCCCGCCAGTTGGCGGGGAAACTCGCAGTCTGCGGCGAAGAACCCAACTGCACCTCGTTCTCGACCTGGGGTTTCACCGACAAGTACGGCTCCACGGCTGACCTGCGACACTATCCCCCGAGTCCGGGAAACGCTCTTCCCTGGGACGCGACGTACGAGGTGAAACCCGCCTACTGGGCACTGCGTGACGTCCTGGACGACGCTCGCCGCCGAGGTGCTGGATAGGTACGGCGAACGCCGCGAACGACCAGTGGGATCGTTTCATCCTGATTCCGCGGCTCGCGGGGCTGGGGGGGCTGGTGTGGTCCGGGAGTGACGGACTCCTGCCGGTCAGCATCATGATCACTGCGGGGGTGATCGTCGGTCACCTCTGGACCGGTGTTCGCGAGGACGAGGAGGGCCCGCAGGAGGGTGGTCGCGTGGCGGGCGTTCATGCGGACCTTGGTCAGGATGCGCCAGGACTTGAGGTGGGCGAACCCGTGCTCGCCGGCGGCGCGTTCGCGGCTGATCAGCCGGTTCGCTTCCTTCTCGGCATCGGTGAGTCGGTGGTTCCGGGTGGCCTTGCGGCCGGTGGTGATCACGGGGTCGTCGTGGCGGAAACTGGCCAGTCCGACTCCGGCACCGGACTGGAAGGTCTGCCAGTCGACGAGGGCGGCGTGCACTTCCTGGTGACGGGCCAGGACGTGTACGTCGTAACGGGACAGGCGGACGACGGGGCCGGCTTCGCGCAACCGCCGGTGCAGTGGCTCGGGGTGTGCCAGGTACTCGGCGGCGAACGGGTCGGCGTCACTGATCGGTGGCGACGCGGGAACGGCTGCTGTCTCGGTCATGGCGGCTGCATGAAAGGCGGCTCGGGTCGGAGGAGTTCGAGGCGACGGTGATCGCAGGTTCGGCAGCACGCGGCTCAGGTCGGCTGCCGGTCGAGCGGTCGAGCAGCCTCTCCCACACCCAGTCGAAGATCGCTCGTGCCTTGTCCAGGTATCCGCGGTCACCGTTGGACTCGTAGATCAGGCAGCCGAGAACGGCCGCCGGGCTGTTGCTGAGGGCGTTCTTGTCGCGCTTGCGGATGTCCCACCAGATGCCGCCGCCGAGGACACCGTCCCAGCCCCGGTTGTAGAGGCGGTCGAAGGCGTATCGCGCCTGGTTGAGGTAGGTCTGGTTGCCGGTGATTTGTAGCCGCGCACGAAAGCCAGCCCGGCCCGGAGGAGGTCTGGGAGGGTGGCAGTGCCTGCGAGGGTCGCACGCGTCCGTAGGTCCCCGTCGTCGGCGGGGTCGAGGCCCCGCACCGGACCGGGTGCCGCAGTGCCCGGTCGCCTGGCCCGGCTCGCGTGGTCGAGGGCGTTGCCGTCGTCGGCGCCCCTGACCCGGAGGGTTAGCCGTTCGGTGCCGGTGACGTCCGTCCCCACTGCGACGGCGTCGAGGTCGTCGGTTGTGCAGATATTCTTCTCGCCGACGAGGGCCCCGAAGGCGACGCTGCCGTTCGTTCCGGTCTCGTCCTCCTGGCCGGTGACGGCCGTGAACCGTGCGCACCTACCGTCCGGACAGACCTCACCGGTGGAGTCCGTGAGGACGCCCGCGCTCTTCAGGCACGGGACGCCGCGGACGGTCACGGGGCCGCCATCACCGGTGCCGAGGGCCAAGAGAGCAACCACATGAGACCGCTGTCACGAAGGTCTGTCAACAAGATGGCCTCAATGTGCCGACACGGTCGATGCGTTGACGTGGCCATGCGGCGTGGCTAACTTCAGAGAGCGCTCTCGGCCGGTCGACAGAGCGCCCCCCACTGTGACCAGACGTTTCAGGAGCCTCCTCCATGAAGCCACTGAGTTCTGTTTCGGCCGCCCTCGCGAGCACTCTGACATCGTTATCCGCACTGGTCGTCGGCGAAGTGTCGACACCCCCCGCCACGGCGGCGCCGACGGTCGTGTGCAACAAGTACTGCGACGCGCGGGACCCGGCACTGGGTACGGGGGACCGTACTCCCGTCACCACCAGGGTCTCCTCGCGCTCGATCGCGCTGCACTTCGACGACGCCGACGCGATGGGGTGGGCGTCCATCGACAACGGTGGTCCCGGCGACCGGGTCTGGCTGGACCGATCCATGGACGGCGGCCGGACCTGGGAGTCGGGAAGCCGTCTCGGCGACACCGCGGTGCCTTCCGGAGGGCAGGGCTGGCGGACCCTGATGTACAACGTCGACGACTGGAACACCCAGGGCGTCGGGGCCCTTCGAGCCTGCGGACAGCCGGCCGGAGGCACCATCGCGTGCACCCCATGGGCGCGCACCACCTGGAACGCGGGCAGCAGGAGTACCGCGGCGGCCACCGCCCTGATGATGTCGTACGACCGGGACAGCGAACTCTTCGGCGGCAACGGCTGGTGGACCAGTGCCAACGCCCTGACCGCGATCATCGACAACATCCGGACCAGCGGCATGGGCAGCTATTCCTACGCCATCGCCGACACGTACGAGAAGAACATCAACGCGCAGGGAGGGCAGTTCCGCAACGAGTACCTCGATGACACGGGGTGGTGGGGTCTGGCCTGGATCGCCGCCTACGACCTGACCGGCGACCGGCGGTACCTCGACACCGCGCGGGCCGACGCGGACCACATGTACGCCAACTGGAACGACACCTGTGGTGGCGGGGTCCGCTGGAACACGAACGGCGACTACAAGAACGCCATCACCAACGAGCTCTTCCTCCAGCTGACTTCGGCCCTGCACAACCGGATCCCCGGTGACACCACCTATCTGGACCGGGCGAAGAGGGAATGGAACTGGTTCCGGAACAGCGGCATGATCAACGGTGACCGCCTGATCAACGACGGTCTCGGCGACGACTGCGCCAACAACGGCCAACCCACCTGGACCTACAACCAGGGCGTCATCCTGGGCGCCTTGACCGAGTTCCACCGGGCCACCGGCGACCCCAGCCTCCTGACGACCGCGCGCGGCCTGGCCGACGCCTCCACCGTCCGGCTCCAGACGGACGGCGTCCTGCGAGAGCCCGGCGAGGGTGACGGTTGCACGGGGGACGGCCCGAGCTTCAAGGGCGCCTACGTCCGCGGACTCGGCACCCTCAACCGCGAGCTGCCGGACCATCCCTACACCGCTGCCCTCACCCGCTGGGCGAACAGCGCCTACGACCGCGACCGCAACGCACTCGACCAGTACGGCCCGCACTGGAGCGGCGGCAGCACGACCACCGGCTACGGCTGCCAGCAGAGCGTGCTCGACCTCCTCAACGCCGCCACGGGGTGAGGGAGCCGAGGACAGACCCGTCAGCCGCTGACAGTACCGGCCGTGGACGACCCGGCGCCGATTCCGGAAGCGTCGGGCAGCGACCTGAACCGAACCGACTCCACTTTGAGGACTGACCGATGAAGAGGCTCATCGCAACTCTTTCCGTGGCGTCAGCCACAGCCGCAGGCGTGCTCTGGGGGGCACGCTGCCCGTCGCCGCGGCCGAGCAGGCGCCGGCGGTGTCCGCCCTGCGCGTCATGCCGCTGGGCGACTCGATCACCGACGGGATCGGGAGCAGCACCGGAAACGGCTACAGGGGCCCGCTCTGGGACGGGTTGAGTGCCAGAGGGTACGCACTGGACTTCGTGGGGACGTCCCGGGCGGGCTCCATGGCGGACCCCCGACAACGAAGGCCACTCCGGCTGGCGGATCGACCAGATCGCCTCGATCGCGGACGCCTCGCTCTCCCGTTACCGGCCCAACGTCGTGACCCTGATGATCGGCACCAACGACCTGGGCCAGAACTACCAGGTGCCCACCGCGGCGGACCGGCTCAACGCGCTCATCGACCAGGTGGTGGCGGGTGCACCGGACGCGACCGTGCTGGTCGCGTCGCTGACCGTCTCCACGAACTCCTCGGTCGAGGCGAACAGAGGCGCGTTCGACCAACGGATCCCGGGGATGGTCCAGGCGAAACAGGCCGCGGGCAAGCACGTGCGCTATGTCGACATGGCGACATGGGCGGCCTGAACACGGGGGACCTGGCCGACGGCCTGCACCCCAATGACGCCGGCTACCGGAAGATGGCCGCCGCCTTCTACGACGGCATCCTGGCCGCCGAAACCGCCGGCTGGATCGGCGAACCCGTCCCCATCGGCGGTCAGGTGAGATCCGCGATCGCCGGCAAGTGCATGGACGTCGACGGCGGCAGGTCCGACAACGGCACCGCCGTCCAGTCGTGGTCCTCCAACGACACCGACGCGCAGCGGTGGACCGCCCCGGCGGACGGCACGCTGCGGGCGCTGGGCAAGTGCCTGGACGCCAAGGGCGCGGGTACGGCCAACGGAGCCACACGCTGACGGTCCTGCCCACCAGCGACCAGCCCCTGGGCGAGTACATCGCCCACCGGCACGAACTGCACCGCGACCTGGTCGACACTCTCGACCGACGGGACCGCGACGCGGCGCTGCGGCTGATCCACGAGCACAACACCAGCCTCCGGGCCGCCGAGGATCCAACCGAGCGCCGCTGACCGTTCCGTGTCCCGCGCACAGCGGGTCGCCTCCGACTTGAGTCCCAGGTCGAAGGGCTGGTGTGATCGGTCCTCGGAGTACTCGTGCTGGCCGTGGGCGGGAGCCCGCGGAGAAGAGCAGGCTTCCTTCTGACCGCCGATGCAGGCAACTGCGGGAAGTGACGCTCCATGGGCCGGGCCGGGCGCCGGCCGAGGATGCGGATCCGCACGGTCAGCTGTTCGATGCGCTGGGCCGGCATGGGCAGGGTGATGCGGGTGGACCCAAATACGCCCTCCCCCTCAACGTCATCCCGCTCCACGCCGCCGAAGTCCGCGCAGGTGCGGAACAGCGCGGTGCCGCCCAGCACGCCAACTCCTCCCGCGGTACCGGGTCTGCGGTGACCGGCGCGGCCTTGAGCTGGTTGATCACCTGCGTGCGCCTTGACCGCGGGATCCTTCGCCGGCTTGAACATCCGCGCACTCCGCACCGGCCCGTCACGGGCCTTCGCCCGTACGCGGGCCCGACCGCTCGACACCGCCCGCGCCGTTTCCTGACCATCGACCGGGTCCGACTTCCCGTTCCTGCGACGGGCCGTACGGTCGGGCCGGTTCACGTCGAGCACCTCATGTGCTGCGCCGGCAGGCAGCGGGACAGTCGGTGCTTCCAGCTGCCGGCACGTGAGCGCGACCGCGTACCCGCACGAAGCACTGGCCCTGGCGTCGACCGGAAGGGAGTGCACGCGCCGCGGGCAGAGGGCTCATGGTCCGAGCTCGTGCGTTCCCCATCGCGCGGTCTCGCAAGCACGTCGACGATCAGGAACCGTGCTGTGGCGTAGGCGAGCGTGACCGGAAGAGCCGGCCCGTGAAGCCGACGCCGGCCGCACACCGCCCCACGAGCAGGTCGGAACCGACGAAGGCCGGGAACCTGCCCCCACACTTAATGCAAGCCAAAAGAAAAGACGTGTCCGAAACCTTGACCGTGACCGACCCGACGGGCAAGGTTCCGGAGAGCGCTCTCCCAACTGTTCCGTGTCAAGGAGCCCTTCCATGCCCACTGTCGGCATACCCCCGGCGACATCGGTGTCGCGCAGACCCGGCCGCCGCGGCCTCGTCGGCGCACTGGTCACCGCACTGGCCGCCGCCCTTCTCGCCGTCGTCCCCGCCGCGCAGGCCCAGGCCGCTCCCGTGCTGCTGTCGCAGGGCAAGCCGGTCACCGCCTCCAGCCAGGAGCACTACGGCACCCCGGCGACCGCGGCCGTCGACGGCGACAACGGCACCCGCTGGTCCAGCGCCGCCGCCGATCCGCAGTGGATCCGCGTCGACCTCGGCGCCCCCGCCTCCCTCAGCCGAGTCGAGCTTCGCTGGGAGGCCGCCTACGCCAAGTCCTACCGCATCGAGACGTCCCAGAACGGCACGGACTGGTCGACGGCCTACTCCACCACCACCGGCGCCGGCGGCACGGAGACCGTGAACGTCTCCGGCACCGCCCGGTACGTCCGCATGCTCGGCACCGCCCGCGCCACCGGATACGGCTACTCCCTCTGGGAGTTCAAGGTGTACGGCACCACCGGCGACGACCCCGGTCCGGTCATCCCGGGCGGTGGCGACCTGGGTCCGAACGTGCACGTCCTCGACCCGTCCACGCCCGGCATCCAGGCCAAGCTGGACCAGGTCTTCAAGGAGCAGGAGTCGGCGCAGTTCGGCTCCGGCCGGCACGCCTTCCTCCTCAAGCCGGGCACCTACAACGGCCTCAACGCCCAGATCGGCTTCTACACCCAGATCGCCGGTCTCGGCCTGCGCCCCGACGACACGACGATCGACGGTGACGTCACCGTCGACGCCGGCTGGTTCAACGGCAACGCCACCCAGAACTTCTGGCGCGGCGCGGAGAACCTCGCCGTGAATCCGGTCAACGGCACCAACCGGTGGGCGGTCTCGCAGGCCGCCTCGTTCCGCCGGATGCACGTCAAGGGCGGCCTCAACCTCGCGCCCAACGGCTACGGCTGGGCCAGCGGCGGCTACATCGCCGACAGCAAGATCGACGGCCAGGTCGGCAACTACTCGCAGCAGCAGTGGTACACCCGCGACAGCTCCATCGGCGGCTGGTCCAACAGCGTGTGGAACCAGGTCTTCTCGGGTGTCGAGGGCGCTCCCGCCACCGGCTTCCCCGAGCCCCGTTACACCACGCTCGACACGACGCCGATCTCCCGCGAGAAGCCCTTCCTCTACCTGGACGGCAACGAGTACAAGGTCTTCACCCCCGCCAAGCGCACCAACGCCCGCGGCACCACCTGGGCCAATGGCACCCCGCAGGGCGAGTCGATCCCGCTGAGCAAGTTCTACGTCGTCAAGCCCGGCGCCACCGCCGCCACCATCAACGCCGCCCTCGCCCAGGGCCTGCACCTGCTGTTCACCCCGGGCGTCTACCACGTCGACCGGACGATCGAGGTCAACCGGGCGAACACCATCGTGCTGGGCCTCGGCCTCGCCACCATCATCCCGGACAACGGGGTGACCGCCATGAAGATCGCCGACGTCGACGGCGTGCGGCTCGCCGGCTTCCTCATCGACGCCGGACCGGTCAACTCCCCCACCCTGCTGGAGATCGGCCCGCAGGGCGCGTCCACCGACCACGCGGCCAACCCCACCACCGTCCAGGACGTCTACATCCGCATCGGCGGCGCGGGCGCGGGCAAGGCCACCACCAGCATGGTGGTCAACAGCCACGACACGATCATCGACCACACCTGGGTGTGGCGGGCCGACCACGGCGAGGGCGTCGGCTGGGAGACCAACCGGGCCGACTACGGCGTCCGCGTCAACGGCGACGACGTCCTGGCCACCGGACTGTTCGTCGAACACTTCAACAAGTACGACGTCGAGTGGTACGGCGAACGCGGCCGCACGATCTTCTACCAGAACGAGAAGGCGTACGACGCCCCCAACCAGGCCGCCATCCAGAACGGTTCGACGAAGGGGTACGCCGCCTACCGGGTCGACGACTCGGTGGACACCCACGAGGCGTGGGGCCTGGGCAGCTACTGCAACTACAACGTCGCCCCGGGCATCCGCCAGGACCACGGCTTCAAGACCCCCGTCAAACCGGGAGTGAAGTTCCACAGCCTCCTCGTGGTCTCCCTCGGCGGCATGGGCCACTACAACCACGTCATCAACGACACCGGCGCCTCCACGGTGCCCGCCGGCACCTCGACCGTGCCGTCCACCGTCGTGTCCTACCCCTGACCGAACCACCCGTCGGCCACGACTCCTCTCCGGGCCGGATGACGTCCCCTCGCTCCGGCCCGGAGGGGCCACCACGCGGTGCTCCCACAGCCCCGCACCGTCGGCTCTCCCCAACCCGTCTGGAGCAGATGTGACCACAGCCCCCTACTACCGCAGACCAGCCGGCCGCCGCGCCGTCCCCCTGCTCACCCTCGGCGCACTGGTGGCGTCGTCGCTCGCCCTCGCCGCCCCGCCCGCCCAGGCGGCGGAGACCCTGCTCTCCCAGGGAAAGCCCGCCACCGCCTCGTCCCAGGAAGGCGCCGGATACGCCCCCTCGGCGGCCGTCGACGGCAACCTCACCGGCACCCGTTGGGCCAGCCGGTGGAGCGACCCGCAGTGGTTCCAGGTCGACCTCGGACAGCGGTCCGACCTCAGCCGCGTGGTGCTGACCTGGGAGGGCGCGTACGGCAAGGGCTACCAGATCCAGGCCTCCGACAACGGCACCGACTGGCGGACCCTGAAGACCGTGACCGGCGGTGACGGCGGCACGGACGAGATCGCCGTCTCCGGCTCCGGCCGCTACGTCCGCATGCTGGGCACCGAGCGCTCCGGCGGCTACGGCTACTCCCTCTGGGAGTTCCAGGTGTACGGGACCACGGACGGCACACCGCCCGCCACGGGAGCGGTCCAGGTCACCGGCTCACAGGGGAACTGGCAACTGACCGTCGGCGGCCAGCCGTACACCGTCAAGGGCCTGACCTGGGGACCCGCCATCGCGGACGCCCCGAAGTACATGCCCGACGTCAAATCCATGGGCGTCAACACCATCCGCACCTGGGGCACCGACGGCGGCACCAAGCCGCTGCTGGACAGCGCCGCCGCGCACGGCATCAAGATCGTCAACGGCTTCTGGCTGCAGCCCGGTGGCGGTCCCGGCTCCGGAGGCTGCGTCAACTACGTCACCGACACCACGTACAAGAACAACATGCTCACCGAGTTCGCCAAGTGGGTGGAGACGTACAAGAGCCACCCCGCGACCCTCATGTGGAACGTCGGCAACGAATCGGTCCTCGGCCTGCAGAACTGCTACAGCGGGGCGGAGCTGGAGGCGCAGCGCAACGCCTACACCGGCTTCGTCAACGACGTCGCCAAGAAGATCCACAGCATCGACCCCGACCACCCCGTCACCTCGACCGACGCCTGGACGGGAGCGTGGCCGTACTACAAGCGCAACGCGCCCGACCTGGACCTGTACTCGATGAACTCCTACGGCGACATCTGCAATGTGCAGGAGGACTGGGAGGAGGGTGGCTACACCAAGCCGTACATCATCACCGAGGGCGGTCCGGCCGGTGAGTGGGAGGTGCCCGACGACGCCAACGGCGTCCCCGACGAGCCGACCGACGTGCAGAAGGCCGAGGGCTACACCAAGGCCTGGGACTGCGTCACCGGCCACCGGGGCGTCGCACTGGGCGCCACCCTCTTCCACTACGGCGTCGAGCACGACTTCGGCGGCATCTGGTTCAACCTCGTGCCCGACGGGCTGAAGAGGCTGTCCTACTACGCCGTCAAGAAGGCGTACAGCGGATCGACCACCGGTGACAACACCCCGCCGGTCGTCACGAACATGGCCGTCAGCCCCGCCTCGTCGGCTCCGGCGGGCGGCGAGTTCACGGTCCGCGCCGACGTGCGCGATCCCGACGGCGACCCGGTCACCTACAAGATCCTCCTCAGCGGCAACTACGCCAACGGCGACAAGCGGCTGGTCGAGGCCAAGTGGCGGTCCACCGGCAACGGCACCTTCGCCGTGACCGCCCCGGAGAAGCTCGGCGTGTGGAAGGTGTACATCCAGGCCGAGGACGGCCGCGGCAACGCCGGCATCGAGACGAAGTCGGTCAAGGTCGTCGCCCCGCCGGTGACCGGTACGAACGTGGCGCTGAACAAGCCCACCACCGCGTCCTCCTTCCAGCAGTCGTACGGCGACTGCCCGTGCGAGCCCGCCAAGGCGACGGACGGCAGGGCGGACACGCGCTGGGCCAGTGACTGGAGCGACCCGCAGTGGATCCGGGTCGACCTCGGCGCCGCCACCGCCATCCGCAAGCTCCAGCTCGTATGGGACCCCGCCTACGCCAAGTCCTACGAGGTGCAGGTCTCGGACAACGGCACCACCTGGCGCACGGTCCACACCACGACCGCCGGCAACGGCGACATTGACACCATCGACGTCGCGGCGACCGCGCGGCACGTACGACTGCACCTGACGGCGCGTGGCACCGGCTGGGGCTACTCGCTGCACGAGTTCGGCGTCTACAGCTGACGACGGCGAAGGGCGCCCGGCGGCGCCCTTCGCACCACCCCACTCAGCACCTCAGAGGGCAGGAGGCCCCATGAGAAAGCGTTCGAAACTCCCCGCGCTGCTGCTCGGCAGCGCACTGATCGCAAGTGTGCTCGGCGTCGGCACCGTCGCCACGGCGGCCGGTCCCGGCGGCGCCCCGGCGGCCGCATCGGCCGGCGCTCACACCGGGCACACGATGGCGGTGTCGACCCAGGCGTCCGGCGACGACCCCGACGGCGACGGGTACATACCGGCCGTACCCCCGGTCACCGGCGTCGTCCCGTCCACGGCCACCCCGCCCCCGGCCTACCACCACGAGTTCCAGGCCGGCTGCTCCGTGACCCACACCGCGCCGGACGACCCGATCGTCTACCCGGGCCAGTTCGGCAAGTCCCACGACCACACGTTCATGGGCAACACCTCCACCGACGCCGCCAGCACCACCGGCTCGCTCTACGGAGGCGACACCACCTGCAAGGCGCCCGCGGACGCCTCCGCCTACTGGATGCCCTCGCTGTACAAGGGCGACCGGAAGATCCTGCCCGTCGGCCCGCAGGTCATCTACTACAAGGCAGGCGTGACCGACTACCGGAGCGTGCGGCCCTTCCCCAAGGGACTGCGGTTCGTCGTCGGCAACCCCATGCAGACCGAACAGCAGTTCCGCGCCCACAAGGGCTTCGTCGAGGGCTGGGAGTGCGGTGACAGCTTCTTCAACACCGACATCCCGGCGAGCTGCCCGAGCCGGCCGGACGTCCAGCTCAACCTGCGCATGCAGGCCCCCAGCTGCTGGAACGGCCTGCACCTCGACACCCCCGACCACCAGAGCCACATGGCCTACCCGGTCGTCAAGCCCGGCACCAACGACAACATGTGCCCGGCCTCCCACCCGGTCGCCCTGCCGATGATCGAGTTCAAGATGGCGTGGCCGGTCAACGGCGACATGAGCCAGGTTCGCCTGGCCAGCGGCCGCGGTTACTCCTTCCACTACGACTTCTTCAACGCGTGGGAGGAACGGACCCTCAAGGCCCTGGTCGACCACTGCATCAACGGCGGCCTGCAGTGCGACACCCGGGGCTTCGACCTGTACCGCCCCGAACGCGGCGCTGTGCTGAACGCCGACCACCGGCTGCCCTGACCCTGCCGGTCCCCACGGGCCCGACGGCACCCGCTCGGCGCGGGTGCCGTCGGGCTCCTTCCGCTGCCCGCGCGCCTGACGTCCACCGCCGGCCGGAGGGGCTTGACGGGGAGGAGGACCTCGTCGAATGGTTGGGAGAGCGCTCTCCCACAGCGGAGGGGCAGAAAGTGGGGCGGGAATGGACGACGGGACACTCGACCGGCTCATCGGCAGGCTGAGTCTCGAGCAGAAGGTGCGCCTGCTCACCGGCGCGATGACCTGGCGCACCGCCGGTGAGCCCGGTATCGGACTGCGGGAGATGGTGACCTCGGACGGGCCGGCCGGGGTGCGCGGCGAGGCATGGGACGAGCGGCGTACCTCGGTCCTGCTGCCCTCCGCCTCCGCCCTGGGGGCGATGTGGGACGAGGAACTGGTGGAGCGGCTCGGCGGCCTGCTCGCCGGCGAGGCCGCCCGCAAGGGCGTCGACGTGGTGCTGGCCCCCACGCTCAACCTCCACCGGAGCCCGCTGGGCGGCCGGCACTTCGAGTGCTTCTCCGAGGACCCGGAACTGACCGGCCGCACCGGGGCCGCGCTGATCCGGGGCGTCCAGGCCCTCGGGGTGGCGGCCACCGCCAAGCACTACGTCGGCAACGACTCCGAGACCGACCGGCTGACCGTCGATGTGCGGATGTCCGAACGGACTCTGCGAGAGGTGTACCTCGCGCCCTTCGAGGCTGCCGTCGAGGCCGGGGTGTGGCTGGTCATGGCGGGTTACAACGCCGTCGGCGGCACGACCATGACGGCCAGCCCGCTCCTGGCGGAACCCCTCAAGGGCGAGTGGGGGTTCGACGGGGTCGCCGTCTCCGACTGGGCGGCCGTGCGCACCACCGAGGAAACCGGCCGCGCCGCCCTCGACCTGGCGATGCCGGGCCCGGACAGTCCCTGGGGCGCGTCGCTGGTGCGGGCGGTGAAGGACGGCCTGGTCACCGAGGAGGCGGTCGACGAGAAGGTGCGACGGCTGCTCCGGCTCGCCGGCCGCGTGGGCGCGCTGGAACCGCGTCGCCCGCGCCGGGTGGCGGCGGCTGCCTCCCGCGACACCCGGGCGCTGCTGCGCCGCGCCGTCAGCGCCGGTGCGGTCCTGCTGCGCAACAGCGCCGTCCTGCCGCTCGACCCCGCCGGGCTGTCCACCGTCGCGGTCGTCGGCGTGCACGCCGCGTCCCCTCGCGTCCAGGGCGGCGGCAGCGCGGGCGTCTTCTGCTCCGACGTGGTCACCCCGCTGGCCGGTGTCCGGGCCCGGCTGCGGAGGCGGGCCCGGGTGGTGTACGAGCCCGGCCCCGCAGCGGGTTCCCCACCCGTCCCCCTCGGCACCGACCGGTGCAACGACCCGCGGTCCGGCGCGCCCGGCGTGCTCCTGCGGGTGCTGGACGCGGCGGGGCGGGAACTGTACGCGCAGCACCGGCTCTCGGGCCGCCAGCTGGAGCCGGACCTGCCCCCGGGCGCGCACACGGTGGAGATCGACGCGGTGCTGCATCCCCGCAGTCCGGGAGAGTGGACGTTCGGTGTCGGAGGCTTCGGACGCATGACGCTCACCGTCGACGACCGCACGCTCCTGGACGGGGAGTTCCCCGGTGACACGGACGACCCGGCCGTCGTCCACGTCGCCCCGCCCGTGCACACGGCGCGGACGGTACTGACCACCAGGCGGCCCGTGCGCGTGGTGGCACGGCGTGAACTGGTGCCCGGCCGCGGACGTGCCACCGTCGTCACCGCGGCGCCGCCGGAACCGGACCCGGCGACCGCGCTGGAGGACGCGGTGCGGGCGGCCCGGGACGCCGATGCCGCGATCGTGGTGGTCGGCACCAACGAGCACAGCGAGACCGAGGGGTACGACCGTGCCGGACTGTCGCTCGGGGGGCACCAGGACGAGCTGGTCCGCGCGGTGGCCGCCGCGAACCCGCGCACGGTCGTGGTCGTCAACAGCGGCGGCCCGGTCGAGCTGCCCTGGCACCGGGAAGCGGGCGCCGTGCTGCTCACCTGGTTCCCGGGACAGGAGGCCGGCGCGGGGCTGGCCGACGTCCTGTTCGGCCTCGCCGAGCCAGGTGGCCGGCTCCCCACCACCTGGGCGGCGTCCCTGGCGGACGCGCCCGTCACCCGCACCCGGCCGGTCGACGGCCGGCTCGACTACGCCGAGGGCCTGCACATCGGCCACCGGGCGTGGCTGCGGGCCGGACGCGAGCCCGCCTACTGGTTCGGCCACGGACTCGGTTACACGACGTGGGAGTACGCGGCCGTGGAGGCGCCCGCGCACGTCGCGGCGGGCGAGCCGTTCACGGTTCGGGTGACGGTGCGCAATACCGGCACCCGCGCCGGGCGCGAGGTCGTACAGGTCTACCTGGCCCGCCCCGATTCGGCGGTGGAGCGTCCGGTGCGCTGGTTCGCCGGGTACGCAACCGTCAGGGCGGAAGCGGGCCGGACGGCGAGCGCCGAGGTGGTGGTGGGCCCACGCGCCTTGCGGCACTGGTCGGAGGAGAATTACGGCTGGGCCACGGAGCCCGGCCCCTACCGGCTCGTGGTGGGCAGATCGGCGGGAGACATTCGGTGGGAGGGAAAGGTCACGGTCAGCGGCCCCTGATGGGCGGGCCAGGCAGCACGTTCCCCAGGACCACAGCGCTGAGCCGGGACCACAGCGCTGAGCCGGGACCACAGCGCTGAGCCGGGACCCGCGTGGCGCCGTAGGGAACTTCCCGGGCGCCGCACCTTCGGCCGGTGCCCGGACGTCACCTCTTCCGGCCCGCGGTGAGGGCTGCGCCGGGCCCGTGGCACAGAGGACCCGAGTCCGAACCCCCAGTACACCCACAGGGCCGCCGCCGGCAGCCGGTCGCCCTGCGGCGAACGGCGCGAACCGGTCCGAGAAGTCGGCGCCGTGCGTCGCAACCGCCGTACGCGCGCGGCGGCTTCGGCTGCCCCCGGAGAACACCGCCGGGGCGGCAGGCGGCAGGCTCCGCTCACCGCACCGAGCGCTCCCGCAGGGCCGTCCGCCACGCCGGATCCGGTTCCACCGGTTCGGCTTCCTCCGGCCGGCCGCCGCGCGCGAAGAAGCCGGCGAGCGGCAGGATCGCGGCGCCCACGGTGACGGCGTCCGGTCCCAGGGTGCCGAGGTCGACGCGGACGCGGGCGGCGGGGTGGGCCAGGGCGTACGAGGTGGCGTGGGCCGTCACCGAGTCCAGGAAGCGCCGGCCGAGCTGCAGTCCGGCCCAGCCGCCGACCAGGATGCGTTCGGGCTGGAAGAGGTTGATCAGGTCGGAGAACCCCGCGCCGAGGTACTCGGCGGTCTCCTCGAGGACGGCCAGGGCCGTGGCATCGGGCTCCGGGCCGGTCCCCGTTCCGTCCTGATCCGGGTACGCGGCCGCGAGCATCGCGGTGAGCGCGGTCTCCTCGTCCGCACCCGCGGGTGGCCGTCCGCCCGCCTCCGCCCAGCGCTGGAGCAGTGCCTCCGCGCCCGCGTACGCCTCCAGGCAGCCCTGGGCGCCGCAGCGGCACCGGCGCCCGCGCACCCGCACCGTCAGGTGCCCCCACTCCACGGCCCGGGCCGGCCCCGTGTCGTCGCCGACGACGCAGGCGCCGACGCCGGAGCCGAAGAGCACCACCGCCGCGCTCTGCGCTCCCCGGCCGGCGCCGAACCACATCTCCGCCTGTCCGAGCGTCTTGGCGCCGTTGTCGATGTGGTACGGCACGCTCTCGGGCAGGAGCCGGGACTCGCGCAGCAGCCGCTCCAGGGGGACGGCGTCCCAGCCGATGGTCTGGCCGTGCACGACGGCGCCGTCCTCGGCGGTCCTGGCGACGATGCCCGGCACCCCGATCCCGACGCCGAGCAGCCGCTCGGCCGCGATGCCGACCTCGTCCAGCACCTCGCGGATACCCTCGCGCAGATGTGTCACGACGACGCCGACGTCGTAGCGGTCGAGGCGGCTCGGACCGTCGGCCTCCAGCGGTTTCTCGACCCGGGCCAGCTCGGTGAGGGCGAGGTCGAAGAGTTCGATCCGTACCCGGGTCTCGCCGATGTCGACACCGATCAGGTATCCGCTCCGTGCGCTGACGCGCAGCAGTGTGCGGGGACGGCCGCCGACCGATTCGACACTGCCGGCCTCCTCCACCAGCCCTTCGGCGACCAGCTCGGAGACCACGTTGCTCACCGAGCCCGAACTCAGCCCGGTGGCGGGCCCCAGCGAGAACCGGCTGAGCGGCCCGTCGAAATACAACCGTTGCAATACCGCGGTGCGGTTCTCCCGCCGCAGGTCACGCACTGTACGGCCGCTGCGTACTGTCACCCTGTCCCCTCACTCCGAAGTCGTCACCGCGATTTACCTAGGGCCGAGCCCTTGACGCGCCCTTCACTCGAAGCTTAACTCACATCCTAAATTAAGCCGTGGGGATTTCAGGGGACGCGGGGCGCTGCCCCGTCCCGTCTCCACGGGCGATCCCGTCACTTCCCGGAAGGCCTCTGGAATCATGCGCAGAATCAGAGCCGCAGCCGTCGGCGCCGTCACCCTCTCGTTCGCCCTCACCCTGGCGGCCTGCGGCGGGGGGTCGTCCGGCACGGAAGGTTCCAACGAGCAGCCGAAGACCCTCACCTACTGGGCCTCCAACCAGGGCGCGAACCTGGAGGTGGACAAGAAGGTCCTCCAGCCGGAGCTCGACAAGTTCGAGAAGGAGACGGGCATCGAGGTGAAGCTGGAGGTGGTGCCGTGGTCGGATCTCCTCAACCGCATCCTCACCGCCACCACTTCCGGTCAGGGCCCGGACGTCTTGAACATCGGCAACACCTGGAGTGCCTCGCTGCAGGCCAGCGGTGCCCTACTGCCCTGGGACGGGAAGAACTTCGAGGCGGTCGGCGGCAGGGACCGCTTCGTGGAGTCCGCGCTCGGCTCCACCGGCGTCCAGGGCCAGGACCCGGCCGCCGTGCCGCTGTACTCCATGGCCTACGCGCTCTACTACAACAAGAAGATGTTCGCCGACGCCGGCATCGAGAAGCCGCCGGCGACCTGGGAGGAGCTGGCCGAGACCGGCAAGAGGCTCTCCAAGGACGGCAAGTGGGGCATCGGCGCCGAGGGCTCCAACCTGTCGAACAACATCCACCAGGTCTTCGTCCTCGCCCAGCAGCACGGCGCGGACTTCTTCACCCCCGACGGCAAGGCCGACTTCACCTCCGACGGTGCCGTGGCGGCGGTGAAGCAGTACGTCGACCTGATGGCCAAGGACAAGATCATCGCTCCGGGCAACGCCGAGTACGCGCAGAACCAGTCCCTGAGCGACTTCGCCAAGGACAAGACGGCCATGGTGCTGTGGCAGACCGCGTCGGCCACCTTCAAGGCGCAGGGCATGAACGAGGACGAGTGGGGCGTCGCCCCGGCCCCCGTGCAGTCCGGCGAGCCCGGCCCGGGCAAGGCCACCAACTCGATGGTCGCCGGCATCAACATGGCCGTCTTCAAGAACACCAAGAACATCGACGGCGCCAAGAAGTTCGTGAAGTTCATGACCAGCGACGAGGAGCAGGTCGTCCTGAACAAGGCGTACGGTTCCATCCCGCCGGTCAAGGCCGCCCAGCAGGACCCGGCCTTCAGCGCCCCGGCGCTCGCCGTGCTCAGGGACACCCTCGCCAACAGCGCCACCGCGCTGCCGCAGGTCCCCGAGGAGTCGCAGTTCGAGACCGTCGTCGGCACCGCCGTCAAGGAACTCTTCGCCGACGCCGCCGCCGGCCGTGCGGTGACCACCGAGTCAGTGCGGGCCAAGCTCGAGAAGGCCCAGCAGCAGATGCCCAAGAAGTGAGCACGAACACCGACATGACCACCACCGCTGCCCTGAGCACAGGCGAGCGGACGGCACGGAAGAACGACCCCGGAGCGGCGCCGCGCAGACGCCGCCCCGGGCGGCTGCGCCGCATCGGACTGCCGTACCTGCTGCTGCTCCCCGCTCTGCTGCTCGAACTACTGGTCCACCTCGTGCCGATGGTGATCGGCATCGTCGTCAGCTTCAAGGAGCTGACCCAGTTCTACATCCGCGACTGGGGCACCGCCCCCTGGGCCGGCTTCGACAACTACTCCCTGTCGGTCGACTTCGACGCACCCGTCGGCGAGGCGCTGCTCGATTCCTTCCTCACCACCTGCCTGTTCACCGTCCTCTCGGTCGGCCTGTGCTGGCTGCTCGGAGTGGCCGCGGCGATCTTCATGCAGGAGAACTTCCGCGGCCGGGGCATCCTGCGCACGCTCTTCCTGGTGCCGTACGCGCTGCCCGTCTACGCCGCCGTCATCACCTGGGCGTTCATGTTCCAGCGGGACAACGGCCTGGTGAACCACGTGCTGCACGACCAGCTCGGGCTCACCGACAGCCCTCCGTTCTGGCTGATCGGCGACAACAGCTTCATCGCCCTGCTCGTCGTCTCGGTGTGGAAGGGCTGGCCCTTCGCCTTCCTCATCATCATGGCCGGGCTCCAGAACATCCCGAAGGACATCTACGAGGCCGCCGCCCTCGACGGCGCCGGCGTCTGGCAGCAGGTCCGCCGCATCACCCTGCCCTCGCTGCGCCCCGTCAACCAGGTCCTCGTCCTGGTGCTGTTCCTGTGGACCTTCAACGACTTCAACACCCCGTTCGTCCTGTTCGGCAAGGCGGCACCGGAAGCCGCGGACCTGATCTCCATCCACATCTACCAGTCCTCGTTCCAGACCTGGAACTTCGGGACGGGCTCCGCGATGTCGGTGCTGCTCCTGCTGTTCCTGCTCGTGGTGACGGGCGTCTACCTCTGGCTCACCTCCCGCGGAAGGAAGGCCACTGATGCCTAGCCCAGCCGTCCGCCGGCCCCGCTCCCCGATGGCCGCCCCGCAGTCCTTCCTGTGGAGCCGCCGGATCTTCCTCACCCTCCTCACCGTCTTCGTGCTGCTGCCGGTGTACGTGATGATCTCCAGCTCGCTGAAGCCGCTGGAGGACGTGTCGGGGAAGTTCACGTGGATCCCCTCGGGCCTCACCGTCCGCCCGTACTTCGACATCTGGGACACGGTCCCGCTGGCCGACTACTTCATGAACTCGCTGATCGTGGCCGGCGCGGCGACCGTCTGCTCCGTCACCATCGCCGTGTTCGCGGCCTACGCGGTCAGCCGCTACTCCTTCCGCGGCAAGCGCCTCTTCACGGTGACGGTGCTGTCGACCCAGATGTTCCCCGGCATCCTGTTCCTGCTGCCCCTGTTCCTCATCTACGTCAACATCGGCAACACCACCGGCATCGCGCTCTTCGGCTCCCGTGGCGGCCTGATCCTCACCTACCTCACCTTCTCGCTGCCCTTCTCCATCTGGATGCTGATCGGATACTTCGACTCGGTGCCCAGAGACCTCGACGAGGCCGCCAAGGTGGACGGCTGCGGGCCGCTCGGCGCCCTGTTCCGGGTCATCGTGCCCGCCGCGATCCCCGGCATCGTCGCCGTCGCCGTCTACGCGTTCATGACCGCCTGGGGCGAGGTCCTCTTCGCCTCCGTCATGACCAACGACACCACCCGCACCCTCGCCGTCGGCCTGCAGGGCTACTCCACCCAGAACGACGTGTACTGGAACCAGATCATGGCCGCCTCCCTCGTCGTCAGCCTGCCCGTCGTCGCCGGCTTCCTGCTCCTCCAGCGTTACCTCGTCACCGGCCTCACCGCCGGCGCCGTCAAGTAGCCGCCGGGGCACCACCACCGCTCCACCCGACCATCCCAGAGAGGCTTTCTGTGTCCGAACCGCTTGACCTCGCCGCCTTCCCCGCCGACTTCACCTGGGGCACGGCCACCTCCGCCTACCAGATCGAGGGCGCCGTCACCGAGGACGGCCGGGCACCGTCGATCTGGGACACCTTCTCCCACACCCCGGGCAAGATCGACAATGACGACCACGGCGACGTGGCCTGCGACCACTACCACCGGTGGTCCGAGGACATCGCCCTGATGAAGCGGCTCGGCACCGACGCCTACCGCATGTCCATCGCCTGGCCCCGCGTGGTGCCCGCCGGTGACGGACCGGTCAACGCGGCCGGCCTCGACTTCTACGACCGCCTCGTCGACGCCCTCCTCGAGGCAGGCATCACCCCCAACATCACCCTCTACCACTGGGATCTTCCCCAGGCCCTCCAGGACCGCGGCGGCTGGACCGTACGCGACACCGCCGAACACCTCGCCGAGTACGCCTCCGTCGTCGCCGCCAGGCTCGGCGACCGCGTCACCCGGTGGGCCACCCTCAACGAACCCCTCTGCTCCGGCTGGATCGGCCACCTGGAGGGCCGCATGGCACCCGGCCTGACCGACCTGACCGCCGCCGTGCACGCCTCGTACCACCTGCTGCTCGCCCACGGCCTCGCCACCCGGGCGATCCGCGCGGCGGCCCCCGGCGCACAGGTCGGCCTGGTCACCAACCACTCCACCGTCGAGGCCGCCTCGACCCGCCCGGAGGACATCGCGGCGGCCACCCGCATGGACGGCCACACCAACCGCTGGTGGCTCGACCCCGTCTACGGCCGCGGCTTCCCCGCCGACATGCGCGAGCTGTACGGCGTGGACCTGCCCGAGCGCCCCGGCGACCTGGACACCATCGCCGCGCCCCTCGACTGGCACGGCCTCAACTACTACTTCCCGGCGACCGTCACCGACGACCCCCGGGGCCCCGTCCCGTATGCCCGTGAGGTCCGGCTGCCCGACGTACCGCGCACCGGCATGGACTGGCAGATCGACGCCGGGGGCCTGGAGGCCCTGCTGCTGCGCCTGACCGACGACTACGGAGTCCGCGAGCTGTACGTCACCGAGAACGGCTCCGCCTTCCCGGACACCGTCGCTCCTGACGGCGCCGTCCACGACCCCGACCGGGCCCGCTACCTGGAGCAGCACGTGAGCGCCTGCGCCCGGGCGGTCCGCAAGGGGGTGCCGCTGGCCGGCTACTACGCCTGGTCCCTCCTCGACAACTTCGAGTGGGCCTACGGCTACGACAAGCGCTTCGGCCTCGTCCACGTCGACTACGCGACCCAGACCCGCACCCTCAAGACGAGCGGCCTGCGCTACGCGGAGATCATCCGTGCCCATCGGGAATCCCACGCCTGACCGCGCCGATACCCGGTGCCCCGTCGCCGGCTGCCGCGAGGAAACGCCCGGCGGCAGGGCGCCGGGTGGTGACCGCCCGGCGCCCTGCCGCCGGATCAGGCGGACTCGCGTACGACCAGTTCCGGTTCGAAGACGAGGGTGCGGGGTTCGGTACGGGTGCCCTGGACCTGCTCGTCCAGCATCCTGGCCATGGCCGCCGCCATCTCCTCCACCGGCTGGCGCACGGTGGTCAGCGGCGGCCGGCACGTCACGGCGATGCTCGAGTCGTCGAACCCGACGACGGCGACGTCCTCCGGTATGCGCCTGCCCAGTTCCCGCAGGACTTGGCAGGCTCCCTGGGCCATCAGGTCGTTGGCCGCGAATACGCCGTCCACCGTGGGGTGGTCCCGCAGCAGCGCGGCCATGGCCATCGCCCCGCTGTCCAGCGTGAAGACGCCCTCGGCCACGGGAGGGCCGTCCTGCCCCGTGCGGGCCAGGGCGTCGCGGAATCCGGCGAGGCGTTCCCGGCCGGCCCTGAGATCCGGCGGAGCGCTGATCATCGCGATACGGCGGCAGCCGCGAGCCAGAAGATGCTCTGCGGCCAGGCGTCCCCCCGCGTAGTGGTCCAGATCGACGCAACCGACCGGTGCCGTCCGGGCGGGACGTGCGAACAGCACCGTGGGGACGCGGGCGGAGAGGAGCATGTCCGGCAGAGGGTCGTCCGGTTGCACGGAGACCACCAGCGCACCGTCCGCACTGCCCTGCCCCACGTAGTCGACCACCTGCTTCCTGGCCGCCTCCGACTCGGCGAACAGCAGCACCGGCTGCATCGTGCGTGCCCGGAGATACCCCACGACGCCGTTGACGACGCGACCGAAGAACGGGTCGGCGAACACGCGGCCGGCGAAGGCGTCGCCCGCGCCGGAGACGATGAGGGCCACGGCTCCGGTGCGTCGGGTGACCAACGCCCTCGCCGCCCGGTTCGGCGTATAACCCGTCCGTTCGATCGCGCTGCGGACCAGGTCCTGGATGCTGGGATCGACGTTGCGCACGCCGTTCACGACCCGCGACACGGTGGCGCGGGAGACACCCGCCTCCCTCGCGACATCCTCGAGCGTCGGGACCTGCCTGTTCATGGGGGAACTCTAACCGCCGGGCACTCTCACGGGCACGGGGCGGCCGACCGTTCTCCGGAGCACGTCCGACGCCGACCGAGCCGGCGCAGTACCGGCTGCCTGGCCGGCGGCCTGGTACGTGGCCGCCGGAAGAGGTGGGCCGGGCAGGCCATGCGCGCGAAGCACAGAAGTTTTTCCGCGACCCGCGCAGCCTCGAAGGGGCAGGCAGCGCCGCAGACACCTCCAAAGACACTGGACTCTGCGGCAGCGACGGATGCGCGCTGGTCGGCCGGGACAGTTCCCGGGTCGCATGCTGCGCTGCGGCCGTAAGAGTTGTGTTATCGCCGCATCCTTGCCTCGGGTACTCGAGGGAGGGAAACCCGAGTTCAACGGTGCCCATGACGGCCACTCGAACCCGCCTGCTCAGAAGCCCCGCCGCACCGCACCCGCTGGGCTTCTCGTCGAACGCCGCTGTCACACACCTGTCACCGACTGCGTCGACGCTCTCGGGCCAGAATGCTCTGACCTGGCATTATGCGGTCACCTTGGACTCACCTGGACACCCACGGAGGGTATTTCCAACCTGTGCCATGTGGTGCCGCTGCAGCCCAAACCGGAGGGCAGCCCCGACAGGCTTCGCTGCGGCCTCAGGCCGCGTCCCACAGGCCGGCGTCCAGGATGCGGGCCGCCTTGGTGATGCTCCCCGGCATCAGATTCCGGTAGGTGCGATACGTCTCTTCAATTGACTTGTGGCCCATCCATTCAGCCACGTCGGTGATCGGTATCCCGTTCCCGAGCGCGTTCGAGGCGAAGCAGTGCCGGAAGCCGTACATGCCGACACCGTCCTCCGCGGGCAGGTCCTTGAAGAGCTTCTGCACACGGCGGCGTTCCATCGGCTCCGTGCAGTAGCCGCTCGGACCGCGCGGCAGATATCCCTCCTTCGTGGTGCCGCGCTTCTCCTCGTACCGCTCCATCGCCTCCCGCACCGAGCGCGGCAGAGGAACCTCCCGGAACTCCCCCGCCCTGCGATGCTTCGGCTTCGCCGGCCTGTGCGTGTTGGAATGGATCTGCTCATGCACCCAGCAGACATCATCCGCCACAACGTTGTTGACGTTCACTGCCCGGGCTTCCCCGTTCCGCAAGCCGCAGCCCACCGTCATGACGATCTCAAGCGCGAGGTGTTCGTCAACGGCTGTCAGGGCCTTCTTCACGTAGGCGAGGGTCGGGATGACCACCTTTTCGCGGACGTATTCCGGTTCCCGGACGCGTGGCCGAAGCAGCGCGGCAACATAGCGGCGGATCGCCGGCTGGCCAAACCGGCGATTCTCACGACCATGGCTGCGGCTCGTCCGGTGGCCCTTGGCTGTGACACAGGGCGGGCGTCAAGGACGTTTGGGATTCGACCGGAGCAGAGCGCGAACCGCTGCCGCGATCAGGCTCAGGCCGGCCTCAAGGAGTCATCCTGACCGTGGGACCGCAGTCGCCCCCCGACGAGACCCGCACCTATACCGACTCCTCGCGCAGGCGCCATGGCGTCGAGCCCGTCCTTGTGGCGGTGATGGACGGTGACTGGCGACAGGAGGTCAGGACCGTGGTCATCGAGCGCGTCCTGGCCGCGCCGGCCGACGCCTGCGACATGTCGAAGCCGTCGCCGACCTGGTGGGTCGACTTCCGTGTCATCGACGAGGGCAGCTGGGGCTCCAGCGGCGGCGTACTGTCCGTCCTCTCCCTTCTCGACAGCGGCGTGTTCACCGACGAGAAGGTCAAGGCCATCCGGACGGCACTCGGCGCGTGACCCAGGCCCGTGCATCCCCCATCGGGCTCGGTGGATACACGAGCCCGGCACGTTCCACCCGGCCACGGTCCCGTCGGCCTGCGCGCGCCGACGCCTCCGCCCACCCGTGCGACAACGACGCCCAAGGCCGCCTTTCCAGCGCCCGCGACGACCTATTCGGCCAGACCCGCCGCGCCCGCCGTGCCCAGCCCGGCAGCCTCATCCGCGTCCGTCTCCAGTGGCGTGCTCCGCCACGCGGGGCCGCCGTACCGGCGTTCGATGAGTCCCGCCGTCGCGACCATCGCCCCCTCGCCGCCAGCCATGCGGTAACCCTGCACACTCCTTGTGCCGCCGGTGGGGCGGGCGGGTCCGGCCGGGGGCCGGATGAATGGTTCAGGTCCGGTCAGTCACCTACGGTGACGGCAATGAGAGCCTGGAGCTGTTCGGCAGTGTGGTCGAGGGGTCGGGTGCTGCGTTTGGCGCGGCACATGGCCACCGTGCCCTCGACGGCGGCGACGACAAGGGTGGCGAGCTGTGCGGCCTGCCCGGCCTCGGTGCCTCCGACATCCTCTACGTCGACCCCGACCCCGAGCACCGCAAGCTCGCCGAAAGCTTCGGCGCCCGCACCGCCGAAGCGACCGAACCCATCCGGCACGGCTTCGACATCGCCATCGAGGCCACAGGACGCGTCGACCAGCTCACCCTCGCCGTCAAATCCCTCGCACCCGAAGGCATCTGCGAATCGGCCGGCAACCACTTCCGCCCCGGCGAACTGCCCCTGCTCGACATGTACCTCACCGGCGTCACCCTGCGCATCGCCCGCGACAACGTGCGCGCCCACATCTCCGACGCCCTTGCCCTCGCCGCCTCCGGCACCGTCGCACCCGAACGCGTCGTCTCCCACGTCCTCGACTGGGAACAACTCCCCGACGCGCTGCCGGAGAAGCACCTCAAGCCCGTCTTCGTCCGCGACACCACCCCGCTTCAGTCCGCACGCTGACAACCGCATCGCCGCCCGCGACCACCCACGCACACAGAAACACCTGATGAACTCGCCCCTCGCCGCCGCAAACACCACCTCGCGCGAACTGGCATCCGGAGAGCTGGAGCGCCAGCGGGAAGCGATCGCCGCCCTCGGCCATGAGCTGCGCATGCTCCTCGATGCGACCGTCCGCACCGCAGCCTCCCCGGAAACCTGGACCGCGTGGCAGATGGCGTCCGCTCCCTCACCGGACAGCTCACCGGCCGCCGCCGTTCCCCCGCGGACATCCCCGAGGTGGAAGAATCCCCGGGCGGCGTACGGATGTACAGCCCAGTCACCGGCGCCGGCAGCCCGATCGCGCCGCCGGTGCGGGTGACTCCTGTTGACGGCGGCGTCATGGGACGCTGCCTCCTCTGCATCGCCCATGAAGGACCACCCGGCTACGGCCACGGCGGCGTCCGGGGCGGAAGGCTGCCCAATTGCACTTCATGCAGCTCAGCACCGGTCTGGGTGAGACCAGCAAGTGCAACAGGTGTGGCGGTATCGCCGATGTGGGTGGAGCCTGGCGGTGACTGCACCCGGGACTGGCCAAGAACTCGGCGCAGCCCTCCTCCGGCCGTCGTGACCACCCACCCCACCGGTGTGGGCGCGGGTCCGCACAGGACCCGATCCGGGGACGCGCTGGCCAACTGGCTGGGTCCTGCGGAAGCCAGGCGGGGGCCGCGGGCCCGGCCGGGCTGTCGCCACGCTGCGGATCGTGCGGAAGCTCCTGCCCGCGCGCAGGTACTGATCCTGGATGAGGCACTGGTCGTCGCAGGGCATCCGGGCACCCGGCTGTGCTCTCGTACGGCGCGGCCGCCGAATTGGATCCCGGGCTCAGCGGATTCGACCATGACGTCGACAGTCGATCCCGAGGGGGACGAGATCAGCCGGGCGGTCAGCTCTGCCGTGGCGCGGTACCACCGGAAGATCAAGTCGAGGATCGCTTGGTCATACTCGCCTCGCCGACCGGCGTTGCGGTCTCGCAGGAAGCCCTTGGTGGTGCGGGACCCGCCATGCGGCCTAAAATCTAACGCGCTGCGGCGGTTGGTCCCGTTCTCGACGGGGGTGAGGCGTCGGTGAGGTCGGCGCCGGTGGCGGCGTCTCGCCGGGAGCGGCCGGCTCCCTGCCAGTCCAGGCACATGACGGTCGCATCGTCCTCCAGGTGACCGTGGCCGGCGTCGACGATCGCCCCGATGAGGGTGCGGGCGGCCTCGCGGGGATGCAGCCCGCGGGTGCGCACGATCAGGTCGGACAGGTCCAGGCTCTTGGCGTTGCGTTCCAGCATGCCGTCCGTCAGCATCACCAGCCTGTCGCCGGGTCGCAGGTCCAGCGACTGCACGCGGTAGGGGTGCGGGGGCTGGAAGCCGAACGGCAGATCGACCTCGGGAACGATCTGCTGCACTTTCCCGTCCCGCATCCGCAGCGGCCAGGGGTGCCCGGCGTTGATGAAGTGCGCCTCGCCGTCGAGCAGGCTGATCCGCAGCAGCTGACCGGTGACGTAGCCTCCATGGCCGTGCTCGCGCATGGCCTGGTCGGCCTGGCGGGCTTGCTCCTCAAGCCCGGCGCCCGTCCGCCGTGCCCGGCGCAGGGCGCCCACCACCAAGGTGGCCAGCAGTGCCGCGGCGACGTCGTGGCCCATGGCGTCGGTGACGGAGAGCTGCACGGTGTCCCGGTCGATCACGTAGTCGAAGATGTCACCCCCGACGTGGCCGGCCGGCTCCAGCGCCCCGGCCACCGCGAACTGCGCCGCCTCGCACGCCAGCGACACCGGGAGCAGCCGGTGCTGGATCTCCGCGGCCAGGCTCAGCGGGACAGTGCGCCGGCCCCACTGGTACACGTCGGTGAAGGACCGGTTCGCGATGACGATGTAGGCCAGCGCGTGCGCCGTCTCACCGATCTCACGCATCGTCTCCGCATCCGGCGCCGTCGGCAAGAACAGCTCCAGGACGCCGATGGCGTCCCCACGGTTGGTCACCGGAGCGAGGATCCGCACCAGCGCGTCCTCACCCTTGTCCTCAACACCCGGCCGCTGGCTACGGATCACCTCGTCGTACAGGGTGCCCCGCAGCGGGATACGCCGGGCCGGCTCACCGGTCTCGACACTGCCCGCGGCGCCCAGCCGTACGACCGAGCTGCCGTTGAAGTCGGTGATCAGGAACGACACCGACGCCGCCCCCAGGCGCTCCTTGAGCATGCGGGCGACCACATCGAGCGACTCCACGGGCGCCGCGGCCTCCGCCGCCTCCAATGCCACCGCCAGCGTCAACGCCCCGCCCGCACGATTCCCGTCTGACCCCCATGCGGTCACGGCGCCTCCTCACTCCTCGACTCGATGCCGCTCAAAGGACTCGCGTCCCGGACACACGGGTGCCGGTGCCCAGTCCGGCGCCGAACGAGTCATAAGGCACCGCGTGTCCCAGCCCGCGCCCGGGTACCCAGCCGCCCGGCCGCCACCACTATCGGACCGTGTGCGGTCAGGTGCGGCCCCGGGCGCCCTGCGCTGCCGCATGTGCCTCATGCGGCAGCCAGAAGGACGGCACTGTAGTGCGCGGTGATGGCGGTGATGCTCCCTGCTGCCGCGATGGCGGTTCGGGCCTGCTCGTGGGTCAGACGGTTGTGGGGGCCCCGAGCAGCATGGAAGCCTGTTGGAGCGGGCTGGGTGTGTGCGTGGGTGCAGTGGCTCGGGAGTGGTCGCGGCAGGTGAAGCCGAGCTGGGCCATGGCCCGCAGGACTTCGCCGGCGCTGAAGTCGCGGCGGTCCTGGCGTGTGAGGACCTGTCCGACCTGTTTGACGGGGTAGGTGCGACGGCCGATGATCACGGACGCTCCGAGGACTTCCTCGGGTTTGACCCCCTTCATCGATTCCAGGACGCCGCTCTTGGTGAGGTCGAAGGGGAAGCGGGCGATGACGCAGCGCATGATGCCTCACAGGGAGAGGAACGAGGGGGTGGTTTTGCCGCGGTCGAGGCGGTTCAGCGGGCCGGGGAGAGGACGCCCAGGGCGTTGCCGTGTTCGTCGACCACGGGCAGGGCACCGAGGCGGCGGTAGCGCATCGTGTGCGCGGCTTCGGCCATGGTGGTCACGGGTGAGGCGAAGGGCCCCGGGTCGACGAGGATGTCCCGCAGCTGGACCCGGTCCGTGTAGAGGGGGCTGTCGCGGACCGCGGTGAGCTGGGTCTGGGTGAGGAGTCCGGTGCACACGCCGTCGTTGTCGCAGACGAGCAGGTGTGCGGTGCGGGCGCTCGTCATGACGGACAGGGCCACCTCGACGGTCATGTCGTCGCAGACCTGCGGTCCGGCGGCTTCCATGGCGTCGGCCACCGTCTTGGGTAGGGGGGCGGTGCCCGTCGGGCGGGGCTGCATCTGGACCATCGTCACTACGTGCCTCCTGCAGAGGTGGGCCGGTTTCCTGAGCCTGGACACGAAGTCCTTACGCCGCCGCGTCGACCGAGGACTGCCGGGTCCTGCGCCGGGCGGCCGAGGCGGGGCTGCGCCGGCCGCGTGAGGACGAGGTGCTGCGCCGACGGCGCTCGGCGGCCGGCGCGGTGATCGTCACGGGGATGCCGGAGGGGTCCTGGGCGCCGGTGATCTGGCTGAGTGTCTCTTCACCGGAGCGGACCTGGGTGGTCTGGGGCATGATGCCGGCGGCGGTCATGAGGCGGCTCATGTCGCGGCGCTGGTTGGGGGTGACCAGGGTGACGACCCTGCCGGACTCGCCGGCGCGTGCGGTGCGGCCGCCGCGGTGCAGGTAGTCCTTGTGGTCGGTCGGCGGGTCGACGTTGACGACCAGGTCGAGGTTGTCGACGTGGATGCCGCGGGCGGCGACGTTCGTGGCCACGAGCACGGTGACGTGTCCGGTCTTGAACTGGGTCAGGGTGCGGGTGCGCTGCGGCTGTGACTTGCCGCCGTGCAGGGCGGCGGCCCGTACTCCGCTGTTGAGCAGGTCCTGCGTCAGCCGGTCGACGGCGTGCTTGGTGTCCAGGAACATGATCACCCGGCCCTCGCGCGCCGCGATCTGCGTCGTCGTGCGGTGCTTGTCCGCGCCGTGGACGTGCAGCACGTGGTGCTCCATCGTGCTGACCGCACCGGCGGAGGGGTCGACGGAGTGGACGACCGGGTCGGTGAGGTAGCGGCGGACCAGGCGGTCGACGTTGCGGTCCAGGGTGGCGGAGAACAGCATCCGCTGTCCCTCGGGGCGGACCTGGTCCAGGAGCGCGGTGACCTGGGGCATGAAGCCCATGTCGGCCATCTGGTCCGCCTCGTCCAGGACGGTGATCGCGACCTGGTTCAGCCGGCAGTCACCGCGGTCGATGAGGTCCTTGAGCCGGCCCGGCGTCGCGACGACGACCTCGGCGCCGCTGCGCAGCGCGTTGGCCTGCCGGCCGATCGACATCCCTCCCACGACCGTGGCCAGCCGCAGCTGCACCGAGCGGGCGTAGGGGGTGAGCGCGTCGGTCACCTGCTGGGCCAGCTCACGCGTCGGCACGAGGATCAGGGCCAGCGGCTGGCGGGGTTCGGCGCGCTGTCCGGCGGTGCGGGCCAGCAGGGCCAGGCCGAAGGCGAGGGTCTTGCCGGAGCCGGTGCGTCCGCGTCCCAGGGCGTCGCGGCCCGCGAGGGTGTTGGGCAGGGTCGCGCCCTGGATCGGGAAGGGGACGCTCACGCCTTGCGCGGTCAGCGCGGCCAGCAGCTGCTGGGGCATGTCGAGGTCGGCGAACGCCTCGACCGCGGCCAGCGCGGGAGTGATCGTCTTGGGCAGGGCGAACTCGCCCTGGACCGCTGCGGGCCGCCGGCCGTGGCCGCCCGAACGGCTCGGCCCCCCTGAACGGTTCGGGGCGGACGATCCGAAACGGCTGCTCCGCTTCGAACCGGCGCCGAAAGCGGGGCCCTCGCTGCGGTCGCGGCGGGAGGAACGGTCATTGGCATGTGCGGATTTCATTGAAAACCTTCCTTGATACGGCACGTATCAAGGAATTCCCGCAGCAGAAGCAGCGCGGGTAGTCACAAGAACGGACCGAATGGGATGCGAAAAAGAGTTTGAAGTGCAGTAGATCTGGTGCGGGCTGCATCGACGGAATTCCTGACGCCATACGGGCGTGAAATCCCGGACGCCTACCGGCTGCCCCTTGGACGAGGCGCGCGCCCCTGACCGAGAAACTGCGGGCGCTCCTCGTCCCGCGGGTCGCACCACTGCGGGAAATATCCGCAGCTGGGGCCCGCACCCCGAGGGATGCGGGCCCCAGCTACGAAGTGCGCGTCGGCGTCAGGCCAGGACGATGTTCTCGGCCGTCGGGCCCTTCTGGCCCGCCGCGATGTCGAAGGTGACCTTCTGGCCTTCGAGCAGCTCGCGGAAGCCCTGGGCGGCGATGTTCGAGAAGTGGGCGAACACGTCGGCGCCCCCGCCGTCCTGCTCGATGAAACCGAAACCCTTGGCCGCGTTGAACCACTTCACAGTGCCTGACGCCATGTCATATCTCCTCTTGGGCAGTACGCCGGGACCCGTGGTGCACGGATACCGGGTCGCCGCGATGATGCCCCGTCCGGAAAACGACCGGCCATACGAAAACGCCGCCGACGGCTGAAAACACCGGCGAGGACGCCTGAAGTCCTGGGAACCACAACTGCAACTGAGATCGACAGTAGCACGAGATGACGGGCCGAGTACGCTAAATGGCTCCGCCCTGCCGATTGCGGCAAAAACACTTTCCGTGCGATGTGCCAAACCCTCACCTCGCGGCCATAGATATTGACCCGCCCGAAGCACAGCGTTCCAGGAACAGTGATCGCCGTTAAGCGCTCAAAAGAGCGCGTATTCCGGTGGAAATTTCCTGCCCGGCGTGGGCCCCGGCGGCCCGTACGCCGGTCTCGCCACGGATCAGGACCGCTGGTGGGACAGGCAGCCCGGCAGACGTGCGGTGATGTGGCGGGACGGTCAGCAGGTGGCCAGGGAGATGGCGATGCGGTGCGCGGCGAAGGCCGCCACGGTCAACGCGTGGAACACCTCGTGGAAGCCGAACCAGCGGGGTGAGGGGTCGGGGCGCTGGAGGGCGTAGACGACCGCGCCCGCGCTGTAGAGGAGACCGCCGGCCACGATCAGGACGACCACGGCCGCTCCGCCGGTGTGCAGGAAGTCGGACAGGTGGCGCACCGGCGCCCAGCCCGGGGCCAGGTAGCACGGGGTGTACAGCCAGCGCGGGGCTCCGACCCACAGGACCCGGAACGCGATGCCTGCCAACGCGCCCGTCCACACGATCCACAGCAGCACGGATCGCCGGTCCGGCGCCAGGAGGAGTACGCCCAGGGGGGTGCAGGTGCCGGCGATGATCAGGAAGATGTCGGCGTGGTCGAGACGTCGCAGAAGAGCCTCGCCGAGCGGCCCTCAGGTGCCGCGGTGGTAGATGGCGCTTGTTGCGAACAGCAGCCAGGCGGTGACCGCGTACACGGCGCGGGCCAAGGCCGCCTGCGGGGTAGGAGCCAGGCGGACGGACGCCGGTGCGGCTCCCAGGTCCCGCCAATTGGGTCGCCCCAAGCCGAGTAGCGCCGCCGATCCTGGGGAACGATCAGGGCTTCCGAACGGGCATCTCCGCTCGCCTACCCGCAAGGATCGCCGATGCTTCCTGAGGTCCGCCCCCACGTGTCCGCCCCGCTCGCCAACCAGTTGGAACACCAACTGGGCCTCGTTTCCGACCTCGGAGCCCGGCATCTCGATGTGGAGCGTGTCGCCGGCATCGCGGTCGTCGCAGCTGCCCATTCCGGCGGCTACGCGTCCATCGGCCATCTCCTCGGGCTGCTGGCCGCGCTCCCTGCCCCCACCGAGGCAGGCGAACGCTTCTGGTCGAACCTGTGGAGGTCCTCGGGCACCGCCTACCTGCTACCCGCCAACATCAAGGCCGAGGTGCTGCAAGCCCTGACAGGCGAAGGAACCGCCCTGGCCCGCCAGATCCTCTCGGCTGTCGATGAGATGACCCCGCCCCAACGCATCGCGGCCGGGGAGGTGATCGGTCAAGCGCTCGTCGAGTCCGACTATCTCCCCGACCTCAAGACGCAGGTCATCGGAGAACTGTGGCTCCGCGATCTCGAACTCACCGCCTGGCACGTCCTGCACGCAGACCGCAGGTCGGACGATCCTGCTGGACGGAAAGCCTTCCTCGAAGCCTGGACGAGCGTCTGAACGTCTGCTCCTCCAGACCGCACGACAGTCGCACCGGGCATGCAACGCCCCAGCCGCCACGCGGCCCGCAGCCCGGCCTCGTATCCATGCTCCTCCGGCCCGGTGCCCGTGTCCCGAGCCACACCCTGGTCGCCGGTGACCAGCACGCCGACGACCAGGACCGCAGCGTCGTCGCTTCCAGTCTCGGCGACGGTTGAACGCTCTCGGTCGACGTTGACATCCAGGAACTCTCAGCCGAGGCGGCGCCGTCCCCAGCTGCACCTCGGGTCGCGCAGCCATGGCCGCGCGACCCGATCCTGTCCAAGGCAGGCCCTCTCCCCACTCGCGAGAGGGGGCCCACTGTCCGGCCGACAGCACCCTCCGCCTGGGCGACGGCAGCTACCGGACGCAGTCATGTCTCAAGCCGTCCAGCCGATGTACGCCTCCCGCAACATGCGCGAGGCGGAGATGGCCGCCTGGTTCCAGCAGCACAGCAGCACGCCCGCGCCGAAGACGCGGGCGAAGGGGGAACTTCCGAACCATGACAGCTGACGCGGGCGCTGCACGCCCGTACCCCTGTCACCCGAGGCAAGGACCACGCACTGCCTCAGGCCGCGGGTGCTTTGGACGCTTCGGCGGCGCGGCGGTGTTCGGCGTTGGTGCGCTGGGCTTCTTCGAGCTGGTCTTCGAGGATGATGATGCGGCAGGCGGCCTCGATGGGAGTGCCGTGGTCCACGAGTTCGCGGGCGCGTGCGGCGATGCGCAGCTGGTAGCGGGAGTAGCGGCGGTGTCCGCCTGCGGAGCGCAGCGGGGTGATGAGGCGGGCTTCGCCGACGGCGCGGAGGAAGCTCTGGGTGGTGCCGAGCATCTCGGCGGCCCGGCCCATGGTGTAGGCGGGGTAGTCGTCGTCGTCGAGACGGCCGAAGGAATCGTCTGCTGTCATTGCACCTCTCTGTGGAACGCGTGGAGGGGCCCTGGTGCCGTACCGGCACCAGGGCCCCGAAGGAACTGCTACACCATCTGCCGGCCCCAGTAATGCGCCGGCCTTCTGTTTCCGCGTGCCCGGCCTGAAGGCTGCCGGGAGTGCGAGGATCGCGGATGCGTGACCGGAGACCACCTCACTATCGATGTCCTGCGGTACCCGGACCTGCTACTCGTCCGGGCGATCCTGATGGCGCTCGGCTCCTCCGTTCTTCCCTCTGATCCATCACTTGCCAAACCGGTACTGCGGTACTGCTGGTGGCCTGGAACAGCGCCACTCTTCGGCAGCCAGCCCCGTCGCCCGTCCTGCATCTGCTCTGGCTCAGAACCCCACTGCCGAACCTCCCGGTACGCGCGCCCGCAGTCAGACGCCTTTACCGGGGTACCACTCGAAAACTGCACTGCGGGTACTGCGGTCCTGCTCATGGCGGCCCCTGATCACTGCGGGCCACCCGGTCCGGCCGTCAGCCCCGTCGCCGTCCTGCAACAACCCTGGCTTCGGAACTCCACCGCCGCACCGTCCTGCGCACTGCAACTTCGTACTACTGCCCGGCAGTTCATCCCTGCCGGGCCTCTCCTGATCTCGACTACGAGAGAAACCATAACCGGCCCATCGCCCAATGTCTACTCCAGCCAACACAGATTTTCGCGGGTCTGGCCGCGAGGTAGCTGGCCCTGTTCTCGTATGACTACGGCGAACGGACATGTAGCGCCGTGTGCCGCCCGGAGCTGGATCCGGCGCGAGAGGCGGCGGTGCAGCGGTGGGCTATAGCGCCAGTTCCGCTTCGAGGTCGACCTGTCAGGCTTCTGTCACCTGCCGGCCCGCCAGGTGGCGCGGCGACCGGCTGCCCTGCCGACCCAGGCCAGCCCCGCTCGCGAGCACGGGTGATCATGACGCAGCAGGTCGCGCAGAGGGCCGCCGCGGTGGAACCGGCTGCGGCTTCGGTCTCGGTGTCGGGAATGACGACGGTGCCGAAGCCGAGGCCCATGGCGCCGATGAGAAGGACAGCGGGCGTCGCGTTGCATGCGTGCTCTGCCTCTTTCCGGCCCACCCGAGGTCGGTGGTGGGTCCCGGCGGCCGGGGCGGTCGCCACATCCCGGACGCCGGTTGCCCCTGAGCGAAGGCCAGGGCCGAGCTTCAAGGAGGGCACCGGCAATCCCACCGAGCCGGGGTGCGGCACGGAGGCGGGCCGGCCCGGGACGGCATCGGCCACAGCGGCCCCCTTCCGCCGCGCGCGCTCCCCCGCCGCCTCCGGCCGGACGTGAGCAGGTCCATGGTTCCGAGTACGCAGTCGCCGGAGCACAGCGGACCGCCGTGCCGGTGCGCCCCGTTCCACCAAGTGTCGATATCTCGACATCGGGTACAAGCGGGGCCATGCCGACGCCCGTATCCCCCACCGTTGATTTCGAGGCCGCGTTCTTCGGCTCGCCCGCCCCCATGGTGATCCTGCACACCGACCTGCGGATCCAGCACGTGAATCACGCCTACGCGCACGCCACACGGCGGGAACGGGACGAGCTGACAGGCCGGCACATGTTCGAGGCCTTCCCGGACAACCCGCACGACCCCCATGCGGACGGCGTGGCGAGACTCGGTGCGTCGCTGCGGCGCGTCATGCACGACCGCGCGCCCGACACCATGCGCGTCCAGAAGTACGACATACCGTGGAAAACTTCTTCCACCGGCTTCACGGAGAAGTTCTGGAGCCCGGTCAACAGCCCGCTCCTCGACTCCGAGGGCGTCCTCGTGGGAGTCGTGCACCACGTGGAGGACGTGACCGACGTCCACTTGGAGCTGCGGCGGATCCGCCGGGCCTACGAACGCACCGAAACGCCCACCGCCCACGACGCCGAAGCGCAGAGCCGATTCGTCCGCTACCTCGCCCACGCCGACGAGGAGCGCGACCGGCTGGAACACCTGGAGGACGAGGTCGGCCAGCTGCGCCAGGCACTCACGTCGCGCGCAGTGATCGACCAGGCCATCGGTATCGTTCAGGCCGAGCGCCGCTGCGCTCCGGACGACGCTTTCCAGATCCTGGTCAGGATCTCCCAGCGCACCAATGTCAAACTCCGCGAGATCGCGGCCTCACTCGTGCACCACGCAGCCGCCGGGGATTCCGCCCCGTTGCTGCCGTCGGCGTGGTGACGTCGCCGCTTGCTCCCCCACGGGCTGCGCGACCGTGAGCACGACCGGGCAGGCAGCAGCGTCCAGGGCCGCTCGAACCTCCTCGCGCAGTGCGCCACAGCGCGCCCGTCGAGCAATCTGCTCGGCGGCTGTTCGCGCCTTCATGCCGTAACCAGACCGGCCTTCCCCCACCCATGACCTGCATGGAAGTGGCTCGAACGGGGCAACCGGTCTGTCTGAGATTCGGAGGATGCCATGACCATGACGGAGCAGCCGGTCGAAACGGCGGGGGAGGACACCGCCTGCTGCGCGCGCCACGACAGCCACGGTCCGGGACCTGGTGCCGAAGTGCCCGAAACGGCACGTGAGCGGGTCAACCGCCGCTGGAACGAGATCCTGCAGGAGACACGGGTCACTCAGACGGGCGTGCAGATCCTCTTCGGGTTCCTGCTCAGTGTGGCCTTCACCCCACTGTTCCGGGAATTGGAGACGTTCGACCGCGTCGTCTACGTCATCACCGTGGTGCTCGGCGCGGCAGCCACGGGATCGCTCATAGCCCCCGTCTCCATCCACCGGTTCCTGTCCGGCCAGCGCATGAAGGACGAGGTGGTGGAGGCCGCCGGCCGCTTGATGATGTGCGGCATGGTCCTCCTCGCGCTGACCATCGGCTGCACGCTCCTGCTGATCCTTCGTGTCGTGGTTCCCGGTGTTCTCGCCGAGATACTCGTCGGCGCGGTCATGCTGTGGTTCGGCCTCTGCTGGTACGTGCTGCCGCTGCGCCTGCGCCGTCGTGCCGCTCGGCGCTCCGGCGCCGACGACGCACAGCGCACCTGAGCGCGAAGGGCCGGCCGACTCGTCCGGGAGTACCTGGACGTCCGGAAGTACCTGGATCGGAACACCGTCCCCGGCCCCGAGGTGCTCCGGCGGGCCCGCCACGAACCGCGCGGTATCGCGACCCGGACACCGTGGGAGGGCCCGCGGGCCGCCGTGGCCACCTCGCGCACCCCAACGACGGCGTCCTCCGACACCGCGTGCCCGCTTCGGCACCACCGCCCGGGGGAGAAGACCCGTCCGACTGCCCGTGTCCGTCAGGTGGGCGTCCCAAGGCAGTGACGCGGACCGGCCGGTGCGAGGCGGCGTCCGGTGTGGGGCAAGGGGCGGGGACTTGGCCGACGCCGGTCGGTTCCCCCGGTCATACGGTGCTCGTGGACCTGCCCGGTGTCACTGTCCCGGACTCCTCGGGACTCACCTGTCCGATCGCCGCCCACCGCACCGTCCGGAGCGCCGGTCCCCGCCCCGCACCGATCGCACCCGGTCGGTCCGCGCGGTACAACGCGTTCGGGTGGATCTGCCGGCCGTGGGCGGCGGGGGTGGTCGGTGCCCACGGAACGCTCCTGTCCTGCCGGGCCGCGGTTCAGGGGATCAGCTCGTCCTGGTGTCCGCCGCGCCATTCGGTGAGCACGACGGTGGCGTCGTCGTCGAGTTTCCCGCCGTGGTGATCCATGACGGCCGCCATCAGCCGTCGCAGGGTTTCGTGCAGGGTGTGCCGACCGGAGTGATGGCGCCGGACGAAGTCGACGAACCGGTCCCGGCCGAACTGCCTGCCCCGGGTGTCGCGGGCCTCGACCACACCGTCGGTGTACAGCAGCAGGCGGTCGCCGGGCTCCAGCTGCTCGGCGCACTCGGTCACCGGCAGGCCCAGCCCCGTGCCCATGGGGCCGGCCGGCGGGCAGGCCAACTCGGTCGTCCACCGGTTCCCGCGGATCAGAATCGGAAGATGGTGACCACGGTTGACCCAGGTCAACCGCCCGGTGTCCATGTCGAGGTCGGCCAGGATGCCGGTGACGTAGCGGCTGGCGCCGAACTGATCCAACAGCGTCCGTTCGACCCACTCGCTGGTCTCGGTCAGTGCCGTGCCGTGGCGGCGGGCATTGCGGCAGGCTGCCACAGCGACGTTCGCCGTGATCCCGGCAGTGGTGTCGTGGCCCATGGCGTCGAAGACACTCACGTGGAGCACGCTGCCGGCCACGGCGTAGTCGAAGGCGTCGCCGCCGACCTGATAGGCGGGTTCCATGACCGCGCCGACCGTCGCGTCGTGTCCGGCGTACGCGGGCGGAGGGGTGAGATTCCACTGCATCTCCGCCGCCACGTTCATCGGCTCGGTGCGCGCCAGGCGCGCGAAGGAATCGCTGAAGGACCGCTTGCTGAGCAGGAGCAGGGCCGTCATCGACGCCAGATCGCGTACGGCTTGGCGGGTCGCCTCGTCATCGGTGTCGGTGTCGGTCCGCAGCACGCCCAGGCGCTCCACGCCGTCGGTGACGGCGACCCACCACCGTCGCCGGCCGTCCGGCGCGTTGTCCGTCGCCGACTCGGCGAGCAGATCCACACGCTGGTACGCCTGACCGGGCAGGCTTCCCTGGACGGTGAACTCCTGCCCATCGGCCCCGGCGTCCGGGCCCTTGCCCGTGAGCCTGCGCAGCACCCTCTCGCGGATGTCGACCACGAAGACGGCCGTGTCGTACGCCCCGGTACCGGCGGCGTATTCGGCGATGAGGTCCGGCAGTTGCTCGAACGTGGCGATGTGACTGGTCTGCATCAGCCGTACCAGAGCCAACGCCGCCACACCCCTGTCAACCACGGCCGACACCCGGCTGGGGGCGACCGTCCGGGACAGGCAGGCCCAGGACGAACGAGGGCTTGTGCCTCCGGCGTGGATTCTCCTCACCTCCGTCGGCCCGGGCCGTGCGCATGCGACCCGGCGGCGCCTCACACCCGGGCAGACCTCCCGGCAGCGTGGGGCGGACGATCGGCATGACGGTTTCCCTCCCGCCCGGCACGTACCGGGCACCCGGTCACTGCGGGGTCTACCCGTTCTCGGACGACTGCACGCAACCCGCCAGGCGTTCCATGCGTGCGGGGCAGTCGCCCGAGATCGGAGCGCGACAAGAACACGCCCCTGCCTGTCGCCCCCGCGGCGCATTGTGCCGGGTGGTCGGGGGGTCCGCCCTGCCCGGACGACCGGGAGGGAGAGATCCGGGACCGGACGGCTTCCTGTCCCCAGGACGGACGGGGCTCGTCAGGACGTCACGGGCTCCATGGTGGCTGTGGGGCGTGAGGGGCGGGGAGCCGGGTGATCGAGCGGCGATCCGCTCAAGCCCTGTGACCGACGAGGGGGAGCCGGCCCGGCAAGCGGGACGAATGTCCTGCCCGGGCCACGGGCGAGTCGGTGCTCGCCCCGCCCTCGCCGATGCCGGTCGTCGTCCCGCCGTTTCGGCCCCGGTGTCCGGGCCACTCGGCGGTGACGGAGGGCAGCCCGGTCGTCCCGGGTGGAGCCCCGCCCGGAAGACACCCAACAGGAGGTCGAGAATGGATCACTCCCGTGTCCCTGTGCTGGAGGCGCTGCAGGAGTTCCGGCGTCGTGGTGACGTCGTGTACGGCCCTCCCGGTCACAAGCAGGGGCTGGGAGCCGATCCCCGGGTCGTCGACATCGTCGGCGAGGGGGTCTTCGCCTCGGACGTGCTCTCCCTGAACGGGCTCGACGACCGCCGTGAGTCCCAAGGGGTGCTGACGCAGGCGGAGGAGCTGATGGCCGACGCGGTCGGCGCCGAGCGGGCGTTCTTCTCCACGTGCGGCAGTTCCCTGTCGGTGAAGACCGCGATGCTGGCGGTGGCCGGGCCGGGCGAGAAGCTGCTGATCTCGCGCAACGCCCACAAGTCCGTGATCGCCGCGGTGATCGTCAACGGTGTGGAGCCCGTGTGGGTGCATCCGAAGTTCGACGCCGAGCGGCATCTGGCGCACCCACCGGAGCCGGACGACGTCCGGCGGGCGCTGCGGGCACATCCCGACGCGAAGGGGATGCTGCTGATCACGCCGACGGACTGGGGTTCCTGCGCGGACGTACGTGGTGCCGCGGAAGCCTGTCACGAACGGGACGTTCCGCTGATCGTCGACGAGGCGTGGGGCGCGCATCTGCCGTTCCACCCCGATCTGCCGTCCTGGGGCATGGACGCCGGCGCCGATCTGGTCGTCACCAGCGTCCACAAGATGGGCGGCGCGGTCGAGCAGAGTTCCGTCTTCCACCTCCAGGGCGACCGGGTATCCCCCGAAGTGCTCAAGCAGCGCGAGGACCTGCTGGGCACCACCAGTTCCTCCTCCCTGGTCTACGCCACCCTCGACGGGTGGCGCCGTCAGATGGCCGAGCAGGGACACGGCCTGCTGGACGCGGCGCTGCGCCGTGTCGCCCGCATCCGCAAGGCTGTCGCCGGCATGCCCGGACTGCGTCTGATGGGACCGGAGGTCGTCGAAGCGGGCCTGACGGCGGAGCTGGACCTGCTGAAGATCACCATCGACGTACGGGAGCTGGGCATCAGCGGCATGCAGGCCGCCGAATGGCTGCGCGCCCACTGCCACGTCGACGTCGGCTCCTCCGACACCTGCCGGATCAGCGGGCAGATCACCCACGCCGACAACGACCGCACCGAGACCCTGCTCGTCGACTCCCTGCACCGCCTCGTCGACACAGCCGACGCCATCGAGGGCCGGCCCCCCGTCCGGCTTCCCGAACCGCATGCGCTGGAGCTGGAACAGGCCGTGCTTCCCCGTGACGCCTTCTTCGCGGAAGCCGAGCACGTCCCTGCGGACAAGGCCGTCGGGCGCGTCGCTGCCGAGTTGCTCAGTCCCTACCCGCCCGGCGTGCCCGTCGTGGCCCCCGGGGAGGTCATCACCGCGGAAGTCGTCGACTATCTGAGGAGCGGCGTGGCCGCCGGGATGCTCGTCCCCGACTCCGCCGACCCCACCATCGAGACCCTGCGCGTGACAGCTCGGTGATGTCACGGCCCGCACCGCATCCGGGGTCTCGGCGCCGGGTCCGTCCCCGACGTCCTCGACACCACGGTCCACGACACCGTCTGCCGCGTCTCCCCGCCCCAGGCCCGGGAAGCGGCCCGTCGCCCGGCCCGCACCGAGGGGATCCTCGCCGGCGTCTCCGGCGGAGCCGCCCTCCACGCCGCCGCCACGATCGCGCGTCGGCCGGAGCACCGGGGTGCGCCGATCGTCGTCGTCCTGCCCGACACCGGCGAACGGTGTCCGAGCACGGGCCTGTTCTCCTGATCCCGCGTCGCCCACCCCCGGCACGGGCCCCGCGCCCGCACACACGGCATGAGCGGATCCGACGGCCGGCTGCTGCCGGGCCGCGCCCCGGTCACACACCCGAAGGGTGCTCACACGGACGCTTCCACCAGGCCGCCGGAGAGCCACCGCACCACGGACTCCGCGCTGTAGGGGCGGCCTTCGGGAGCGATCCGCCGGAGGAAGCCGAGGTCCTGGCCGATGGTGACGACGGGAGGTTCCACCACGCCGCGCGGGCGGCGCTGGCCGAGCCCGACGGCTGCCAGCAGTCCGTTGCACAGGCACTGCCGTCCCTCCGTCTGTTCGGCGGTGCCGCCCTTGCGGACGTAGGCCGCGCGAGGTTCCGCCGGACAGCGATAGGCGACGGCACCGTGCTCGGTGCGGTACGGGGTGCGCAGATAGCCGAGGTCGCAGACCCGGCGGCGCGCCGCGCTCACGCCCGGTTCGGCCAGCGTGCCCGGCAGGTCGGCGACCTTGAAGGGGAAGGCGGTCGGTGAGGCCGCGGGGTCGTTGCGCACGGTCAGCTCGGAGCGGAGCTCCCGTTCGACCAGCTCCCGCCGCAACCGCGGATCGAGGCCCGACTCCTCGCAGAGCGCGAAGACACTGCCGAGTTGGACGCCGGCCGCGCCCGCTGCCCTCGCCCGGCGGAGATGTTCCGGTCCGCACTGGCCGCCTGCGATCCAGAAGGGCAGGCCGAGGGCGGCCATCTTCGCGAAGTCGGGGGTGTCCCGGGGGCCGTAGACGGGGTCGCCCTGCTCGTCCAGCCGCATCGGTCCGCGCGGCGGCGCACTGTGCCCCCCGGCGCTGTGGCCTTCGACGACGAAGCCGTCCGGTGTGGTCTGCGCGGAACGGGTCAGGTACGACGCCAGAGCCGGCAGTGACACGATGGCCAGGACGTCGGGACGGTGCAGGGGCCCCGGCCGCGCCCCGCGCAGCACCGAGTCCGGGTCGAAGCGCAGTTGCACGGGCCGGTCGTCCCCTTCGACGTCCAGCCGTGCGGTGACGAGCCGCAGTCGGGCGAGCCGGGTCGCGATGTCCGGGATCTGCGCGGGAATGCCCGCGCCGACCAGCACATAGTCCACGCCGGCCAGGATCGCGCCGAACATGGCGGGAACCGTGGCGAGTTGGACCTTCTCCAGATAGTTGACGCCGATCGGTCCGTCGTGGTCCTCCTTGGCGAGCCACACCTCGCAGAAGTTGGCCACGACCGTCAGTCCTCGGGCCGGGCACGCCTCGTCAGCGGTCAGCCGGGGGGTGGCCGCGAACCGCTCACCGACGCCGATCCCGCCCTCGACGAAGTAGCGCTCCCGTCCGGAATCGGCGAGCTCGGGGACGGGGAAGGCGGCCAGCGCCCGCCTCAGGTGGCCGTCGGGGTCACCGCTCTGCAGTGTCCGGATCAGCAGGGTGTCCAGGGCGGTGCCGGAGACGACACCCAACTGCCCGGTACGCGCGACGGCACGGGCCAGGCACCAACCGGACACCCCCACTCCCATTCCACCTTGGATCAGCCAGGGCAGCTCGGTCGTCCGGGGTGTGCTCATGGTTCCTCGCAAGGATGGTCGCCGGGGCCGGAACCCGTACCTACGGTTCCGTAACCAGGCTTCGCGCCACCCCGCCCCGGGTCCGGTGCCACGCGCGGCAGTGTGGGAACCGTCACGCCGGCGGGCGCACGGTGACATGCCGCCCTCGGCGGGGCAGGTGTCGCCCGGCTGAACCGGGCGGTGAGGACACCCCGGTCGCCTGTCCGCACCGCCCGGTGGCGACAGGCCGGTCGGGCCGGGCGCCCGGACGGCACCGGGGTCCCGGCACCTCGTCGACGCAGTCGTCGACCGCGGTGAGCGGGCGGGTCTCCCGGACGGCCTTCGTACGGCCCGCCGCGTGGAGCCGGAAGACCTCGGCGAGGTCCTGCCGGATGGGCCGCGGCACCCGGCCGCGCCGGAGCGGGCCGGGTGTGCGGTGGTGTGCCGAGCCGTGTCAGTGGCCGGCGGCGACACCGGAGAGTTCGTTCGTGCCCTTCGGCAGGGTCACCGACGTGAGCTTCTCACCGGTCTCGATGTCGACGGCGTGGAGCCGGCGTTCGCCCGGTTCGGAGACGTACGCGGTGTGGTCGCGGACGAAGAGGGCGGGCCGGGGCTGCTGCCAGTCGAGCGGCTCCTGCCACGCGTCGACGACGGGGATCTCCTTCTCGGTCCTGCCCGTCTCGGGATCGATGACGTGCAGGGCGCCGTTCGTGCCGAGGACGAGTGCCTCGCCGTGGGGTCCGCGCCCGAGCGAGCGGAAGGAGTAGCTGGTGCCGAGGTCGACGAGGCGCAGCTTCGCCGTCTCGGTGTCGATGAGGGAGATACGGGTCGGGCGCTCGAGTTCGGCGTCCGGATCGGTCTTGTAGTCGCCCAGGAGGACCGGGGAGGCGTCGCTTCCCGCCTGGTTGCCGATGCGGCCGTAGTCGTCGGGTGCGTCGACCTTGGTGAACTCGCCGTCCTTGTAGATCAGGACGCCGTCCTCGCAGCCGACGGCGACGGCCTCGCCCTTGGCCGCGGCTTCGCCGTGGACGCCGGGGCACTTCTCGTTGCGCTTGATCTCCTTGCCGTCCTTGTCCAGGACCAGGGCACCGGTGCGCTTCTCCTCGGTGCCGAGGGTGCTGAGCAGTTCGCCGTTGCTCAGCTCGATGGCGACGCCGTGGTGCGCCTCGGCGGAGGTGTAGGTGCGCCCTCCGGGCTTCTTGCCGCCGACGAGGTCGGCGGGGTCGAGGACATTGACCTCGCCGGTGCCGTCGGTGAACAGGACCGTCTTGCCGGCGTGCCGTACGACGTGTCCGGGCTTGGCTCCCTCGTAGGTGATGTCGGTGAGCTTCTGCTCGGCGGCGTCGAGGACGCGGAAGCCGCTGTCGGTGGAAACGATGACGTGGTCGTCGTCCCCGGCGGGGTTGACGCGGTTGAAGCCGGGCAGCTCGATCGTCCCGGAGAGCTCGAGGCTTTCGCCGTCCAGGATGTAGAGGCCCCCGTCGAAGGTGGCGACCAGCGGGTCCTCGACCTCGGTGGCGGGCTTGGCGCCCGGCGTCTCCTTCACCGCCTTCGCGTCGGACGAGGCGTCGTCCCCTCCCCCGCAGGCGGTGAGGACCGCTGACATCGCCAGGGCGAGGGCCGTACCGGTGACGACTCTGCTGCGTATCGACTTGTTCACTGTGTGTGTTCCTTTCCGGCCGCGCGGGCGCGGCGTCGGTGTGTGGGGTGGAGGTCGGCCGGCCGTGCCGGCCCCGGCACGACGGCGCGGGTTCAGCCGGCGGTCAGGCCGTCGGTCATGGCGGTGGTGTTGGCACGCATCATCCGCAGGTAGGTGTCGGCGCCCTCGCCCTTGGCGGTGAGCGACTCGGAGTACAGCTCGACGACCTCGACCCGGCCGTCCAGTTCGGTGCGCAGGACCTCGGCCAGCCGCTTGGGCCGGGAGGAGTCGGCGAACACGGTGCGCACGCCGGCGTCCTCCATCGCCCGGGTGAGCGAGCGCAGGTCGGAGGAGCTGGGTGAGGCCAGGGTGGTGCCGCCGGGGATCACCGCGCCGATCACCCGGAAGCCGAAGCGGTCGGCGAGGTAGCCGAAGACGTGGTGGTTGGTGACCAGGGCGCGCTCGTCCTCGGGTATGCGGTCGAAGGATTTCTCCATCCAGGCCGTGAGGTCGGCGAGTTGCGCGTCGTAGCGTTCGGCGTTGCCCCGGACCACCGCCTCGTCCACGCCGTCCACGTGCTCGATCACCTGGTCGGCGATCAGTCCGGCGGCCTTGCGTACGCGGTCGGGGTCGGTCCAGAAGTGCGGGTCGGGCTGCCCCGCCTCCCCCTCGGGGCCTCCGTCGGTGTGTGCCCGGAAGGTGAGCGGGTCCACCGCCTCGCCGGCCTCGAAGGCGGCGACCCCGGCCTCGCGGGCGGTGTCCACGTACCGCAGTACGTTCTCCTCCAGGCCCAGTCCGTTGAAGACCACCAGGTCGGCGTTCTCCAGTTCGGCGGCCTGCACCGCCGACAGGCCGAAGGAGTGCGGGTCGGCGTTGGGCTTCATCAGGACGGTGACGTCGGCCTCGTCGCCGACGACCTCCCGGGTGATGTCGCCGAGGATGTTGGTCGTCACCACGACCTGGGGCCGGTCGTCGCCGCTCGTGCAGGCGGTGGCCGTGCTCGCGCAGACGAGGGCGAGCAGGGCCGGCAGCAGGCGGCGCAGCCGCGGAACGGTTCGCTTCGGTGTCGTCATCGTCCGGTCTCCACCATCAGCGCCGGCTTCATGTCCAGGTCGAAGGTGCGGGCGACGCGCAGGCTGTCGTTGTAGTCGATCTCGTGCACGCGGGCACCCGCCGGGTCGTTGAGGTAGGCACGGCTGCGGTCGACCTCGATCACGGGTCCGCTTCCGTCGGTGCCCGCCCGCCGCTCTCCGGTCAGGAGCCGTTCGGTGGCGGCGATCTGCTCGCCGGTGGCGATGTCGTAGCCGTGCAGTGCCCCGTCGGTCTCCAGCACCAGCAGCGGGGAGCCCTCGCCGGCGGTGTTGGCGGCGACGACGGAACCGGTCTCCACCCGGGTCCACGTGCGCTCCGTGACGTCCAGCACCCACACGGCCCGGTCGCCGGCCGGCGCCGTGAGCGTGTCGCTCCCCGCGCGGTGGCGGAAGGACGGCGCCTGTTCCCCTGCGGGCACGTCGCCGTCGTACGGGATCTTCTCGGCCGTGAAGTCTCCGTCGTCCCCGCGGATCAGCAGGGCGCCGTCGGCACAGCCGAAGACGACGCCGCGCCGGGTGACGGCATCGCCCTTCGGGTTCTCGCACGTGGCGTCCAGGGACGTCACGCGCCCGCCCTCACGGTCGTACACCGCGGCCTTCGGCGTGCCCTTCCCGTCGCCGGTGAGGGTCAGCAGGTGCTCCGCGTACGGCACCACGGCCCCGGCGTGTGTTCCGGGAAGCGTGCGGGACGAGCCGACGCGGCCCTTCCCCGGTTCGGCCCGGCGGTGGATCGTGGCCCGGCCGTCCGCATCGGTGACCGCGGTCACGGCCGCGTCGCTGCGCACCCGCGCACCCGCTCCTGCCGGGAACGTGCCGGCGTCGCGTATCTCCGCGCGGTAGTAGTGCACGTGGTCGCCGTGGTCCACCGTCCAGGCGCCGCCGTCGAGGACGCGGGTGCCGCCCGGGGTGTGGAGGTAGCCGAACCGGCCGTCCGTGGTGAGTTCCGTGGTACCGGTCGTCCGGGACACCTCGTGCGTCTTCCCGGTGATCAGGTCCACTACCCGGGTGTCTCCGGTACCCGGGTCGTTGAGCACCAGCCGGGACTGCTGCTCGGCCGCCTCCTGTGCGCCTTCGACGTAGCCGTGCGGAGTGGCGGAAGTCGTGGAACCCGCCTTCGGATCGGCCGCGTCGCCGTCCTCCCCCGCACAGCCCGCGGTGAGCAGCGCGAGGGCCACGAGCGCGGCCGGCACCCCGGCAGTGACGTTCTTTCGGACGAACAAGGACATCGCCTCAGGTCTTTCTCAGTCGGTTGCCGCCGGACGGGTGCCGGCCGGGCGTGCGTGGCGGTGGCGGATGCCGGATGCCAGGTGGGAGAGGAAGAAGAGGACCACGGCCAGCGCCGAGACGGTCGCTCCGGCCGCGGTGCTCAGATGCCAGGACAGCAGCAGACCGAAGAACGTGGCGGTCATGCCGAGCAGTGCCGCGAGCACCATCACGCCGCGCACGCTCCGCGCCCACGGCAGCGCGGCCGCCGGCGGAGCGATGAGCAGCCCCAGCACCAGCAGCGTCCCCACGATGTGGAAGGAGGCCACGATGGCCAGGGCCAGCAGCCCCAGCAGCACGGCATGGGTCAGGCGAGGACGCAGGCCGAGGGTCCGGGCCTTGCGCGCGTCGAACGCCAGGGCGAGGAAGGCCCGGTGGCCGAGGACCGAGACGGCCAGAGCCAGTGCCAGGGCCCCGCCCAGCAGCGCCAGGTCCTGTTCGCGGACGGCGAGGACGTCGCCGAAGAGGAAGCCGGTCAGGTCCACCGCGAAGGACTGCGACCGCGACACGATGATGACGCCGAGCGACAGCATCCCCACGAACAGCAGCCCGATACCGGTGTCCTGGGACAGCCGCGGGGTGCGGCCGAGCGCGGTGACCCCGGCCGTCATGACCGCCGCGCTCAGCAGCGCCCCCACCATGAGGTTGCCGCCCAGCAGCGCGGCGAGTGCCACTCCGGGCAGCAGGCCGTGCGACATGGCGTCACCGAGGAAGGCCATCCCCCTCAGCACCACCCAGGTGCCCGCCAGGGCGCAGATCGCCGACACCAATATTCCGCCCCACAAGGCCCGTTGCACGAAGGTCGCCTCGAAAGGGCCTGTCAACCACTCCATGGCAGCACACTATAATGAAAATCATGTTCAGAGAACCCGGCCCCCCGCCCGGCACCCCCGAGGACACGGCGTTCCGCATCCGCTTCACGGAGCTGTCCGCGGGCTACGCCGGCCATCCGGTGCTCCACCGACTCGACGCTCGCATACCGGCGTTGGCCACCACCGCACTCGTCGGCCCGAACGGCAGCGGAAAGTCCACCCTGCTCGGCGTCCTGGCCGGTGTGATCCGGCCCACAGCGGGCGAGCTGCACCACACCGGCAGCCGGCCACCGGCGTTCGTCCCCCAGCGCGGCGCGGTCGGTGACGCGCTGCCGTTGACGGTGCGGCAGACCGTGGAGATGGGACGCTGGGGCGAACGCGGTCCGTGGCGCCGGCTGACCCGGCGGGACCGCGCCACCGTGGACGCGGCCATGGACCGCACGCGCATCGCCGACCTGGCCACGCGTCAACTCGGGGACCTGTCCGGCGGACAGCGGCAGCGTGCCCTGATCGCCCAAGGGCTCGCCCAGGAGTCGGACCTGCTCCTGCTCGACGAGCCGACCACCGGGCTCGACCCCGAGGCCAGGGAACGCATCGCGGCACTGCTGACGGAACTGGTCGCCGACGGCGTGACCGTCGTCCACGCCACACACGATCTGGACGCCGCCCGCTCGGCCGACGCCTGCCTCCTGCTGCGCGAGGGGCGCCTTGTGGAACAGGGGCATCCCGAGCAGATCCTCACCCCGTCGGCGCTCGCCCACGTCTGGCAGCCGGGCGGAGACACCCGGCGCGCGAAATCCGGCACCTATCGCACATGAAAACCATTGTCGTATGCTGAGTGCCTCCCGTACGACCGTTCCGACCGGAGGGAACCACCCATGGCCGTGCCCAAGCGCAAGATGTCCCGCAGCAACACCCGCCACCGCCGCGCCCAGTGGAAGGCGAGCACGCCGAACCTGGTACCCGTCACGGTGGACGGCGTGACCCACCGGGTGCCTCAGCACCTCGTGCCCGCCTACCGGCGGGGCCTGCTGCGCCCGGAGGGCTGAGGCCGATGCCCGGCCGGACCCGCGCACGGCCTTCTCCGCATGCCTGACGGCCGACGGCGAACAGGAGCCTGCGGCTGACCGGGAGCAGTTGCGTCACGTGGCCGAAAGGCGTTGAGCAGGTGCCCCCGAAGCGAGGACATCCGGGATCATGAAACATGCTCCCGGATGACTGGCACTTCACCCAAGACGTCGACGATTTCCTCGCCCTAGCCGGGGACTTCCTGTGCTCGCGCCCCGCCCTGCACAACACACCGCTGACGGACATCGAGAAACTGCGCATACACAGGGCGGCCGAACACGACGCCGAAGCCGCGGTCTTCGGCCGGCTGGAGTCGGGAGGCGAGGTCCGCGCGATCTCCTATCTCACTCCGCGCGGCCGCCTGGGCCTCACCCCCCTCTCCGTCGAGCGGACCGACACCCTCGCTGCTCACCTGGCCGGCTTCGGCCACTCCCCCTCCAGCGTCATCGCGGACCGCGACACCGCCGGCGCCTTCGCCGAGTCATGGCAGCGGCGCACGGGCGCGGCGCCGGAACCTTTCTGGCGGACGCATCTTTACCGTCTCGGCACGCTCACCCCACCGCGACCGCGCCCAGAGGGCCGGGGTCGCTTGGCGGGCGGTAAGGACCGTGGGCAAGTCGTGCGCTGGTGCCGTGAGTTCTGCGTCGATGTCGGGGAGCAGTCCTCCATCGACCTGATCGACGCCGGCTCCTGGGGCGACTCGCGTTTCGGCGACCGGCACTTCACCTTCTGGGAGACCCCGGACGGCACCCCCCTCTCGATGGCGGCCGCGACCTCGGTCGTCGGCGGCATGGTCCGGGTGGACCCCGTCCACACCCCGGCCCGCCGCCGCGGCCACGGCTACGCGGGGGCCGTGACGGTCGAGGTGAGCAGGGCCGCGCTGGCCGCGGGGGCGACGGACGTCGTCCTGTTCACGGACCCGGACAACCCCACCAGCAACGCCCTCTACCAGCGCATCGGGTACGTCCACGTCGCCGACTTCGCCGGGTACGAGTTCTCCCACGGCGCACCACAAGCCGGGTAGGGCCATGATCGACGCAAACACACCTGCCACCGGCCCCGGACCGGCCGGTGACGGGTCAGCCGTCGACGGACGCCGAGAGGGACCGGGGGCGCAGGTCGGTCCAGTGGGCCTCGATGAACTCCAGGCACGCCTCCCGGGTGTTCTCGCCGAAGACGACCGACCACCCGCCGGGCACCGCCGCGAAGGACGGCCAAAGGGAGTGCTGACCCTCGTCGTTCACCAGGACCAGGAACCTGCCTGCGGCGTCGTCGAAGGGGTTGGTGCTCATGTCGAATGCCTCCCAGGCAAGCCGAGATTAGGTTAGCCTAACCTAATCGACATGAGCCTAGCTTTTCCCCTTCCCTCTCACAAGGAGACGTTCATGCGGGGCCCGGCGGCCGGTACGAAGGGCGACTTCGACGCGTTCGGGCTGCCCGGCACACCCGGCACCGACGAGTTCTGGGCCACGGTGCGGACACCCGTGTCGGTGCCCGCCGGTGACGGCGGCTGGGTGGCCTTGTTCCTGTGGCGCGGCCCCGGTGCGAGCATCGACTTCGAGAGCTGGTCGGAGCCGGTGCGCCTGGGCCGATGGCGCGACACGGACTGCTGGTACGCCGAGGTGCGCATGCCCGCGCGGCTACGGGTGACCTACCGGTTCCTCGTGGACGGCGCGGCCTTCGCCGACCCGTTCAACCCGGCCGGTGCGGGCGGCGACCGGTCCATCGCGGCGATGCCGGACGCCCCGGCCCAGCCGCACTGGCCCGACCTCGGCCCCGAGGACGTCCTTCCCGTGCCGCGCACCCGGATCCGCTGGAACAGCGAGCGGCTCGGCGGGCGGCGCACCGTGCGGGTCCATCCGGTGGGCGGCGGCGGGCCGGTGGTCCTGCTGCTCGACGGGGACGACTGGCTGTACCTGCACCCGGCGACGACCGCGTTCGAGTCGGCCGTGGCCGCCGGCGCGATGCCTCCGGTCACGCTCGTCTTCCTGCCGGCCAAGGACCGGAAGGCCGAGTTCGGGTGCCGGCCCGAACTGTGGGAGGTGGTCCGGGACGAACTGCTGCCGCTGGTGGCGGAAACCGGCGTGCCCGCCGACGGGGACCGGCTGGTGGTCGCGGGGCAGAGCCTCGGCGGGCTGAGCGCGCTGTACGCGGCGCTGGAGTTCCCGGACCTGGTCTCCCGCGTGGCCTGCCAGTCGGGGGCGTTCTGGTGGACACCCGACGCCGCCGGCCTGGCGGACCCGTTGGGCGGTCCGGTCGGCGGCGCCATGGCCGCCCGTCTACGGGAGCGGTCCGGTCTGTCCGGTCTGCGGGTCACGTTCGACGTGGGGGAGCACGAGACGCGGATGCTCCCCCACTGCGCCCGGGTGGAGAACCTGGCCGGACAGGCCGGTGCGACCGTACGGGTCTCCCGCTCGGCGTCGCACCACGACCGGGCGGGCTGGCGCCACGCCCTGCTGCGCGATGTCGCCTGGGTGCTCGGCGCGCCGCCGGGAGAGGGATGAATCACCCGAGGGCCGGTGGGGCCGGTCCTCCGGGGAACGTCAACGTGCCACCGCCGCACAGTAGTTCTCGTCGGTGGCCAGCAGGTTCCGGTGGGTGTCCTCGGCGGTGACGACCCCGTCGTCCAGGACGAGCACACGGTCGGCGGCGTCCAGCAGGGCCGGGCTGCTGGTGATCACGACGGTGGTACGGCCCCGGCGCAGCTCCGCGATGCCCCGCGCGACGAGCTGCTCGGTGACGGCGTCGACGGCCGTCGTCGGGTCGTGCAGGACGAGGACGTCGGTGTCCGCGGCCAGGGCGCGGGCCAGGGACAGCCGTTGGCGCTGTCCCCCGGACAGGTTCGCGCCGCGGTCGCGGACGGCGTAGTCGAGTCCTTCGCGGTGGAGGGCGACGACGTCGGTCAGCATGGACGCCTCGACGGCTTCGGGGACCGTCCGGCTGGTGCCCGACGGGTCGATGTTCGTGCGGAGGGTGCCGGCGAAGATCTCCCCGTCGTACGGGTTCACCAGCATGTGCTCACGGACCGCCTCGACCGACAGTTCCGCGAGCTCCCGGCCGCCGACCCGCACCACTCCCTCGTACGCGTGGGGCGGCACGTTGACGGCCAGGACCGACGCGAGGTCGGCCGCCGTGCGCGGCCGGTAGGCGGCGACCGCCACGAACTCGCCCGCGGCCACCTGGAACTTCAGCTTGTTCAGGGACCCGTACCGTACGCAGTCGATCTCGAGGCCGCCGCCCGCGGCCGGCCGCTCCGGCCCCGGCTCGGCCACCGGCGGCGCGGTCAGCACCAGCGCCATCCGCTCGGCCGACGCACGCGCCACCATCACGTACTTCGGCATCTCCGAGAACAGCTTCAGCGGTTCGATGATGAACTGCGCCAGTCCCACGGCCATGACGAGCTCCCCGATGCCGATCCGGCCGTCGAACGCCAGCCATCCCGCCGTCAGGGTCACGGCGGCGGCGAGGACCGCGTTGAGGGCCAGCGCGGTGCCCGCGTACACGCCGTTCGCCCTGGCGACGGTGATCGCCTGGAGCCTCGCCTCCGTGCTGACCTTCCGGTAGGACCGGAACGCCGCGTGGTTGCCGCCGAACCCGTGCAGCGGGCGCAGGCCGGTGATCAGGTCGGCGACCTTCGCCCCCGCCCGCGCCACCCGGGCCTGCTGTTCGCGGGTGCTGCCGCCGATCCGCCGGGACATGACGCTCAGGACCGTCAGGATCGCGGCGGTGCCCACGATCACCAGCAGGCCGAGCCGGATGTCGGCGAGACCCAGCGCGACCGCCGCGACGAGCACGGCCACCAGTGAGCTGATCAGCAGCGGCACCACCTCGATGATGTCGGCGGTCTGGTCGGCGTCCTCGGTGGCGATGGTCAGCACCTCGCCGGACTTGAGGTCGACGTCCCTGGCCACCGGCTGGAGTCCGCAGGCCGCGACCTTCACCCTCCAGCGGTGCGCCTCCGTGGTGTTGGCCTTCTGCAGGATGCGCATCCCGAACCGCCACGACAGCGACACGGTCGTGATGATCACGGCGAGCGCGGCGATCGACAGAGCGAGCAGGCCGGGGCTCCGGTCCCGCAGCGTGTGCTCGACGATCAGGCCGAGCGCGATGGGGAAGGCGGTCTCACCGGCCTGGTACAGGCCCATGAGGACGGTGCCACCGGCCATCGCGCCGATGTTGCGGCGCAGGGCGGTCCGCAGGATGTCGGACCCCGGGCGGGGCCGCTGTGTGTCAGGAGTGGTCATCGATGTGGCGGGCAATCGCTTCCGGGGTGCGCAGGGTGAACAGATCACGGATCGTGACGACAGGACCGTACTCCCGGCGGAGCAGCCCGATCAGCCGCACCGCCAGCATGGAGTGCCCGCCGAGGGACACGAAGTCGCTCACCGCGCTCACCTCGTCGTCGTCCAGGTCCAGTGCCTCGGCGAAGAACTCGCACACCACGGTCTCGGTCCCGGTCTCCGGGCCCCGCTCCCCCGCCGTGGTCAGCGCGCCCAGCGGCCTGGCCTCCGGCAGCGCCTTGGTGTCGGCCTTCCCGTTCACCGTCAGCGGGATGGCGTCGACCTGGGCGTAGTGCGTCGGGCGCAGGAAGTCCGGCAGTCCGGCACCCACTTCGGCGGCCACGGTCGCCAACTCCGCTCCCTCCAGCACGAGATAGGCGGCCAGCCGGTGGGCGCCGTCGACCCCCGGGTCGGGCCGGGCGACCGCGGCGGCGAACCGTACCGCCGGATGCGCCGCGAACGCGGCCTCGACCTCGCCGGGTTCGACCCGGTGGCCGCGTATCTTGACCTGCTGGTCGGTGCGGCCCAGGTACATCAGGTTGCCGTCCGGCCGGCGGACCACGAGGTCCCCGGTGCGGTACATGCGCCCACCCGGCTCACCGAACGGGCACGCGACGAACCGGTGCGCGGTCTGGGCCGGCTGCCCGAGATAACCGCGCGCGATGCCGATACCCGACACGTACAGCTCACCGGGCACCCCGTCCGGCAGCGGCCGCAGCCACGGATCCAGTACGTACACGTCCGTGTTGTCGATCGCCACCCCCACCACCGGGTCCTGGCACTCGAAGGTGCCGACGCCGAGGGTGTTGATGGTGTACTCGGTGGGTCCGTACAGGTTGTAGCCGACCGTCCCCTCGGTCCCGGCGAGCCGCTGCCACAGCGTCGGGGTGACGGCCTCGCCGCCCAGCAGCACCAGCGCCGGCCGCCGCTCCGGGTTGTCGAGCAGGCCCTCCGCCACGAGCTGCTGCGCGTAGGTGGGGGTCACGTTGACGACGTCGATCCCGTGCTCCAGACAGTATTCGACCAGACGGGGCGCGTCGCGGCGCAACTCCTCGTCACAGACGTGCACTTCGTGCCCGTCGGCGAGCCACAGCAGCTCCTCCCACGACATGTCGAAGGCGAACGACACGGTGTGCGCGATCCGGAAGACCCGGTGGCCGTGCTCCGCCAGCACCGGCTCGAAGATGCGGCGCCGATGGTTGACCAGCATGTTGGTGAGCCCGGCGTACTCGGTCACCACGCCCTTCGGCTTCCCGGTCGAACCGGAGGTGTAGATCGTGTACGCCGGGTGCCGCAGACGGTCCGGGTCGTCCGGCGCGAACGTCGGATACGGCTCGGCCTCGGGCAGGGGACGGTCCAGCTCGATCAGGTCGCCGGGGAGCCCGGTCAGCCGGGGCGAGACGGAGCCGACGGTGAGGATCACTTCCGGGCGGGCGTCCGCGACGATCGCCGCGATGCGCTCGTCCGGGTGATCCAGTTCCAGCGGCACGTACGCGGCGCCGGTGCGCAGTACGGCGAACAGGGCCACGATCGAGTCGAGGGAGCGCGGGACCGCGAGACCCACGGTCGTCTCGGGACCGATACCGCGCCCGGCGAGCACACCCGCCACCGCACGGCTGCGGCCCCGGAGTTCGGCGAAGGTCATGGTCGAGCCGTGGGCGACGAGCGCGGTCCGCTCCGGGGCACGGTCCGCCGCCCGGTCGAACCGGTCGACGACGGTGTCCGTGCCGACGTCCGTGCGCTCCCCGGGCGACGGCTCCGCGCCGAGGCCCGGCAGCGCGCCCACCGGTCCGGTGGCCCGGACCAGGTCGTCGAGCACGCGCAGGTAGTCGTCGAGGAGGCGGCGGGCTTTCCCGGTGTCGCCGTCGCGGTGCTCCAGCTTGACCGTGAGCCGGTCGCCGGGCGTGACGACCCAGGTGAACGGGTAGTGCGTGGAGTCGTCGGCCTTCACCGAGGTGATGCCGTGCCTGGTGTTCATCTCGGCGAACGCGTCCACGTCCAGGAAGTTCTGCAGCACGAACAGGTTGTCGAACAGGGTGTCGTGCCCGCTGGCCCGCTGGATCTCGCCGAGTCCCAGGTACTCGTGCTCCATCGCCTCGACCCTGGCCGCCTGTACGGCCGACAGGTACTCCCGGACGGTGTGGTCGGGCCGTGCCCGGGTCCACATGGGCACGGTGTTGAGCAGCACGCCGACGATGCCGGACAGCCCCTCGCCCTCGCGGCCGGAGACGGTCACCCCGAACACCGCGTCGCTGCGGCCGGTGTGCGCGCCCAGCAGCAGGCCGAACGCGCCGGTCAGTACGGAGTTCAGCGTGACACCGTGCGTCCTGGCCGCTTCCCGCACCCGGTCGGACCGTTCGGCGGACAGGGTGTGCACGAGGGCCTGCGGGAGGTCGTCCGAGAGGGCCGGCGCCGGTCCGGCGAGCAGGGTCGGGCCGGGGAGCCCCGCCAGGTGCTCCGCCCAGAAGCGTTCCGACGCGGCGGTGTCCCTGGCGGCGAGGGCCCGGGCGTGGTCCTCGAAGCCCGGCGTCGCCGGAGCCGGATCGGCCGACTCGCCGGCGACGGCGGCCCGGTAGGCGTCGAAGAGGTCCCGCAGCACGATCTCCCGGGACCAGCCGTCCCACAGCAGCAGGTGGTGGCTGAGCAGCAGGCCGTCGCGGTCGTCGGGCAGACGCACCACGGTCAGCCTGATCAGCGGCGGCTCACCCGGATCGAACCCGGTGTCGCGGTCCCGGACACGCAGCTCCTCGACCTCCGCGTCCGTCGACAGGACGACCGTGCGGACGTCGACCCGCCGGCCCGCCCCGAGCATCTGGACCGGGTTGCCGTCGTCGTCGGTGGTGAAGCCGGCGCCCACCACCGGGTGCCGCCCGATGACGTGGGCCATCGCCTCGGCGAGCGCACCGGTGTCCAGGCGGCGGTCGAACGTGAACCAGTTCTGCGCGACGTAGTGTCCGGCCGAGCCCGCCATCTGCGCCTGGAAGAACAGGCCCCGCTGGAGCGGGGTGACCGGCGCCGTGCGCTCGGCCGTGGCGGAGGCGTCCGCGATGTGCTCCAGTGCGCTCAGCCAGTGCCCGGTGATCTCGTCGGGGATGCCCTCGGCGAGGGTGAAGACCGCGCGCAGGGTCTCGGTGGTCTCGTCGAGCCACGCGTTGACCTCGACGGCGTACGGGCTGCCCTGTTCACCGCCGGTGAGGTGCAGCGCCTGGGACTCGCTGCCCCGGCCGAGGTAGTTGAACAGCACCTGCGGGCGGGCCGTGAGCAGTGGGGCCGTCTGCGGGTTGAGGTACCTGAGCTGACCGTACGCGACGTGTGCGCGTTCGTCCGGCTGGCGCCCGGCCACCTCGCGGGCCGCCGCCACGGGGTCGGTGTGTGCCGTGAGACGTACAGGCGCGATGGAGGTGAACCAGCCGACCGTGCGGGTGTAGTCGTGGTGTTCGAGGACCGGGACCCGGCCGTGCCGCTCCAGTTCGATCGCGAGATCGGTGGGCGACGGCTGGATGCGGGTCAGCGCGGTGCGCAGGGCGCCGCACAGCAACTCGGTGGGGCCGACGCCGAGCGCGGCCGGCGCGGTGCGTGTCACGCGGTCGGTCACGTCGGGCGGGAGGACGACCGTGGCCTCGCGCAGTCCCTCCGGCACGGGCAGGAGCGGGGGCGCCTGGAGCGTGTCGAGCCAGTGTCCGAGGTCGTCGATCGCGTCGGCGGACCTGAGTGTCAGCGCCTCGGCGTACTCGGCGTACGACGTGCTCGGCGGCGCGAGGGGCTCCCCGCGCATGGCGGCGGCCAGGTCGTCCAGCAGGACCAGCCAGGAAACCGCGTCGACGGCCAGGTGGTGCACGGTGACCACCAGGGTCCGGCTCGCCTCCAGCCAGGAGAACGCGACCACGTTCCCGGATTCGGGGTCGAGCCGTCCGGCGGCCTCGTTCGCCGCCGTCGTCGCGTCGGGCGTGTCCGGCCGTACGACGGTGACCTCGGGCACGGGCTCGGTACGCAGGGTCCACGTCCCGTGGTCGACGCGCAGCCGGAGCCGGAGTGCCGGATGCGCGGCCACGACGGCGGTCGCGGCGCGCCCGGCGTCGGCGAAGCCGGTGTCTTCGGGGGCCACCAGCGTCCTGGCCTGGGCAAACCGGTCCAGTGTGCCTCCGAGTTCACGTCGGCGCAGGATGACCGGCGTGGGGAGCAGCGGGCCGTCCTCCCGGCGGGCGGGTCCGGGAGCCGCGGTGACCTGTGGGGTGCGTGTTTCCAGGTGCTCCGCGAGCGCCCGCGGTGTCCTGAGCAGGAACACGTCCCGTGGTGCGATCGGCAGGCCGAGCGCCCTGGCCCGGTTGATCACGGTGATGGCGACGATGCTGTCGCCCCCGGCGCGGAAGAAGTCGGTGTCGGCGTCCACGTCAGCGCCGGGCAGCGTCCGGGTGAAGACGTCCACGAGCGCGGCCACGGCCGAGCTTTCGTCCGCGGGTGCTTCGTGGCCGGTCGCGTGGTCCTCGGTGCCCCTTCGGGCGTGTTCGGCCAGGGCCTTTCGATCGAGCTTGCCGTTGACCGTCAGCGGTAGGGCGTCGATCGTGAGGACCCGGCCCGGAACCATGTGCACGGGCAGCTTCCCGGCCAGCAGGGCGGTGAGTTCGCCGGGTACGCGGCCCACCACGTGCGCGACCAGGTGGTCGCCGGTGTCCGCCACCGTGACGGCGACGTCGACCACGCCGTCGAGCTCCCTGATGGCGGACTCCACCTCGCCCGGCTCGATCCGGAAACCCTTGAGCTGGACCTGGTCGTCGGCACGCCCGGTGAACTCCAGCTCGCCGTCGAGGGTGCGGACGGCGAGGTCGCCCGTGTGGTACATGCGGGAGCCGTCGCCCGCGAACGGGTTCGCCACGAACCGGCCCGCGGTGAGGCCTGGCCTGCCCAGATAGCCGAGCGACACCTGGTCGCCGGCGACGTAGATGGCGCCCACCCGGCCGGGTGGCACCGGCCGGAGCCGGTCGTCGAGGAGGTGGACGACCAGGCCGGGGATCGGGCCGCCGATCGGGCTGGCGTCGTCACCGGGACCGAAGTCCTCGTCGGTCAGCGTCCGGTGGGTGACATGGACGGTGGTCTCGGTGATGCCGTACATGTTGACCAGTTCGGGCGATGCGGTGCCGTGCCGCTCGACCCAGCCACGCAGCCGGCCGAGGTCCAGCGCCTCCCCGCCGAGGACGACCAGGCGCAGCGCGGGCAGCGGCTCGCCGGCCGACCGGTCCGCCTCGATGAACCGGTGGAACGCCGACGGGGTCTGGTTGAGCACGGTCACTCCGCGCTCGCGGACCAGGCGGTGGAAGTCGACCGGGGAGCGGGTCAGCCCGTACTCGGGCACCAGCAGCTCACCGCCGTGCGCCAGCGCGCCCCACAGCTCCCAGACCGCGAAGTCGAAGGAGAAGGAGTGGAACTGGACCCACACGTCGTCCGGGCCGAAGTCCATGTCCGGCTGTGTGTGGGCGAGCAGGGTCACCACGCCGGCGTGCGGGACGACGACGCCCTTGGGCCGGCCGGTCGATCCGGACGTGTAGATGACGTACGCGGGGTTGTGCCAGTCGGCCTCGGGTGCGGGCTCGGCGGCATCCTCCGGTGGTGGTCCCTCTCCCTGGACGAGCACGTGGGCCGTGACGCCGGCCCGGCTCAGGAGTTCCGTGAAGCGGTCGCGCTGCTCGCGGTCCACCAGGACCACCTGCGGGGCCGCGTCGGCGAGGATGTACTCCAGCCGTTCGTCCGGGTACGCCAGGTCGAGCGGTACGTACGCGCCGCCCGCGCCGGCGATCGCGACCAGCGCGACGACCTGCTCGACGGAGCGCGGGACGGCGACGGCGACCAGCTTGCCCGGGCCGACCCCGGCCGCGCGCAGGGAGGCGGCCAACCCGTCCTTCGCACTCGACAGTTCACCGTAGGTCAGGGAGCGGGTGGCACCGTCGAGGCCGCACTGGGTGACGGCGGTGGCGGCGGGGTCGCGGCGCGCGGCGGCGTCGAAGAGTGCGTCCAGGGTCGTCGGGGTGACGGGTGCGGGGCGCCGCCCGCTCTCCGGCTCCAGGATCGCGACCGGGGTGTCCGGGCGGGCGAGCAGGTGGGTCAGAGCACCGGTGAACGTGCGGAGGATCGCCCGGGCGGTCGTCTCCCGCAACAGTTCACCGTCGTAGATGAGGTTGAAGCGCGGACGGCCGTCGGGTGCGCGCTCGACGACGAGCGTCAACGGGTAGTGCGGCGCGCCCTCGTTGACGATGCCGGTGACGGCCATGGTGTCACCGGGCCGCCGCAGGGAGGCCGTGTCGGTGGCCACGTCGAACACCACGAGGGTGTCGAACAGGGGCCCGGAGCCGGCCTGGCGGCCGATCCTCGCCAGCGACACGTGCTGGTGCGGCAGGACCGCGCCCTGGTGGTCGCGCACCGAGGAGAGCAGGTCACCCGTCGTGGTGTCGGAGGACCAACGGACGCGTACGGGAATGGTGTTGATGAACAGGCCCACCATGTCCCCGATGCCGGGCACCTCGGCGTCGCGGCCGGACACCGTGGAGCCGAACACCACGTCCCCGCGCCGCAGGATGCCGCCCAGGGTCAGGGCCCAGGCGCTGTGCACGGCCACGCTCAGCGGCACGCCGGCTTCGCGGGCGGCGGCGTCGGTGTCGTCCTCGGGCTCCACGGCGGTGTCGGCGAACCGGCCGGACGGGGTGTGGTCCTCGGCGACCAGCGACGGGCCGGGCAGGCCGGCGAGTTCCTCGCGCCACACCCGGTCGCTCTCCTCGGCGTCGCGTCCGGCGAGCCAGTGCACGTAGTCGGCGAAACCGCCGACCGGGTACACGGTCCCCGGCGCGTGGTACTCGGCCAGCAGCGCGCGGAGCATCGGCGGGACGGACCAGCCGTCGGCGATGATGTGGTGCACGGTCTGCACCAGGACGTTCCGGCCGGGGCCGCCGCGGACCAGGGTGTAGCGCATCAGCGGACCGGTGGCCAGGTCGAAGCCGGCGCGGCGGTCGCGTTCGGCGAGGTCCCGTAGGTCCTCGTCGGTGATGCCGGGGCGGTCGATCGTGGTGAAGGGCGCTTCGACGCCGTTCTCCAGCACGGAGACCACACGGCCGTCGGCGAGGGCCGTGAAGCGGGCGGCCAGGTTGGGGAACAGCGTGAGCAGCCGGGTGGCCGCCACCGCGAGCCGGTCGGCGTCCACGTCGCCTCCCAGCGTCAGCAGCTGCTGCTCGACGTAGGCGCCCGCCGAGTCGTCGTCGAAGACCGAGTGGAAGTACAGACCCTCCTGCAGCGGGGTCAGGGGCAGGATGCCCCGCAGCGACGGGCCGTCCAGGGCGTCGACGTCGCCCTGCGTGAGCGGCACCAGGGGGAAGTCGCTGGGCGAGTGGCCGCCTCGCCCGAGCGCGGCGAGTCCGGCGAGGGCCGTGCGGAAGTAGTCTCCGAGGGTCGTGATGTCCCTGTCCGTGAACATCCCGTCGGGCCACGAGATGGTGGTGACCAGCTCGTACCCGCCGGTGGCGGCGGGCTCGGCGATCGCGTTGAACTCCAGGGCGCGCGGCAGGCGCATCCGGGGGTCGCGCCTCTCCCCCAGCCGGCCGGTGGTGCCCGCGAGTTGCCAGTCTCCGGGGGCGCCGGCGGCGAAGCGGCCGAGGTAGTTGAAGAGCACCTGCGGTGCGGGTGCGTCGAACCCGGTGTGGGTCAGGTACCGCAGGGCGCCGTAGGAGACGCCGTTGTCCGGCACCCGGGCGAGGTCTTCCTTGACCGCCTTGAGAGCGGCGGTCAGGTACTCGGGGGCGGTGGGGTCGGCCGCCGTGCCGGGATCCACCGTCACCGGGAAGAGCGTGGTGAACCAGCCCACGGTCCGGGACAGTTCCGGCTCGAAGCCGGCGGAGTCCGCCACGAACCGTGCCTCGCGGCCGTGGCCTTCGAGTTCGATGTGCGCGAACGTCTGGTCCTGGCCGAGGTCGCGGCGCCGGCGGGCGAGGGCGACGGCGAGCGCGGTGAGCAGGACGTCGTTGACGCCGGCGTGGAACTTCGCGGGGATCTCACCCAGGAGCGCCGCCGTGACCTCGGGGCCGACCGTGACGGTCCGCAGGCGCTCGCCCGCGACGGTGTCGTCCTCGGACAGGGCGCGCCGGCCCAGCGGCAGGTCCTCGCCCGGCAGGGGACGCCGGTGGCAGGAACTGTCGGCGTCGAACGCGGCGCGTTCCAGCAGGAGCGTCCAGCGCCGGAACGACGTGCCCACCGGGGGCAGTTCGACGGGTGTGCCGGAGGTGAGCCGCCGCCAGGCGGTGGCCAGGTCCTCCATCAGGACGCGCCAGGACACGCCGTCGATCACCACGTGGTGGGCGACGAGGACGAGTTGCCGCGCCTCACGGCGCCAGACGGCCCGCAGCATCGCGCCGGCCTCGGGGTCCAGCCCGTCGGTGGCGAGGGCGACGCACTCGTCGAGCGGGCGGTCGCTCTCCTGCCAGTCGGCCGCGGCCCGGTCGGCTTCGGGGATGTCGAAGCTCCAGCGTTCGCCGCGCACCAGCCTGGCACGCAGCATGTCGTGCCGCCGGACCACCGCGGTGAGGATCTCGTCGAGGGCGTCGGCGGTCAGGTCCGCCGGGGTGTTCAGCACCACCGACTGCACGAAGCCGTCGATCGCGTCCGTGGTCTCGCCGAGCCACTGCACGATGGGGGATCCGACGACGGAGCCGGTCGGGACATCGCGGTGGTCCACGGTGGAGACGTCCTCACGGCTCGCCACCGCCGCCAGCGCCCCCACGGTGGTGTGGGTGAAGATCTGCCGGGCCGTGACGTGGAGACCGGCGGCGCGCAGCGCGCTCAGCAGCGAGATCGCCAGGATGCTGTCCCCGCCGAGCTGGAAGAAGTCCTGGTCGACGCCGACCTCTTCGAGCCGCAGCACCTCCGCGACCGCCGCGCACACCGCGCGCTCGTTGTCGGTGGCGGACGGGACGAGCGTGCCCGCCGGGATCGCGGGTTCCGGCAGGGCGTTCCGGTCGAGCTTGCCGTTCGCGGTGAGCGGGAACTCCGTCAGGACGACGATGTGGGCGGGCACCATGTACTCGACCATGTTCTGGCCGGCCCACGCCTTGACCTCGTCGGCCCGCAGGTCCTCGCTTCCGGCGGCCGGGATGACGTACCCGACGAGGTAGGTGCCGCCCGCGGTGTTCTTCTTCGGGACGACGCAGGTGTGCCGTACCCCGGGGTGCTCGGCGAGTCCGGCCTCGACGTCCTCGATCTCCAGCCGCATGCCGCGGATCTTGACCTGGTTGTCGGCACGGCCGAGGAAGTCCAGTGATCCGTCCGGGTTGTACCGTGCGAGGTCACCGGTCCGGTACAGCCGGGACCCGTCGTCGGCGAAGGGGTTCGCCACGAACCGGGAGGCGGTCAGACCGGGCGCGTTGACGTAGCCGCGCCCCAGGAGGAAGCCGCCCACGTACAGTTCTCCGCCGGCCCCGAACGGGACCGGGCGCAGTTCGTCGTCCAGGACGTACAGCCGGGTGTTGGGATTGGCCTTGCCGATCGACGTGGACAGGCGTTCCGCCGCGCCACGGTAGATGACGTGCGAGACGCCGATGGTCGTTTCGGCGGGGCCGTAGCCGTGGTACATGGGGATGTCGAGTCCGGTGCGGAACCGCTCGTACAGTTCGGGGGTCAGCACCTCGCCGCCGCACCACACGTGCCGCAGGCTGTCCAGCCGGCCGGAGTCGCCGGCGATCTCCAGCAGCACGTCCAGCATGGACGACACCAGGTAGGTGAAGGTGACGCGCTGTTCGGCGATCACGCTCAGCAGATGGTGCGGGTCGCGTTCACCGCCGGGCCGCAGGACGACCAGCCGGCCACCGGACACCAGCGGCAGGAATATCTCGTTGATGGAGATGTCGAAGGACAGCGGAGCCTTGAACAGGGACGCGTCGTCGTGGCCGAAGCGCAGGATCTCGTCGACCTGCCACAACAGGCGCTCGCTGATCGCCTCGTGACGGATCATCGCCCCCTTGGGCCGCCCGGTCGAACCGGACGTGAAGATCACGTATGCCAGGGCGTCACCGGGGAGGGAAACGCCGGTTCCGCCGGTGGGGTGGGAACCGTGGCGCCAGTCGGCGAGGTCGACGGCCACGGCCTCCGGTTCGGCCGGGTCGTGCTCGCCCGAGTCGTTGAGCTGCAGGACGACCCGGGCGTCCTCGATGACGACGGCCCGACGGGCGGCGGGCCACTGCGGGTCGAGGGGCACGAACGCGCATCCGGCCTGGAGCACGGCGAGCAGCCCGATCACCATGTCGGCGGAGCGGCCCAGTGAGATGCCGACGACCTGCTCGGCGGTGAGTCCGCGTTCGACGAGGTGGTGGGCCAGCTGGCTCGACAGCTCGGCCGCCTGACGGTACGTCAGCGACCGGTGCTCGTCGACGACGGCGACGGCGTCCGGCCTGGTGCGCGCCTGCTCGTGGAACATCTCCACGATGGTCGGGCGGGCCCGGTCGGCCTCGGTGTCGTTCCACTCGGCCAGCGTCACCAGCCTCGCCGCCACGCCGGACGGGCCGATGGTGCCGAGGGGACGGTCCGGGAAGTCGGCGAGGTCGTCCAGCGCGAGCTGGGCGCCGGCCGGCAGGACGCCCTCGGGGGCGGTGACGCTCAGGCAGTCCGCGCCGACCCGCCACCCGGTGGGTGCGGTCCCACCGCTGTCGACCCAGCCGAGGACGTCGGCGAACAGGGTGCCGGGGGTCAGGTCGACACCGTCGGGGCTCAGGCCCGTCGCCCAGTACGACAGCCCGACGGCACACGCTTGGGCGATGGTCCTGTCGGAGTAGTCGCCGACGCGCCGGCGTACGTCGGCCAGGCGTGCGGGAGAAAGCAGTACGTCACGAGCGTTCGGTTCCATCGACGACTCAACGCCCCTTCTCGGCATGCGAGTTAGCCCAACCTAACTTAGGTTTACCTAACCACCTTCTCGCCAGGCTCGCCACAACCGCGCGTACCGGCCGCCCAGCGCCACCAGTTCCTCGTGCGTGCCCAGTTCGACCACGCGTCCCGCGTCCAGTACGGCGATCCGGTCCGCCGCCATCGCCTGGGTCAGCCGGTGCGCCACGAACAGGGTGGTCCGGCCGGCGCACGCGGCCAGCACGGCCCGTTCCAGCTCGGCGGCGCCCTCGCTGCCCGCCTCCGCGGTCGACTCGTCGAGCACCACCACCGGCGACCGCGCCAGCACCAGCCGGGCCAGGGCGATCTGGGCGACCTTGGTGACGTCCAGGCGTTCACCGCCCTCGCCGACCGGGGTGGCCAGACCGTCGGGCAGCGCCTCGACCCACTCGCCCGCGCCGACCGTGCGCAACGCGTCCGTCAGCTCGGCGTCGGCCGCCGCCGGCGCGGACAGCCGCAGGTCCTCGGCGAGCGGACCGGAGAACACGTGCGTCTCCTGGGTCAGGATGCTCACCAGGGCCCGCGCCCCGGCCTCGTCCAGTCCGGCGAGGTCGGTCGGCCCGATGCGCACCGATCCGGCCTGCGGGGTTCCGATGCCCGCGATCAGCGCGGCCAGGGTCGTCTTCCCGGCACCCGTCGCCCCCACCAGCGCGAGCGAACCACCGGCCGGAATGGTCAGGTCGACGTCCCTCAGGACCGGCTCGTCGGTGCCGGGGTAACGGAACGTCAGTCCCTCCACCGTCACCGGCAACGGCCCGGGGCCCGCCGGCGCGACCGCCGGGTCGCCCACCAGCCTGCCCTCGGGGGCCTCCCCCAGCACCCCGACCAGCCTGGTCAGGCTCGCGCCCGACTTCTGCGCCTCGTCGAAGGTGAACATGATGAGGCCCAGCGGGCCGAACAGCCGGTGGAACAGCAGCGGGGCCGCCGACACCTCGCCCAGGCTGGCGGCGTCGGCCTCCAGCAGGGCGTACCCCACCAGGAGGATCAGCACCAGCCCGATGAACTCGGCGCGGTTCTCACGGCCGACGAACCGGCCGAAGAACCGGAACACGTCGATACCGAGGTCGCGGACGCGCCACGACTCTTCGGTGACCTTCTCGCGGAAGGCGCCCTCCAGCCGGTAGGCCCGGACCGTGTCGATCCCGTCCAGGCCACTGATCAACGCCTGCGCCCGGTCGGCCTGGGCCTCCCGCTGCTCCTGGTACAGCGGGGCGGAGCGCGGGAGGTACCAGCGCAGGGCCAGTGCGTACGCGGGCAGCGCGCAGGCGCCCGCCAGGCCGAGCCGCCAGTCCAGTCCGAACATGCCGAACGTGGCGATGGCGACCAGTACGCCCGCCGAGAACACCGTGGGGACGGCCGTGCTGATGCCCTTGGAGACGACGGCCACGTCGTCACCCACCCGTGAGAGCACGTCTCCCCGGCCGACCTGCTCGATCCGTTCGCTCGGCATTGCGAGGACCGCCCGGACGGCCCTCTCCCGCAGCCGTGCGAGCAGGTCCGCGCCCAGCCTGCCGATCAGCCAGGTCGACACCGCGGTGGCCGCCGCTCCGAGCAGGGCGGCGGCCGCCATCAGGGCGCCGATCGTGACGAGGATCGAGCGTGACCCACCCTCGGCCACCCCGTCGACGACCCGGCCGAGCAGCAGCACCGGGAGCACCTGGAGGGCCGCCCCGGCCACCGTGGTGAGCACGGTGGCCGTCGTCAGACCGGGCACCTGCCGGCAGTGCACCGCGACCCATCGGGCGGCCTCGCGTCCGGTCGACGTACGCAGGGTCGCCGGGGCGACGCGCGTGTCGGTCGTCCTCACACCGCGCCCCGGGCGGGCCGGGGGCGGGACGTGTCGGCCGTCATCCTCAGCCGGCCGCCGACTCGACGAGCTCGTCGACGGCGTACGGCATGGACAGCAAGGTGCCCTGGGAGATGGCCGCGCCGACCGCCGGGCCCTCGCTGTCCAGCAGGTAGGACACGTTCCCCTTCTTCACGACGTCCAGGTTGGCGAACAGCTCGAACTTCCTGAGGGCTTCCGTGTCCGCCTTGTCGTTGACGACGAAGACGCGGTCGACGTCGACGAGGTCGACACGCTCGGGAGAGAGCTTGGTGTAGAAGCTGCCGCCCGCGATCTCGTCGATCTCGGTCCGGTACGTGAAGCCGATGCCCGACACCAGCCGGCCGCGCACGTCGGTGGAGGCGAACGGCGCCACGGAGTTCTCGTACCAGGACAGCACGACGGCGGTCCGGCCGGCGAACTCGGGGTGTGCCTTCTTGGCGTCGTCGAGCTTGCCCTCGATGTCCTCGACCATCTTCTCGCCCTCGTCGGACTTGCCGAGGGCCTTGGCGATCTGGAGGGCGTTGTCCTGCCAGGGGGCGCTGAACGGCTCCTTCTCGGTCTTGGTGCGGCCCACTGTCGGAGCGATCCTGGAGAGCTTGTCGTAGGCGGTCCGGTCGACCTCGGAGTAGACCGCGATGATCAGGTCCGGGCGAAGGGCCGCGATCTTCTCGTAGTTGGGACCGGAGTCGCCGTTCTTCATGATGACTTCGGGCTCGGTGTCGCCCCACTTGTCCTTCACCCACGGCCACTGGGTGTTGATGTCGGGGCTCCGGCCCGCCGGGTTCGGGTACTGGTCGACCATGCCGACCGGCTTGATGCCGAAGGCCAGCACGGACTGGTCGTCGGTGTAGCCGACGGTGACGACCCGCTCGGGGGCCTTGCCGACCGTCGTGGATCCGAACGCGTGCTCCACGGTGACCGGGAACGCGCCGGCCTGGGCGGTGGACTTGTCGTCGCCCGCCCGTTCCGCCGGGTCCGAGTCGGAACCGCAGCCCGCGAGAAGGCCCGCGCCGAGCACCGCGGCGAACAGCGTCGCCGCCGGCCGCCGCCCTGGCTTCCCACGCGTCGTCCTGTGGAGGAGCATCCGCAATCCCCTTGCTTCTCGCGCTGTCGCTGCACCCCGTGCGCAGGGCAGGCAAACCGTACCGCATCGAGGTAAGGTGAGCCTAGCCTAACTTGAACAACCTTCCTGCGGACTAGTCGAGTTGGACGTGTGCACGACCGATCGGCACGATGAGCGGCCGGTCGCCCACCGGATCGTCGATCACCTTGGCGCGCAGACCGAACGCCTCGTGCAGCAGGTCGGCCGTGATCACGTCACGCGGGTGGCCCCGGGCCAGGACCGACCCGGCCCGCATCACCACGAGGTTGTCGCTGTAGCGCGTGGCCAGGTTGAGGTCGTGCAGCACCATGACCACGGTGCACCCCGACTCGTGCAGGTCGTTCACCAGGTCGAGCACGTCGATGGCGTGCGCCAGGTCCAGATAGGTGGTCGGCTCGTCGAGGAGCAGCAGGTCGGTGCCCTGGGCGAGGGTCATCGAGATCCAGACGCGCTGACGCTGTCCGCCGGACAGCGTGTCGACCGCACGGCCGGCGAGGTCGGACACCCCCGTCATGGCCAGCGCGCGCTCCACGACGGCGGCGTCGTCCGACGACCACTGCCGCAGCCAGCTCTGGTGCGGATGGCGGCCCCGGGCGACCAGGTCGGCCACCGTCAGACCCTCCGGCGCGACCGGTGCCTGCGGCAGCAGGCCGAGCTTCTTCGCCACGTCCCTGGTCCTGAGCCCGGCGATGTCCTCGCCATCCAGTACGACCGTCCCCGCGGCCGGCTTGTGCAGCCGCGACAGGGTGCGCAACAGGGTCGATTTTCCACAGCCGTTGGGGCCGATGATCGTGGTGACCAGCCCCGGCGGTATCACCACGTCGAGATCGTCGATGACGGTCCGGGCGCCGTATCCGACCGTGACGCCCCTGGCTGCCAGCCGTGGGGCGTCGTCGACCGCGGACTCGACCCCGGTGATGGACTGAGCGACCACAAGACCCCCTTACTCAGGTATGCCTGACTTCGTATCAGCTATCTGCGGTTCGCCCGTACCAGCAGATGGACGAGAAAGGGGCCGCCGATCGCCGCGGTGACCACACCGACCGGCAGGCTGACGGGCAGTGCCTTGCGCGCGACCAGGTCCGATCCGATCAGCAGCAGCGCCCCCACCATGCCGGAGGCCGCCATCGGCGGCGTCGGGCACCGCGCCAGTCGCATCGCCACCTGCGGCGCGACCAGCGCGACGAACGGGACCGGGCCCGCCGCGCTCACCGCCGTGCCGGCCAGCAGGACCGCGCACAGCAGGAGGACCGCCCGCACCGCCGAGTAACGGACGCCCAGGCCCGCCGCGACGTCGTCGCCGAGGTGCATGGGCTTGAACTGGAAGGCGGCACCGGTCACGACGACCAGGAGGGCGAGCGTGCCCCAGAAGGCCGGCCAGACCTCGTCCCACGACCGGTTGTCCAGGGAACCGACCAGCCACGCCTGGGCCTGGGCCACGTCCCTGATGTCGGCCGTGACCAGCAGCCAGGTGGTGATCGCCTGCATCACGGCGCTCACCGAGATGCCGATGAGGATGAGCCGGAAGCCGTCGATCCCACGCCGCCAGGCCAGGAAGTACACCAGCAGCCCCGTGCCGAGCCCGCCCGCGAGCGCCGCCGCGGACAGGCCCACGGAGTCGACGACCGCCGCGGCCGTCCCGCCCGACACCGTCACCAGGAACACCGCGGTCGCGCTCGCGCCCGCGGTGATCCCCAGGACGTCCGGGCCGGCCAGCGGGTTGCGGGCGACGGACTGCGTGATCGCCCCGGACACCCCCAGCGCGATCCCCACGACGAGCCCGGCCAGGGCACGCGGCATCCGCAGGTCCATGATCACGAACTCGTCGACCTGCTCCCCCTGCCCGAGGATCGTGGCGGTCACCCGGGACAGGCCGATCGGGAAGTCCCCGACACCGATGGACAGGCAGAACAGCAGGAGGGCGGCCGCCGCCAGCAGGAACGTGACGAGGACGATCCAGGGCCGCCAGACGAACGACACAGGGCCGAGCCTGACGCCCGGCGCCACCGATGACTTCACGTCCGCCCCGTTCACGCGCTCTTGAACTTTCCGCGCCACACCAGAGCCGCGAAGAACGGGGCGCCGAGGAGGGACACCAGGACACCCGCGTCCAGCTCGCCCGGCCGCACCACCACACGGCCCACGATGTCGCAGACCAGGAGGACGACGGCGCCGAGCAGACCCGCACAGGGCACCAGCCAGCGGTAGTCCGGTCCGGTCAGGTGGCGGGCCACGTGGGCGACCATGAGTCCGATGAACGCGATGGGGCCGCACGCGGCCGTCGCCGCGCCCGCCAGCAGGGTGATGGCGGCGATGCCGACGGTCCGGCTCAGGGCGATGTTCACGCCCAGCCCTCTCGCCACGTCGTCGCCCAGGTTGAGCAGGTTGATCGCGGGCAGCGTGGTCAGTGCCAGCACCAGCCCGGCCGCGATGAACGCGGCCACCGGCCAGATGACGTCGAATCCGACACCGGCCACGGAGCCCGAGTTCCAGAACCGCAGTGCGTTCAGGGACTTCTGGTCCGAGAGCGCGACGGCCGTGGTCATCGCCGCGAGGAACACCGTGACCCCCTGCCCGGCCAGTGCGAGCGTCAGCGGGTTGCCGGCCCCCCGCCCGATGCTCGCCAGCCCGAACACCACGACGCCGGCGGCCCCCGCCCCCAGGAAGGCGAACCAGACGTACTGGAACGGGTCGGAGAGGCCGAACACGGCGATCACCGACACCACGGCGAACGAGGCACCGGAGTTCACCCCCAGCAGGCCCGTGTCGGCGATCGGGTTGCGGGTGTACCCCTGGATCAGCGCCCCGCCGACCCCCAGGGCGACGCCCGCCACGATCGCGAGCACCGTCCGGGGCACCCGGACGGTCCGCACGATGAGCCGGATCTCGGTGAGCCGCTGGTCGGGGTCGGGCGGCGCGAACAACCCGTGCCACACCTCGGCGGGACTCAACGCGCGCGCACCGACGGCCAGTGACACCGCCGCCGCGATCACGAGAATCCCCACCAGGGTGCCCAGGCCCACAATCCGCCGCCGCCGGGCCCGGGTTGTGACCCCGGACGGGGCGCGCTCCACCGCAGTCGTGCCCATGTGGACGTACGTTATCCCTTTGATCAGCCCTGGCGGGCGTGGCTGCCCGTGCCGTCGGCGACCGGTTCACGGCCCCGGTCGAGGAGCGAGTCCAGGATCTCGCCGACCCTGACGGCGGTGTTGGAGAGCAGGGACGAGGTGATGCCGTGCGTGTGCTCCGTGCCGCCCTGCAGGTAGATGCCGCAGCGCAGTCCGGGGTCCGTCGCGACGCGGTAGTCGCGCTCGACGCGGACCCGGCCCTCGTCGTCGCGCAGGCAGCGGTCGGCGACCTCGCCGAGCAGAGCGACGGGGTCGGCGGGGCTGTAACCGGTGGCGAAGACCGCCACGTCGGCGTCGAGGAGGGTCTCCTCGCCGGTGACGAGGGAGGTGACGGTGGCGTGCACCTTGTCCGGTGTCTCCTTGACTCCGGTGAGCCTGGAGACGTTGAGGAAGCGCAGGCGCTCGGTGCCGAGGACCTTCTCCTGGTACATCTGCCGGTACAGGTCGTCGATCAGGTCGATGTCCACCACGGAGTAGTTGGTGTTGCCGTGGTAGTCCATCAGCCGGCGCTTGACGGTCCCCGGCGCGGTGAAGAACTCGTCGACGGCCGTGGGGTCGAAGATCCGGTTGGCGAAGCCGCTGTCGTCGGCGGGGCTGTAGCCGTAGCGGGAGAAGACGGCGCAGATCTCGGCCTCGGGGAACCGGCGGTGCAGATAGGCGACGTTCTCGGCGGCGCTCTGTCCGGCGCCCACGACGATGAACCGGGAGGGCGAGGAGCCCTCCAGTTCGTCGACCCTCGCCAGGAGTTCGGAGTTGTGCCAGACGCGGGCGCCGCGCTCCACGTCCTCGGGCATGAGGGGGCGCAGGCCGGTGCCGATGACGAGGTTGCGCGCACGGTGGACCGCGAGTCCCTCCCCCGACCGGACCGTCACGTCCAGGTACTCCACGGCGCCGTCGCGGACGACAGGCATGACGCCGACGACCTCGTGGCCGTACGAGACCATGCCGTCGACCCGGCCGGCGGCCCACTCGAAGTAGTCGTGGAACTCCACCCGCAGCGGGAAGAGGTTCTTGTGGTTGATGAAGTCGATCAGCCGTCCCCTGCTCTTGAGGTAGCAGAGGAAGCTGAACTCACTGGCCGGGTTCCGGAGCGTCACCAGGTCCTTGAGGAAGGACACCTGCATGGTCGCGTCGTCGATGAGCATGCCCCGGTGCCAGCCGAAGCGCGGCTGCTGCTCGAAGAAGTGCGCGGTGACCGCTTCCTCCCCGCCGGCGCGTGCGTTGTGCTCGCTGAGCGCGATCGCCATGGCCACGTTGGACGGACCGAAGCCGATACCAATGAGGTCGTGGATCAAAGGGGCGTCGCCGGGACGAGCCTGTGCCATGTCACTCCCATCGTGCGGTGCGGCGGCCGTGCGGGGGCAGGCAGCCGTTGGTCATGCATCGGGAAGTACGGACGTCCGGGCATGCCGAAGATCAGCCACTCGGAACTTAGGTAAGGCTAAGCTCAGTTTTACGGAGCTGTCCATAGAGAAAACGGGCCCCCGGAGGCACGTCGGCCATCAACACGCCCTCGAATGCGCCCCGTTGACCACTTAGGTAAGCCTTGCTTTACTGACCACGGCCATACCCTGCCCCGAGGAGGAACCCCATGCGGGTCGTCATGTTCGGTTACCAGACCTGGGGGCACCGCACCCTGCGAGCCCTCCTGGACTCCGAGCACGACGTGGTCCTGGTCGTGACCCACCCCAGGAGCGAGCACGCGTACGAGAAGATCTGGAGCGACTCGGTCGCCGACCTCGCCGAGGAGAACGGCGTACCGGTCGTGCTCCGCAACCGCCCCGACGACGACGAACTGTTCGCCCGCCTCAAGGACGCCGACCCGGACGTCATCGTGGCCAACAACTGGCGTACGTGGATCCCCCCGCGCATCTTCGGCCTGCCCCGCCACGGCACCCTGAACGTGCACGATTCGCTGCTGCCGAAGTACGCCGGCTTCTCCCCGCTGATCTGGGCACTCATCAACGGCGAGCCCGAAGTGGGCGTCACCGCGCACATGATGAACGACGAGCTCGACGCCGGCGACATCGTGCGGCAGGAGTCGGTGCCGGTCGGGCCGACGGACACCGCGACCGACCTCTTCCACAGGACCGTCGACCTCATCGCACCGGTCACCATCGGCGCCCTCGGCCTGATCGCCTCCGGGCGGACGGAGTTCACCCGGCAGGACCGCTCGCAGGCGAGCTTCTTCCACAAGCGGTCCATCGAGGACAGCCGCATCGACTGGACGTGGCCGGCCGCGGACCTGGAGCGTCTGGTGCGCGCCCAGTCCGAGCCGTACCCCAGCGCCTTCACCCACCACAAGGGCAAGCGGCTCGAGGTCCTGGCCGCGGTCGTCTCCGAGGGGCGTTACGGCGGCACACCCGGCCGCGTCTTCTACCGCGAGGGCGACGGTGTGGTGATCGTCGCCGGCGCCGACGCCCGCACCGGCCGCAACCACGGCCTCGCCATCACCCGCGTACGGACCGAGGACGGCCGGGAGCTGCCCGCCACCGAGTACTTCACCTCCATGGGCGGCTACCTGACGAACCGTCCCTGAACCGCCGGCGCCGCGCCCGCGGCACCGTGCCGGCCGCCCGTGCGCGGGTTCCTCGCGCACGGCACGGACCGCTGACGGGACGGAATCGGAAAGGACGCCGGGAACCTGCCGCGAAGGTCGGGCCGCCGGCATCCCGGAGGAACACCCGTGCTGCTCTGCCGACGGCAGAACACCGGCCCGGCCGGGCCCGACGAGCACTACGGTCCGGTTTCATGGAGACGATCACCACGCGCACGGTCGAGTACCCGGCCGACGGCCTGACGATGACCGGACACCTCGCGCTCCCGGCAGGCGCGGGCCGCCGACCCGCGGTGCTGCTCGGGCCGGAGGGCCCGGGACTCGGCGACGTCGAGCGCCGCCGGGCCGATGCGCTCGCCGAGCTGGGATACGTGGCGCTGGCCTTCGACCTCCACGGCGGGCGCTATCTGAGCGACCCCGAGGAGATGCTGGCCCGCTGCATGCCGCTGCTCGCCGATCCCGACCGGATGCGGGACATCGGCCACGCGGCGCTCGACGTGTTGCGCGCCGAACCGCGCACCGACCCCGACCGGATCGCCGCCGTCGGCTACGGCACCGGGGGCGCCGTCGGACTGGAACTCGGGCGCGACGGCGTCGGCCTGCGCGCGATCGGGACAGTCAACGGACTGATCACGGGCCGGCCGGGCGAGGCGGCGCGCATCCACTGCCCGGTGTGGGCCGGGGTCGGGTCGGAGGACCCGATCATGCCGCCCGCGCAACGGGACGCGTTCACCGCCGAGATGCAGGCCGCGGGCGTCGACTGGCGCCTCGTGGTCTACGGCGGCGCCCTGCACGCCTTTCACCACCCGCCGGTCGACCAGCCCGTGCTCCCCGGCGTCGGCCACCACCCACGGCACGCACAGCGAGCCTGGCGCGACGTCGTCGGCCTGCTCGCCGAGTGCCTGCCCGTGACGGAGTGATCCCGTCGGCAACCGCGCGCCCGGGCCGCGGACCAGGCCGGCCGTCACCCCCGCGGTCCGCGGCACCTGTCGCACGCCCGCCGCCCATCGGGGGACGCCGCTGAGCCGGGCGGCCGTCACGCTGCCGGGCCGCTCGGCTCCTGCTGCCCGAGGAGGAAGGCAGTGGCTCAGGTCCGCCCGCCGGCCGTGCAGCGGCGGGCGAAGTCCACGGTGCGGGTGAAGCAGTCCTCGACGTCCGCGTCGGTCAGGCCCACCCAGAGGTGGTTGCCGCCGCCGAGGAGTCGCAGGTCGGGATGGTGGCCGGCCCCGCGGAGGGCTTCGGCGAGGCGGACGGACTGCCGGGCGGGGACCAGGACGTCGTCGGTGCCGTGCAGGAGCAGGAAGGGCGGTGCCTGGGGGCCGACGTGGGTGACCGGGCTGGCGTCGCGGGCCGTGCCGGTCCGCTCCGCCGGGGCGCCGCCGAGCAGCAGGGCCTCGAAGCCGGCCGGGTCACAGGCGTCGTAGGCGCCCTCGGGATGGTCCTCGGCGAGTGCGGGCAGGTCGGTGGGGGCGTACCAGGTGACGCAGCCGGCGACGGTGCCGGCGGGCCGGGTGAGGGCGGTCAGGGCGGCGAGGTGCCCGCCGGCCGACTCGCCCCACAGGACGGTGCGCGCGGTGTCCAGGCCGAGGTCGGCGGCGCGGGTGCGCAGCCAGGTGAGGCAGGCGGCCAGGTCGTCGGTCTGGGCGGGGTGGGTGGCCTCGCCGCTGAGACGGTAGTCGGGGCAGGCGACGGCGAACCCGGCGCGAGCGAGCCGGGCGAAGGGGCCGGGGTTCCAGTGGCGGAAGCGGGGGCCGAGGTCGTCGCGCAGACCCGTGCGCCAGGCGCCGCCGTGGACGAAGACCACGACCGGAACGGGGCCGGCGGCATCCTGCGGCAGCCACAGGTCGACGGCCAGCGGTCGGCTGCCCCCAGGGACCGCGTAGACGGCGCCGCGCAGCAGCCGTACGCCGTCGGCGGGACGCGCGGGGTGCGGCAGGGGCAGCGCGGCCGGGTCGGGCGGTGCCAGCAGGTGGAAGGGGAAAGTCACGGTGGGTGCCTTACGTCAGCGGGCCGTGCGGGGCAGGATGCGGCGGGCGTTGGCGGTGGTGAGCGCGCGCCAACTGGTCGCGCCGTCGGGTGCCGGGGCGGCGTCCAGGCCCGCGACATGGTCCTCCACCCCGGCGGCGGGGGTCCAGCAGTGGTCGCTGCCGTACAGGAGCCGGTCGCTGCCGACGAGGCTCAGCAGGGCGGGGAGCTGGCGGGGCAGCGCGGGTCCCGCGAGGTCGTAGTGGAGGCGGCGGAGCTGTTCGACGGCTCCGGGGGCCTCGGTGCCCTCGGGCATGAACATCCTCATGAAGCCGTCGATGCGGTCGGCCAGCACCGGCAGGGCGCCACCGCAGTGCGGCACGATCACCGTGAGGTCGCGGTGGCGGTCCAGCGTCCCGGCCATGAGCAGGTCGGTGACGGTGCGGGCGGTGTCGAAGACGAACTCGACCATCGGGCGGGGGCGTCCGAGGGCAGACCGCTCCCAGCACACCGGGGACGTGGGGTGCAGGAAGACGACGGCACGGCGCCGGTCGAGCTCGGCCCATACGGGCTCCAGGTCCGGGTCGCCGAGGTAGGTGCCGTGGGTGTTGGTCTCCAGGACCACCCCGTCGGCGTGCAGGGTGTCGTAGGCGTACGCGATCTCCTCCAGGGCGCCGTCGACGTCCGGGAGCGGCAGCGAGGCGAACAGACCGAAACGGCCGGGGTGTTCGCGTACGGTCCCGGCGCCGGCCTCGTTGACCTCGCGGGCCAGGCGGCGGGCGGCGGTGTCGTCGCCGAAGTGGACGCCCGGCGAGGAGACCGAGAGCATCGAGGTCCCGATGCCGCAGCGGTCCATCAGCTCCAGGTGCGCGGCCGCCGACCAGGTGGGCCAGGCGGGGACCCCGTCGGGGAGCTCGTGTCCGGCCTCGCGGGCCAGGCGGACGTAGGAGTCGGTGAGGAAGTGCGCGTGGACGTCGAGGTATCCGGGGGTGTCAGGGGACACGGGGGGTTCCTTCTTCTGCGGCGGACGGAGGGGGAGCGGGACGACGCCGGGCCGGGCGGTCGCGTACGGCGGTGGCGGCGCGTTCGCCGAGCACGATGCCGGCCAGCCCGGTCAGGCCGAGGAGCGGCGGGGCGGGTGAGGTGAGGTCCATCGCCCAGTACAGCGCCCCCATGAGCAGACCGGCGGCGAAGGAGAGGCCGGCCTTGCGGAGGGGACCGCGCGCGGCACCGGCGGCGCTCACAGGGTCTCCAGCACTGCCTGGCCCAGCAGCATGCCCAGCAGTCCGGCCAGCGCGACCGGGGGCGGCGCGGGCGACTCGACCCGCACCAGCACGTAGGCCACGCCGACCAGCGCTCCGGCGATCAACGCCTTCAGGTACGGCATGGACCGCTCAGCTCCCGGTGCGCCACTCGTGGTCGGGCAGGAAGGTCACGTCGTACCGCTGCGGCACGGTGCCGAACTTGTGCGGCTCGGGCACGAACGGCCGCCGGGGAAGGCCGAGTTCGTCGGTGGGGGTGCCGAGGTTCTCGAAGAACCGCTCGAAGGTGCCGCCCGGTCCCGCGGCCACGCCGACGATCCGGCTGTGGTGGCGTTCGATGCGGTAGGCGTGCGGGCAGTTCTTGGGCACGAACCCGAAGTCGCCCGCGGTGAGCAGCTTCTCGTACTGCTCGCCCTCGAGGTCCTCGACGAACAGCCGCACCGCGCCGTCGGTGATGTAGAAGACCTCGTAGGTGTCCGGGTGGGAGTGGGCGGGGATGATGTCGCCCTTCGGGCCCTCGCAGGTGAAGAAGTTGAAGGTGCTCTCGGTCTGCTCGCCGCCGGCGTAGACGGTGAACAGGTCGGTGAACAGGTGGGCGCGGTCGCCCTTGCCCTTCTCGATGAAGTACGGCTTGCCCGGCTCGGGCGGGATGTGGGAGCGCTCGCGGTAGCGGGTGGCGAACTCGATGGTCATGGTGGTCCTTCCTGTCGAAGAAGCCGAAGGGGTCGAAGAGGTGGAAGGAAGAAGGAAAAGGGACTCGGCCGGGGTGTCGGCGGCTCGCTCCGCGCCCGTTGCGGCCTCTCTTCCTCAAGCTAGACCGGCGGGAAGGGACGGCCTACGTACACTCGGGCACACGATGAAGGAAAACGGACAGTTCCCCGTGGGCCGTGCGGCGGCCGGCATCCCGGCCCTGTCGTACCGGCCGACGCCCGGCAGGCCACCGGGCCTGGAGGTCCTCGACCTGCCCGGACTCGCCGCCCGCGCCGACGAGCGGGGGCTGCCCCTCACGGTGCCCGGACGTCCGGCGTTCCACGTGGTCGTCGCGGCCCGCGGCGGGCGCCTGGCGTGCTCGGTGGACTTCACCTCGTACTCCCTCACCCCGGGGGCCTGGCTCTGGGTGTGGCCCGGACAGGTGCTCCAGCTCCCCGACGGGCACCGGGGCTGCGACGCCACCGTCCTGGTCTTCCCGACGGGTTTCCCCAGCGCCGCGACGGACGCGCTCATCCGGGACGGCGCGCACGTCCCGCACCGTCTCGTCACGCCGGACGAGCCGCGCCAGACGGCCCTGCTGCGGCTCCTGGACTCCCTGGTCGAGGAGCACGCCGCGCTGTCCGACCTGTCGCTGGAGGCGTACATCGAGACGGTGCGGAACCTGCTGTCGGTGATCCTCATCCGGCTCGTCCATCTCGCCGACCCGCGACGGCAGGGGCGTGACGGTGGCGGCGAGCCGTTCCAGCTGTTCCGCGAGGCCGTCGAGGAGGACTTCCGCCGGACCCACCGGGTCGAGGACTACGCCGCCCGGCTCGGCTACAGCCCGCGCACCCTGACCCGTGCCACCCGGGCGGCCCTCGGCTGCGGCGCCAAGCGCTACATCGACGACCGGGTGCTGCTGGAGGCGAAGCGCCTGCTGATCCACAGCTCGCTGCCGCCCGTCGCCATCAGCGAGCACATCGGGTTCACCTACCCGACGGTCTTCAGCGCCTTCTTCGGCCGGCACACCGGTATGACGCCGACCGAGTTCCGGTCGCTGACGAAGCCCTGAGGCCGGGGTCAGCCGGCGGCGGGCTCCTCCTCGGGGTCGCGCAGCCGCGGGATGAACACGGAGAGCACCAGGGCCACGACCGTGACCGCGGCACCGAGCCAGAAGATCCCGGAGTAACCGGCGTCGAGGTAGAAGGCGGTGCCGTCGACGGTGGTGCTGTGCGTGCCGAGGACGGCGTAGGCGCCGGCGGTCACGACGGCACCGAACAGGCTGATGAGCATGTTGAGCATGCCGCTGCCCAGCCCCTGCTCGTCGCGCGAGACCACGCCGATCACCAGGACCGGTGCCACCGAGACGACGACGCCGGCGCCGACGTTGGCGACGCAGGAGGTGACGATGAGCTGGAGTTCGTCACCGTGGAAGAAGCCCACGAGGGTGTAGCCGACGGCCATGACCGCCAGACCGGCGCACCACACCCGGCGCACGTCGAAGCGGCGCAGGTACCGGCTGACCAGCATGCCGGTACCGAACATCACCAGGTTCCAGCTCACGCTGACGACCGCGTTGTGGTGGGCCGTCCAGCCGAGCCCGTCCGACACGCCCGGGATGGCGGGGTACAGGGCGAGCAGGATGGCGAGACCCGGCATGGTGAAGGCGACCGTCTGGCCGAGACCACCGGCCGTCAGCGCCAGGGCGACCGGGCGGCGGCGCAGGACCCGCAGGTCCAGGATGGGATGGGCACTGGAGCGCTCGACGAACAGGAAGGCGATCAGCGCGGCGGCCCCCGCTGCCAGCCAGCCCAGGGTTCGTACGTCCGCCCAGCCCCAGCTCTGCCCCTGGCCGAGGGCGTAGACCACGGCCGTCAGACCACCGCCGAGGACCAGGCCGCCCGGCCAGTCGAGGCGGGACCCGAAGGCGTGCCGGGGTGTCTCCGGAACCAGCAGCGCGATCAGTGCGAAGGCGACCGCGGTGGCGGCGGCGAGGAACCACAGGACCCCGCGGTATCCCCAGGTGTCGATCAGCCGGCCCGCGAGGAAGGGCGAGACGATGGCCACCAGACCGACGCTGCTGCCCATGATGCCGCTCGCCTGCTTCACCAGCCGGGCCGGGAAGACGTCCCGCACGGCGGCGAACGACAGGGCACCGAAGGGACCGTAGAACCCGGCGATCGCCCGGCCCGCGAGGACCAGCCAGAAGCTGCCGGCCAGCGCGGCCAGCAGTTCGCCGAGGGCGCCCAGGGCCGTCATCGCGAGCATGACGCGCCGCTTGCCGTGCAGGTCTCCCAGCTTGATCACGAAGGGGGTGAGCAGGGTCGACACCAGGGTGAGGGCCAGTCCGAACCACACCACCTGGGTGGTGTGGAACGCCTGGGCGACGCCCGCGGTGGCGTTGGCCCCGAGGATGCCGCCCGCGGCGAGCAGCTGGGTCGGCCAGGCGAGTGCGATGAGGATCAGGACCAGACGGGGAGTCCACCGCCCGTCCGCGGGGTCGCGGGGCGCGTGGTCGACCGTGGGGCTTGATGACGGCGTCGTCATGCCAGCCCTCCTTTCACGGAGGTGCCGAGGGAAGGGGAGCATGTGGGGGAAGGGCTGAGGACGGGCTGCCGTAACGCGGTGCTCACGGAGATGTGACGGCGCGGCAACCTGTCGTCGCGTGGCTCGATGATGACCTGAACACCTAGTGACCGCTAGGTTTCGAGAGTGTGGCCCACCTCACACAGTCCGCACACGGAGGGCACGGCCGGCCGCCACCCCGGGCCCCGCCGGTACTGTTCTGGCATGGCGACACCCAGGGGACCTCGCGGCCACTACACGGCGGGCCGGGCGCGGCGCACGCAGATCCTGGAGGCCGCCCTGCTGCGCTTCGGCAGGGACGGCTACCGCAAGACCTCCCTCGCCCGCGTCGCGCGGGACGCCGAGATCACCGACGCCGGACTGCTGCACCACTTCCGCGACAAGCAGCAGCTGCTGCTCGCGGTCGTCGAGTACTGGCACGAACGCATGGACGTGCAGTGGGAGCGTGTCTCCGACTCGGTGCGGGACGCCTTCCGCTGCCACCTCGAGGACACGGCCGAGACGCTCGGCATGCCCGGCATGGTGGAGCTGGCGGTCGTACTGACCGCCGAGGCCACCGCACCCGACCACCCGGCCCACGGCCACTTCACCACGTGGCAGGAGAAGGGTGTCGCGGAGCTCGCCGACCGGCTGCGGGCCGGCAGTCGCAGCGGGGAGCTGCTCCCCGGACTGGACCACGAGGGCATCGCCCGCGAGTGCGTCGCCATGGACGCGGGACTGCGGCAGCAATGGCTGGCCGCGGGGCGGTCCTTCGATCTGATCGCGGTCATGCGCGCCCACCTCGACCGCCTGCTGCGGGGCATCTCCGCGAGCGGGCAGGGACTGTAAGGGTTCCCCCGGAGCCGCCGGGCCGCGACCCACCCCATGTTTGTCATGCGCATGACCTACTGAAGCGACCCCTCGCACGTGCCGCACGTCACACACTCGAACACCTAGTAATCACTAGGTGTTCGCTGCATGATCGTGCCTGCTCCCCCGTCGCCGCCTAGAAGGGCGCCATGAACCACCACTGGACCGCACGCGTCGTCAGCCCCCGCATGTCCGCTCCCACCGAGGGGGCCCGCCCGGCCGCGCTGCTGCGGAGCGAGTTCACCGCGCGGACAGCCGTACGGTCCGCCCGGCTCCTGGTCACCGCTCTCGGCGTCTACGAACTGGAGCTCAACGGCACCACGGTGGGCGACCACGTGCTGGCCCCCGGCTGGACGAGCTACCGCCACCGGCACCGCTACCAGTCCTTCGACGTCACTCCCCTGGTCCGGGAGGGCCGCAACGCCTGGGGCGCGCACCTGGCCGACGGCTGGTACCGGGGCCTGCTCGGGTTCAACGGCGGCACCCGGGACATCTACGGCGAGCGCACCGGACTCCTCGCCGAACTGCGCCTCGAGTACGCCGACGGCACCACCGAGACCGTCGGCACCGGGGACGGCTGGCGCTGGAGCGCCGGGCCGGTCCTCGCCGCCGGTCTGTACGAGGGCGAGGAGTACGACGCCCGCCGGGAGCGGGCGGGCTTCGGCGAGGCCGGCTTCGACGACTCGGCGTGGCAGCCGGCCGACGTCATCGACTTCGACACCACCGTCCTCTTCCCGGCCGACAGCCCGCCGGTGCGCCGCATCGAACACCTCGCGCCCGTCGCGGTCACCACCTCGCCCACCGGACGCACGGTCCTCGACTTCGGCCAGAACCTCGTCGGGCGGCTGCGCATCCGGGTCCGCGGCGAGGCCGGCCGCACGGTGACCCTGCGCCACGCGGAGGTCCTCGAGAACGGTGAACTCTGCACGCGTCCGCTGCGGCACGCCGTCGCCACCGACCGCTACGTCCTGCGCGGCGACCCGGCGGGCGAGGAGTGGGAGCCCCGCTTCACCTTCCACGGCTTCCGCTACGCCGACGTCGAGGGCTGGCCCGGCGACCTCGACCCGGCCGACGTCACGGCCGTGGTCGTCCACAGTGACCTGCGCCGCACGGGCTGGTTCTCCTGCTCGGACGCCTCCCTGAACCGCCTGCACGAGAACGTGGTGTGGGGGATGCGCGGCAACTTCGTCGACGTGCCCACCGACTGCCCGCAGCGCGACGAGCGACTCGGCTGGACCGGCGACGTCCAGGTCTTCGCCCCCACCGCCGCCTTCCTCCACGACGTCCGTGACTTCCTGCGCTCCTGGCTGCGCGACCTCGCCGCCGACCAGGGCGCCGACGAACGGCGCGTGCCTCCCGTGTTCAGCCCCGACATCCCCGTGATCACCCCGGTGCCGATCCCGCCCGGCAACCCGCCCATGGCCGGCTGGTGCGACGCGGCCGTCGTCGTGCCCTGGGTGCTGTACGAGCGCTACGGCGACACGGAGGTGCTGCGCGGCCAGTACCCCTCGATGCGCGCCTGGGTCGACGCCGTCGACCGCCTGGCCGGGCCGGACCGGATCTGGGGCGAGGGGTTCCAGTTCGGCGACTGGCTGGACCCGACCGCCCCGGCGGACGATCCCGGCCGCGCGATGACGTCGTCCGCCCTGGTCGCCACGGCGTACTTCGCGCACTCCGCGCGGCTGCTGGCCCGAACCGCGGAGGTCCTGGACGACCACGACGACGCCGTCCGCCACCACGCCCTGGCCGACGCGGTCCGCGATGCCTTCCTCGCCCGCTTCCACACCGGCGGCGGACGTCTGGCGGAGGAGACGCAGACCGCCTACGCCCTCGCCCTGTGCTTCCGGCTGCTCGAGGACGACGCCGAGCGCGCCGAGGCCGGACGCCGGCTGGCGGACCTGGTGGCGGAGCGCGGCCACCGCATCGGCACCGGCTTCCTCGGCACTCCCCTGGTGTGCGACGCGCTGGCCGACACCGGACACGTGGACACCGCCTACCGGCTGCTGACCCAGCGGTCCGCCCCCTCGTGGCTCCACCAGGTCGACATGGGTGCCACCACCGTGTGGGAACGCTGGGACAGCATGCTTCCCGACGGCACTGTCAACCCCGGCGAGATGACCTCCTTCAACCACTACGCGCTCGGCGCGGTCGCCGACTGGATGCACCGCACCGTGGCCGGTCTGGCTCCCGCCGGGCCGGGCTACCGGCGGCTGCTGGTCCGCCCCCGCCCCGGAGGCGGCCTCACCTGGGCCCGGGCCGAGCACGAGACGCCGTACGGCCGGGCCGGGGCCGGGTGGAGCCGGGAGGGCGACAGGCTGCGCGTCGACGTCATCGTGCCGCCCCACGTCACCGCGCTGGTCGATCTGCCGGATGCGGAGCCCGTGGAGGCCGGGTCCGGCCGGCACACCTTCTACGCGCCGTTCCCCGCGACCGCGCGGTGACGCCCGACGACCACACGTCCGGCCCCGCGGGGCGCCCCGCCACTGCCCTACCTGAACCAGTGTGAGGAGCACACACATGACACACACCAGCCTGCCCGACACCTTCCTGTGGGGCGTCGCCACCGCGGGACACCAGAACGAGGGCGACAACAGCGCCAGTGACACCTGGTTCCTGGAGCACACGACACCCTCGCTGTTCCGTGAACCGAGCGGTCCGGCGTGCCGCGGTTACCAGCACTGGGAGACGGATCTCGACCTGGCCGCCGGGCTCGGTCTCAACGCCTTCCGGTTCTCCGTCGAGTGGGCCCGCGTCGAACCCGAGCGCGGTGTCGTCTCCGCCGAGGCCCTGGACCACTACGAGCGCAAGGTCGACGGCTGCCTCGAGCGCGGGCTCGCCCCCATGGTGACGTTCAGCCACTTCACCGCACCGCACTGGTTCGCCGCGGCCGGTTCCTGGACCGCCGCCGACGCCCCGGCCCGCTTCGCCGAGCAGTGCGACCGCGTGATGGCGCGCTTCGGCGACCGCATCGCCTACGGCGTCACCCTGAACGAACCCAACCTGGAACAGCTGCTGCAGGAGGGCGCGAAGCTGCCGGCCGAGGCCGAGGCGCTCAAGACGCGGATGCTCGCGGCCGCCGCGCACGCCGCCGGGAGCGAGACCTACGCCAGCGCGAACGTCATCCCCGCCGACCGGCAGGACGAGTTCCAGGCCGCGTTCACCCGGGTCCACCGGACCGCCCGCGACGCGATCAAGGCCCGTCGCGCCGACCTGCCCGTCGGTGTCTCCATCGCCATCGCCGACGAAGTGGCCCTCCCCGGCGGTGAGGAGCGCCGGGACGCCAAGCGCGCCGCCGTCTACGACCACTGGCTGCGCGAGGCGCGCCACGACGACTTCATCGGCGTGCAGAACTACGAGCGCGTCGTCCACGGCCCCGACGGCGAGGTGACGCCCGACGGCGAACGCAACGGGATGGGCACCGTCATCGAGCCGGAATCCCTCGCGGGCGCCGTGCGCTACGCCCACGAGGTGTCCGGGGTGCCGGTCCTCGTCACCGAGCACGGCATCCAGACCCCGGACGACGCACAGCGCGCCGCCTTCGTCCCCGCCGCCGTCGAACACCTCGCGGCCGAGGTGCGCGCGGGCACGCCCGTCCTCGGGTACTGCCACTGGACGCTCGTGGACAACTTCGAGTGGATCTTCGGATACGGCGCCCGGCTCGGGCTCCACGAGGTCGACCGCGAGACCTTCGAGCGCCGCCCGAAGCCGAGCGCGAAGGCGTACGCGGACGTGGTGCGACGCCACCGGGGCCCGCACATGTGACCCGGTGTCCCGGCCGGCTCAGCGGCGCAGGGCGGTCTCGCTCTCCATGTGCGACAGCTTCTCGGGGTTGCGGACGGCGTAGAGGCCGGTGATGAGGCCGTCGTCGACGCGCACCGCGAGGACGGTGTCGAGCACGCCGTCGAGCCCGACGATCAGCGCGGGGCGGCCGTTGACCTCCGCCGACCGCAGCGACACCTCGGCGGTGAGCCTGCCCAGCCCGCCCTGCAGCAGGCGGGCCACCTTGTCGGCTCCCACGACGGGCTTGAGGACGGCCTGCTTGATGCCGCCTCCGTCACCCAGGAGGACGACATCCGGCGCGAGGACGTCGAGCAGGCCCTGCAGATCACCCGTCTCGACCGCCCGCCGGAAGGCGTCGAGGGCGCCCCGTGTCTCGGTCGGTGACACGGCCCCGCGCGGCCGGCGTGCCGCGACGTGCGCCCGTGCCCGGTGCGCGATCTGACGCACCGCGGCCGGGTTCCTGTCGACGGCTTCGGCGATCTCGTCGTACTCGAGGCCGAACACCTCGCGCAGCACGAACACCGCCCGCTCGGTGGGGGCGAGCGTCTCCATCACCAGCAGCATCGCCATCGAGACGCTGTCGGCGAGCTCGACGTCCTCGGCCACATCGGGTGCGGTGAGCAGCGGCTCGGGGAGCCAGGAGCCGACGTAGGACTCCTTGCGGCGGCCGAGCGTGCGCAGCCTGCTCAGCGCCTGGCGGGTGGTGACCCGTACGAGGTAGGCCCGCCGGTCCCGCACCGCGGCGAGGTCGACGCCCGCCCAGCGCAGCCAGGTCTCCTGCAGCACGTCCTCCGCGTCGGCGGCCGAGCCGAGCATCTCGTAGGCGACGGTGAACAGCAGGTTGCGGTGGGCGACGAACGCCTCGGTCGCCGCGTCCGTGTGCTCTGTGTCCTCGCTCTTCACCGGCTGCTCCCGCTCTGTCGCTTCCCACGGTCCCATGCACACAGGACGCCGGCCGCCGCGGTTCTGTGACATGTGCGGGGGAGGCCGGTCCGGACCGACCGTCCGCCCCGGTGTTCCGGCCGTGTTCCGGCCGGGACGCCGGGCGGACGCCGGGGCGGGGCCCCGGTCGGCGGGTTGTCAGCAGCCGATGGGTGTGGAGCCGACGGCCACGTCGTCGAACCACAGTGTGTCGTCGCCCGTCCCGTAGCTCTCCCAGCCCAGTCGCAGGGCGGTGGGGCGGGGCGGGGTGGTACGGGCGAGCCATTGCCGGTCGATGTCCTGCGTCGGCACGCCGTCGGCGTGCAGGCCCGGAATCCGCTCGTCGCCGAGCCAGGTGTCGAGTCCGGGGGCCGTCGTGTCGACCGCGAAACGCAGACACTGCCAGCTTCCCGTCGGCAGCGGCCTGCTCAGCGCCACGCCGGCCGGGCTCTGCGCGGGCAGGGTGGCGTCGTCGCTCTCCCGGTTCCACTGCAGGGCGCCGTTCTGGCCGCCGACGCGCAGGCTCCGCCCGCTCTGGGAGGTGTCGGGCAGGGACACGAAGGTGACGTGGGCGGAGGGGAGCGCGGTGGTGTGCCTCACCCACATGCGTACGTGCATCACCGGACCGACCGAGGACAGGTCCGCGGTGGCGGCGACGAAGGCGTGGTTGCAGTAGCCGGCCCGGCCGTCGACCCGCAGCGACCGGCTGCCGCTGTGCGCGACGGCGGTGTCCACGGCGGCCGTCCCGGTGCCCTGGCAGTCGGGTGCGGTGAAGCGCCAGTCGCCGGACGGAGCGGAGCCGGTCTGGTCCTCGAAGTCCGAGCAGATCACCGCGCCGGCGCAGTCCGCGCTCGGTGGCGGGGTCGTGGGCGGCGGGGTGGTGGGGGGCGTGGTCGGCGGCGTGGTGCCGTCACCTCCGCACGGCACGCCGTTGAGGGTGAAGTCGCTCGGTGCGGGGTCGGCCGAACGCCAGGTCCCCTGCAGGCCGAACTCGGCGGCACCTCCCGTGGGCAGCGCGCCGTTCCAGCTCGTACCGGCGGCGACGACGGATCCGCCGGTCTGGGTGACGGTCGCGTTCCACGCCGAGGTCACCTGCTGGTCGCCGGTGTAGGTCCAGCTCAGCCGCCAGCCGTCGAGCGCCGGACCGAGATTGGTGACCTTGATCTGTGCGGTGTAGCCGTCGGCCCACTTGTTCACGGTGTAGTCGACCCGGCAGCCGGTCTCCGCACCGCTCGCGGGCAGCACCGTGAGGGCGGACGCCGACAGCACGGCCGCGGTGAGGACCGCGGTCCAGGGCCGGCGCGGTAATCGTGCGAGGAGAGCGCGCACTTGTGCCTCCGAGGTAGGGGGTGGGGGGTGGGGATGGGGCGTACGAGGTGCGAAAGCGTGCTGGGAGCGCTCCCGTTCGGCGGGACGGGGGCCGGCCGGCCCCCGTCGAAGGTCAGCTCGTGGGGAAGTTGTCAGGGGTGCTGATCCGGCTCTTGAGCAGCGCGCCGGACTCGGTCAGCACGCCACTGCCGCTGTAGTCGGTGCCGTCACAGGTGCCGGGCCTGAACGCCGCGCTGCCCTCGTCGGCGTCGGAGTAGGTCCAGTTCGCGTAGCTGATCTTCAGCTGGTCGAGCAGGTCCAGCCAGGCCGTGCTGCTCGCCCGGTCCACCGCTCCACCGCCGGTGGCGCTCACCGTGCCGAACTCGGAGACGAACAGCGGCAGCCGGGAGGCGGCCCGGCTCACCGTGGCGCGGTAGGCGTCCTTGTGGCTCGCGGCGTAGAAGTGGAACGCGTACATGATGTTGGTGGCGTCGACGGGGTTGTCGACGACCTCGCTCTCGTTGGAGCCGTCCGAGACTCCCAGCGAGGACCAGCCGCGGGTGCCGACGATGATGACGGCGTCCGGGTCGGCGGCCCGGATCACCGGGATGACCTGCTCGGCGTAGCTCTTGACGGCCGCCCAGCTCACGCCGTTGGGCTCGTTGGCGATCTCGTAGATCACGTTGTTCTTGCCGGCGTTGCGGGCGGCGACGGAAGCGAAGAACGTCTTCGCGCGGTCGAGGTTGAAGTTGGGGTCGCCCGGCGTGAGGGTGTGGAAGTCGATCACGGCGTACATGCCGCGGGCCTCGGCCATGTCGACGAGGCCGTTCACGCGGCCGGTGAAGCCCGCGGGGTCGGTCTCGTAACCGTCCTCCTGCACGTACATGGCGATACGCAGCAGATCCGACCGCCAGTCCTTCGCGAGCGCGTCCAGGGACGCGGTGTTGTAGCACTGGCTGAACCACTGGAGGCCGTGGGTGCTCATGCCGCGCAGCTGTACGGGGCGGTCGTGCTGGTTGCACAGGTTCACTCCGCAGACGTGCAGTCGGCCGTTGATGTCCACGGGAGTGCCGTCGTCCGGAGTGGGCGGGGGTTCTTCGACGGAGCCCGTACAGGCGACGCCGTTGAGCGTGAACGCCGTGGGCTGCGGGTTGGTGCCTGTGAAGGAGCCGGTGAATCCCACGTCGACGGTCGCGCCGGTGGCCAGCGCGCGGTTCCAGTCGGCACCGACGGCGGTGACCGCGGAGCCGGACTGCGACCAGGTGGCGTTCCAGCCCTGGACGACCTTCTGCCCGGCGTCCGGCATGGTGAACCCGAGCGTCCACCCGGAGACGGGGGCACCCAGGTTGGTGATCTTCACTCCGGCCTGGAAGCCGCCCTGCCACTGACTGGCCACCGTGTAGTCGACCCTGCAGCCGGTGGCGGCCACCGCCTGCGGACCGGACAGTGCCGCGAGGCCCAGGACCGTCGCACAGGTCGCCAGTAAGGCCAAGAAGCGTTTCAAAGCGTTCCTCCTCGTGCGATGCGAGCACAACGTGATACAGCACTTTGGGAGCGCTCCCAAAGGCTCATCGGCCCGAGACCGTACACCGGTGCGCCCATGCGCGATAGCCGTGTGACGGCCGAAGAATGCCGCGACGCGGGTGACCGCTGCCCAGAGGGAGGCGGCCGGGCCCGTCGACGCTAACAGTGGCGCACGTCACACTTCCTCCCTGTCACAGGGAGCGGGCGGCCGGCATCTCGTGTTCAGCCCAGCGCAACACCACGAACGAGCACGAGTGAGGACGAAGCCATGGATGCCCGATTCAACCTGTTCGAGAACGAACTCGCCGCCCGGTTCGCCAAGCGGTTCGCAGGCGCCGCCCTGGTGATCCACGACTCCCCCCTGCCGAAGTCCACGCAGGAGCTGGTGTCGCTGCGCGCCAGCCAGATCAACGGCTGCGGCCACTGCGTCGACATGCACGTCAAGGAGGCCGCGGCGGCCGGCGAGAGCGCGGTCCGGCTCCACCTGGTCGCCACCTGGCGCGAGTCCACCGTGTTCACCGAGGCCGAGCAGGCGGCCCTGGCCCTCGCCGAGGAGGGCACCCGCCTCGCCGACGCCTCCCAGGGTGTCTCCGACGAGACCTGGGCCCTGGTCCGCAAGCACTACGACGACGACCGGACCGCCGCGCTGGTCACCCTGGTCGCCCTGATCAACGCGGCCAACCGGCTCGCGGTGATCACCCATCAGAAGGGCGGCTCGTACGAGGCGGGCATGTTCGCGGCGGCGGTCAGGAGCTGACCGGAGGACGCCTCGGGCCGGTCCGGGACCGTGTGATCCGGGCCGGCTACCGGGCGGGGCTTCTGCGGGCCATGGCCAGGTCCGATCGCGCCGCCTCATGGAGGACGTTCGGAGTCTCCGCCAAAGGGACGGCGCGGAGGGCGGGTCTCCCACTCGATGTGTCGCGCGCCGCTCCGAAAGCTGCTCAAGCGGCGGCCCGCCCCGTGTCCGAAGCCGAGCAGGTCGGGCACCGGACGCGTGCGCCCCGTGGCAGCCGCTCCGTCCGGGAGCGAAATCCTCGGCGGCCCCCTTCGGGTGCGCAGACCAGGCCGGCGCCCGTCCGTGGATCTCATGCTCGATCTGAGCCGTCTCGACAAGGCGACGGCGAGGGCGCTCCTCGTACACCTTTCCGATCGAGGTATCGGGGTACGCACCCGCGCACCGGGCGCTCCCGCGTTCGACGCAGGGTGGCAATGCGGGACGGACTTGCTCATCGCCGAGGTCAAGAGCCTGGCAGGGGCACGGGAGGACCAGAAGATCCGCCTGGGTATCGGGCAGGTCGTCGACTGCGCGCACCGGCTCCGGACCGCCCGCCCCGGTCGTCGCCTGCATCCCGTTCCGGTGCTGGGGAAGCGCCCGGTGGACCCCGGTGGTGTCCTCATCGGCCCGGCACACCGGCATACGGCTCACGTGGGCACCCGGCTTCCCGGACATCTGGGGGTGAGGTGCGTGCGCGGGACGGCGCGTCCCGCGACCTCAGCGTACTCAAGATGACGGGCCACGGCCCCGTGGTCGTCGTGAGCCGCCGTTTTCCGCGTGGACCGGGGGTGGTGTGGGAGCCGGCGGGGTCAGGGGCGGATGACGGGGGCCGCGGTCGGGGCCGCCTGGGGGCCGTCGGCGGTCGCCGTCCGTCGGCGGTCGTCCCGCAGCGCCGCGGAGCGGGGCAGCGCGGCCGCGAGGAGGGGGCCGCGCAGGACCGGCGCGCGCAGGGCGAGGGTCACCAGGGCGTAGCCGACGAGTCCGCCGAGCGTGTTGGCGAGGAGGTCGTTGACGTCCACGGAGCGACCGTTGTTCAGGACGATGTACGACAACAACTGTGCGGCTTCCACGGAGAGGCTGACCGCCGCCGTCACCAGGGTCACCCGCGACGCCGAGGTCGCGTTCCGGAACAGCAGGGGCAGCAGGAAGCCGGCCGGCACCAGCATGATGACGTTGGGGACCATGGTGATGTCCGCGGTGAGCAGCGGGATGAAGTTGATCTGCTCGATCCAGGGGGTCTGGTTGGCGTACTCGCCCCACGTCACGTTCAGCGGGAAGACCGTCAGGGACAGCACGGCGGCGGCGTAGACGGCGGCGGCCAGTTGCAGCAGGGCGCGGCGCCTGTCCCACGCACCGCGCCGCACCTGGACGACGGTGCCGGCCGCGAACAGGACGAGCAGGGGGCCGAGAACGGGTGCGGAGTCCACCTGGAAGCTGATGTCCATGAGGGGTGATCCTTCGGTCGGGGCGAGCGGTGCTGACGTCGTTCAGCTTCCTTCCGGGACCAGGCCCGACGGATCTCCCGAAGGACCCATTCCCCGGCGGACGACTACGACTTTCGGCAGAGGGGGCCCGGCGGCGCGCGCGGCTAGGGTTCTCACCATGCTCAGACCACTGCGCGCGGCGGCCGCCGGCCGGCTCGCCGGCAGCGCCCTGCTGCTCTGCGTCCTCGGAGCGGCCCTGCTGATCGATGTCGACACCGGCGCCCTCGAAAGCCAGGGCACCGGGATCCTGCTGTTCCTGTCGACGGCCGCGGCGGTGGCCGGCGCCTTTCCGGCCGTGGGGATCAGGCTGCCTCCCGCGGTGCTGGCGTGGGCGGCGTGCGGCGTGGCCCTGGTGTCGCTGGCCTGCTCGGCCGGGTTGCGCGTGGCGGCGGCCGGCGGCTCGGACCTGGACCAGGCCTCCGACACCTACACCCTGTTCGAGCCGACCGCCCTGATGGTGCTGTTGCACGTGACGGCGCGGCGGGGTTCCCCGGCCGGCACCGCCGTCGCCCTGCCGCTGCTCATGGCCGCCGTCGTCCTGCGTCCGCTGGTGATCGAGGTGGACGAGGCCAGCAGCATCGTGGCGCTCGTCCTGACGCTGGTGGCCGGCGGTGCCCTGGCCTCCGGCCTCACCGTCCGTCTGGTCGTCGTCTCCCGCCGGCAGCGCGAGGAGCAGATCAGACTCGAACAGCGCCTCGGTTTCGCCCGCGACCTGCACGACTTCGTCGCCCACCACATATCGGGCATCGTGCTCCAGGCACAGGGCGCCCGTGCCGTCGCGGCCAGGAAACCCCAGGCGGTGGGTGACGCCCTCGAACTGATCGAGACCACCGGGGCGGAGGCGCTGACCGCCATGCGCAGGATGGTCGGCGCCCTGCGCGAGGACACCGTCCCGACCACACGGCCATCGGGCACGGACGCCGTCCGCGTCCTCGTCGCCGACTGCCGACTGCCCGGGGTCCGGGTCGACTTCGCCGAGACCGGAGCGGCCGACAGCCTCCCCGCGGACGCCGCCCGCCTCGTGGAACGCGTGGTCATGGAGGCGCTGACGAACATCCGCAAGCACGCCCGTGACTGCACCACCGTCCAGGTGCACCTGGACGTCTCCCGCCGCCGGATGACCGCGCGGATCACCGACGACGGACACCACCGCCCGTCCGACGGCACCGGCTACGGGTTGCGAGGCCTGCGCGAGGTCACCGACGCCGCCGGGGGCACGCTGACCGCGGGTCCCGGCCCCGAGGCCGGCTGGCACGTCGGACTCGAACTCCCCCTCCCCCTACGGCAGGTGCTCCGATGACCATCCGTGTCCTTCTCGCGGACGACCAGACGATCGTCCGCACCGGCATGGCCATGATCCTGTCGGCCGAGGACGACATCGAGGTCGTCGCCCAGGCCTCCGACGGGGTCGCCGCGATCCAGCAGGCGGACCGGCACCGCCCCGACGTCGTCCTCATGGACATCCGCATGCCGCGGCTGGACGGCATCGAGGCCCTGCGGCACCTGCACCGTCCCGGGGCCGCGCACACCCCGAAGGTCGTCATGGTGACGACCTTCGACGACGACGAATACGTCCACCAGGCCCTGCACAACGGTGCCTGCGGCTTCCTCCTCAAGGACGCGGGCCCTCGCCTGCTGGCCGAGGCCGTCCGCTCCGCCGCCTCCGGCGAGGCCCTCATCAGCCCTTCCATCACCGTCCGCCTGCTCCAGCGGTTCACCCGCCCCGCCGCCACTGCCGCCCCGGCCCGTCCCTCGCCCCTGTCCGAGCGCGAGACCGAGGTCGCCGCCCTCGTCTCCCGCGGGCACACCAACGCGGAGATCGCCGCCGCCCTGCACATCAGCGCGGGCACGGTGAAAACCCATCTCACCAACATCCAGAGCAAACTGGGTGTCCGCAACCGGGTCGAGATAGCGGCCTGGACCTGGGAATCGGGACTCGCCCGCTGACCGGACCGCGAGCGACGGTCCCGCGGACGGGACTGACCGGCGCGGGGGCGCCACGAAGGCCGACCCGACGTGGATCAGCGGTTCCGCGCAGCGGGGCAGGCCCGGCGCGGCCTGTCCCTGTCGTAGGGGTCGTAGGGCTGCTCGTACGAGGCTCGACAGTGCAGGCAGGCGTAGGAGGTCTTCGCGTGGCCCATGCCGCCGGGGCGGGGTTCAACGGCGCGGGACCCGACGGAGCGGAGCGCGACCTGGCCGACTTCGCCGCCCGGTCGGCGGCGGCCGACGCGGACGGCTGGGCGCTGGACGACCAGCTGGTCGCCCCGGGCCTGGTCGCGGTGGCGGTCCCGGTGCGCGACCCCGGCGGCCGGCCCGTCTGCGCGATCAGCGTGCTCGCGCACACCAGCCGCCACAGCGGCGACGAACTGCGCGCGCACGCGCTGGCCACGATGACGGAGGAGGCCCGGTGCATCGCGGACGAGCTGTACGACCCCTCGACGGCAGCCACCGCGCCGCCCGCCACCCCCACCTACGCCGACGCCAAGCCGGAACTGGGGCCGTCCTTCCTGCAGGCGCTGGCCCGGGGCCTCGCCGTCCTGACCGCGCTCGGCCGGCGGCACGGCGGACTCACCCTCGCCGAGGCCGCCGAGGCGGCCGGTCTCTCGTATCCCAGCACCCGCCGCAACCTCCTGACACTCCGTCAGCTGGGTTACGTGGAACAGCTCGACCGCCGCTTCCTGCCGTCCCCGCGCGTCCTGGAACTCGGCTACGCGCGGCTGTCCACCCTCACCCTCGCCGACATCGCCCAACCCCATCTGACCGAACTGGCCGGACGAGTACGGGAATCGGCCTCACTCGCGGTCCTCGACGGCACCGAGGTCCACTACGTGGCCCGGGCCACCGCCCAGCAGATCACCAGCGCCCGGATCATGCCCGGCACACGGCTGCCCGCGTACGCCACCTCCATGGGCCGGGCCCTGCTCGCGGACCTGCCCGAGGCGGACCGGCGGGAACGCGTCGACGCCTCGCGCCCCCGGGCCCTGACCCCGCACACGCTCACCTCGCTCGATGCGCTCGCCGCCACCCTGGACCGGGTTGCCCGTGAGAAACACGCCTTGGTCGAACAGGAGTTGGAGGCGGGACTGCGCTCGCTGGCCGTACCGGTCCGGGACCGGAGCGGGCGGGCCGTCGCAGCCGTGAACATCGCCCTGCACGCCGGTCCCGAGCCGCCCGAGCACACCAGGGAAGCTCTCCTCCCCGCGCTGCGCGCCTGCGCCGCCCGCATCGAGTCGGACCTGGCCGTCGCATTCGCCGACAGCCCCGTACAGACGGGCTGACCGCCCCGGTGCCGGCCGAACACCCGCGCGGCGGCACGCACTCCCGCCGTGCAGTCCCTTCTCACGTCGGCCGCCGGCTCGGCCGTGACGAGGGAGACGGACCGTGACATCCCGGAGCCGTACAGGATGTCCCGGGCCACGAGCTGCCGCACGGCGAGCCGGTCGGCGGGCGGGACGGGCACCGCGCCCCGGTGCCGGCCGCAGCGGCGCTGAATCCTTTTCCGCCTCCGCCGCCTCTTGTCCATGAACCGGCCGCGCGGGCCGGCGGATACCAGGAGGAACGAAGCATGATGATCGCGATCATCGCCGTGGCCGGTGTACTGCTGGTCTGTATGTGCGCCGTGACGTTGCTCAAGCGGAGGGACCGGAACCGTGGTTGATCCACACCGGTCACGACGGCAGATCCCCGGACACGGGCAGGGCACATGAGCCGAAGCTCCCCCTGGCCCGACGAGCGGCTGGTCAAAGCCGCCCAGGACGGCAGCATCACCTCGCTGACCGCTGTGATCATGGAGTCGCAGCCCCACGTGCGCAGGTTCGCGCTGTCGCTGTGCGCCACACCGCAGGACGCCGAGGACGCGGCTCAGGAAGCACTGATCATCCTCTACCGGAAGATCGGCACGCTCCGCGCATCCGGCGCCCTGGCCTCCTGGATGTTCCGCATCGTGCGCAACGAATGCCTGCGGCAGCTACGACTGCTCACCTCCGCCTCCGCCACCGTCACCGAAGAGGCCGGCGGCGAGCCGGCGCCCTCCGCGGAGACCTCGGTGCTGCGGCGGCTGGACGCCGAGCGGGTCGCCGTCGCGGTCGGCGGCCTTCCCCGCGACCAGCGGCAGGTACTGATCATGAGAGACGTCCAGGGGTATCCGGGCCGTCTCGTCGCCCAGTCGCTCGGCCTGAGCAACGCGGCCATGAAATCGAGACTCCACCGCGCCCGGGCCGCCCTGCGGCAGGCCCTGGCGACCGGTGAAGCAGCCGAAGGAGAGACACGACCATGAGGACCGCCGAAACCGGCAGGCCCGTCCGCGCGGAGGCGGACTTCGCCGGCGCCTCCGTCCCCCGGCACCTGCTGCGCGGTGTTCTGGGCTTCGGCCTGATCATCGGCTCCATCGCCCTGGCGCCCTTCGCCGGCCCCGCCACCCTGCTGGCCGCACCCCTGGGCCTGGTCGCCCTCCGCGGCTGCCCGGCCTGCTGGATGATCGGCCTGACGCAGACCGTCTCCCGCGGCCGCCTGCAACGCGACTGCACGGACGGCGTCTGCACCCTGACGAAGGCGGGCGGCACCACCGCGACGTCGGAGTGACCGCTCATCCACTGATGCGCCATCAGGAAGTGCCGTCCCTGGGACTCCGAGGGCCTGCGTCGCCCGAGGATCCTCACCTTGCCGGCCTCGGCCCGGGCCCTCTGCTTGACCTGAATCACGGTTGAGGTCCTAGCGTGCGGCAGACGTGATCAGCGGACGACGGCAGGAGAAGACGACGATGATCCTTGTGACGGGTGCCACCGGAAACATCGGAAGCGCTCTGGTACGGCAGTTGCACGGGTCCGGCGCCGCACCCGTGCGAGGCCTGACCCGTGACGCCGCCCGGGCCTCCTTTCCCGACGGAGTCGAAGCCGTCGAGGGTGACCTCGCCCGGCCCGCCTCGCTGAAGCCGGCGCTGGACGGAGTGCGTTCCCTGTTCCTCGTGCGGGGCATGGGCGCGGACGCGGACGTTCTCACGGCCGCCCGGCAGGCGGGTGTGGAGCACGTGGTGCTGGTGTCCTCCATCACGGTGCGGACCCATCCGCACCTGCCCGCCGCCGCCGAGAACCTGGCCGTCGAGCGGCTGCTCCAGGACAGCGGGATGAGCTGGACGGTCCTGCGTCCGACGCAGTTCGCCTCGAACGCCCTGTGGTGGGCGGAGTCGATCCGGGAACACCGGTCGATCCGGGTGCCCTATGCGGACGTCGGGCTTCCCGCCGTCCACCCCGCCGACATCGCGGCGGTGGCACGGGCGGCGCTGACCGAGCCGGGGCACCGCGGGCGGACGTACGCGCTGACCGGACCGGCACGGATCACGCCACGTCAGCAGGCCCGGGCGATCGGGGCGGCCCTGGGAGACGAGGTGTCCGTCGAGGAGATCGGCCGGGAAGAGGCACACCGGCAGATGGCCCCCTTCATGGGAGAGCAGACCGCGCACGCGGTGCTCGACCTGATGGGCGGGGACGTCAACGACGAACTGCTCACGGTGCACGACACGGTTCCGCGGGTCACCGGCTCCCCTGCCCGGCCCTTCGCGCAGTGGGCCGCGGAGAACGTCGCCGCGTTCCGCTGACGGCCCGGACGGGACCGCTTCACGGCGGGGCGTGGACGTCAGGGCTTCAGACGGTGCATGGGCACCCGGTTCAGTATCTCGACGTACACGATCCGGCCGTACACGACATCGAGGACCAGCATGCCCTCCGAAGGCGAGAGCGGTACGCATCGGTGGCCCTCGCCGTACGGCGTGCCCTTCTGGTGCACCGCCGTGTGGACGCTCTGGCAGAAGTCGTCGCCGCAGTCGCACAGGGCGACCAGACGGACATCCCGCACGCAGATCGCCAACTCACGCTCGCCCTCGTCTTCCAAGCTGTAGTCGAGGTGGTTGGAGATGCGCGCAGGCCTGCAGGACGTGCTTCACCCACGAGGCCCAGATCTCGGCAGTCGACTCCAGTTCCGGACCGAGTCCGAGGCCGTGACTCTTGAGCGCGGTGGCCGCCCGCATGGTGGACCCGGATCCGTTCTTGCCCGCGCCCGCCCCGGCGATGTCCGCTCCGCGCCAGGGCGCCCGTACGAGGACGGGACCCCTCACCTCGGTGACGCCCGCCTCCCGCGACAGCCGGGCGTCTCGGCGACGGCCCGCATCCGCTGACCGGTGGTGAACAGGTCGTCGAAGAGCAGGACGGCAGGCTTCCGCACCCGGCCCGCTCACAGGTGAAGCCGCCTCAGCGCGCCCACGCGTTGCAGCTCCATGATGTGTTCCGCCGCCCGCCGGGGTGCTTCGCCGCCGCTCACCAGCACCCCCGCCTCTATGTTGCGGTGGGCCGCGGACTCGGTCAGGTTGGCGCTGCCCAGGAACAGCGTGCGGCGGTCGGCCACCGCGAGTTTGGCGTGCTGGCGCGAGTGCCGATGGACGTCCGGGTCACGGGCCCAGTGCCACAGACTCAGCCCGGGGACGGACGTGAACGCCTCGGCCGGCTCGCGGCCGGCGAGGAGCCCCTTCGCACCGGCCAGCGTCTCGACGACGACGTGGATCCCCACGCCCCGGCCCGCGGCCGCCGTGAGAGCCCGGGTCAGCGCCGGGTACGGGCGGGCCGCGTAGGTCATGGCCAGCAGCTCGTCCCGGGCCTCGTCGATGACGTCGACCAGTACCTGGGCGGTCGCCCGCACCGGTACGCCCGGTGTCGAGGGACCGCTCCACACGGTACGGACCCGCACCCGGTCCCGGGCGTGCAGCATGGCCGCTGCATAGCCCCGTATGTAGGCGGCCGCCTCGGAGAAGGGGACCGCGTCCCGCTCCATCGCGTCGTACAGGTCCGCGACGACCGCTTCGGCTCCCGGCGTGGTCAGTTCGACCAGGGCCCGCTCCCGGCTGCCTCTCCGCGCCAGCAGGCCGGCGAGGTCCTTGCCCCGGGGCAGGCCGAGGACCGCCACGGCGGCCTCCGCGGCGGCCTCGAACGCGCGGCGGCTCACGGCAGCAGACCGACCGGTGTGAGTATCTGTTCCTTGTCCCCGGACAGCGGGACGAGGAAGCGGCGGTCGAGGAACCGGTTGGCACGCTCGCACGTGGTCTCGGAGACGAAGAGGCAGACGTGGCAGGCCGCCCCGTGGAGGTAGTCGCCGGGGTCGTGGGGCAGCCGCTCGGAGCAGAGCGGATCGGCCGAGCAGTGCCCGGCGTCGGCCAGGGCGCGGCGGACGATCCGGCCGAACTCGCGTTCCTCGGCGAGGGAGACCAGGCCGCCGAGGGTGCCCTCGGAGTCCGGGACGGCTGTGTAGATCAGGATTCCCGTTCTCGGGTTCTGCTCGTCGCCCGCGTAGATCCGCTCGGCCAGGGAGGCCGAGCTGTAGCCGCATTCCAGGGCGATGGTGCGGATCAGCAGGTGGGAAAGGGTGTGCAGGGCGATGTAGCGAGCGCCGGGCCAGCCGTGGAAGGGGTCGAAGTCGCTTGTCTTGCGGTCCGACTTCCGGTTGGCGCGGAACCGGCCGTAGGCCTCCCGGTGCGCCTCCATCTGCGGAGACTTCTCCATGCGCGCCACCCACTCCGCCATGAGGTCGTCCCGCACGCGCAGGAAGATCCCCTCCCCTCGGACCTCGCTGGCGGGCACCCAGTTCTGCGTGCCCCGGGACAGGTCCACCCGGGTCGCGATCTCCGGGGACTCGGGGTCGGGCGCGTCGAGACGGGTGAAACCGATCAGGGCACGTGCCTCGCGCAGCCGCTCGACCTGGCGGATGTCCGCGAAGAACTCGTCCAGCGGGGCTGGGACCGGGACCGGCCTGAGGGCGAAGTCGTCGCTGGGCGGGGGGACCGGTCCGGAGAGCGCCTCCCATTCGGGGCGGAAGAGGTCGGCCTGGACGTCGGGGGCGGAGGGGGCCGGTCCGTCGCTTCCCTGTTTACGGGTCTCGATCGCCGCGAAGACGGCGTCCGCGTCGAACTCCTTGAGGAACCCGAACTGGGGCAGCCGCGCCATGAAGGCGAGCTCGCCGCGCTCCTCGATCTTCTCCAGTTCCGGCCAGTGGTCGTCGAGCAGCTTGTCGATGTCCCCGCCCTGCCCCTTGGGCAGCGCGAGCGCGCTGAGGGTGAGCGGGAACCACTGGTTGGAGGCGCCCGCGACCATCAGGACCGAGTCCCGGTCGCAGCCGTTCGGCGCGTACGTGCCCAGGTGCGGATGGCGGCCACGGCACCGGGGCAGGTGGCGCCGCCCCCGCTCGCCCATCGCCTCGCGGATGTTGCGCTTGGCGCCGCAGGCGACGCACTCGATGGTGACGTTGGCGGCCTGGTTGCCGCCGTGGTCCTTCATCCGCAGCTTGGGCCGCGGGATCTTGCCGCAGGTCTGCCCGTGGTGGACGTACGGGGTGTAGGGGAACTCGTCGAGATGGCCGGCGGTGCAGACGAGGGTGAAGCGGGCGGCCACGGCGAGCGGCTTGCCCCGCTTGCAGTCGTGGACGAACTTCGCCTCGTGCGGTGCGCGCGGGTTGGCGTTGACGAAGGCGAACTCGTCGGAGTCGATGGCGGCCAGGATGTTGCAGGCGGTGCAGCGCAGCCACTGGGGAAACGGTGCGACGGGCACGCCGACTCCCTGCGCCGCCCAGCCCTTGGGGTCCGTGTCCCCGCCCTCCAGCCAGGGGGCCGCCCGCAACTGCTCGATCTGTCCGCGCCCGTAGCGCTGGAGCGAGCGGTTGACGGCGGCGCGCAGCCGGGGTTCGTCGATGTCGTAGTCGGTGATGCCGGAGTAACTCCAGGCGTCCAGGCCCCTGATGAGGACGGAGAAGTTCGGCAGGTCGACGAGGGAGCCGACCCCGGCGGTGAACATGAGGTGGCTGGGGCGGACGGCCCCGACCCTGCGGTTGCTCCACGTGGTCATCGCTGTGCCCTCCTGGGCGTGTCCGCAGGGGTGGTTCCGTACTCGTCGCTGTCCACGGTGGCCGTCAGGTCGGGGTCGGTCTCGGTGACGGCCGCTCCGAAGTTCCAGTCGGGGCCGCCTCCCGAGGAATCTTCGAGGAAGGCTCCGCCGCCGGGCAGGAGGAGGTTGATCTCGTTCTCCGTCTCGCGCATCGACATGCCGACGGTCAGCTCGGTCCACCGTGTCCCGTCCGCCCGCCGGAGCAGCCCGTTCACGACGGTGTTCTTGTGCTTCTCCTTGCGGTAGCCGAGGGCCGCGCTGTTCTCGTCCCGTTTGCGGCGCCACTCGTCCTTCAGCCGGTCCAGTCGTTCGCTCAGGTACTGGCGGGACAGCTCGCCGCCCACCCGTTCGGCGCGTTCCAGCAGCCGGCGCTCGACGTCCCCGGCGAGGGGGCCGTCGAGATCCACGTGGTGGGCGTCCAGGTTGCGCGAGGTGTCGTGGGCCGCCTGGCGCAGGGCCGCCACATAGGTGGCGGCGACGCCCCGGTCGAGGGCACGCCGGGTGAACGGGGTGACGGAGAGCGCCTCGACCTGCCGGTAGAAGGTGGCGTGGTAGTGCTCGAAGTCCTCGTAGTGGGCGAGGTCCCTGGGGCGTGACCAGTTGTAGAGGGTGACGACGAGACCGGGACGCGAGGCGTCACGGCCGACACGTGAGGAGGCCTGGATGTACTCGGCGGTGTTCTTGGGCTGGCCGACGACCAGCATCAGGCCGAACCGCGAGACGTCGACGCCGACTTGGAGCATGGAGGTGGCGAGGACGACGTCGACGGCCTGCCGGGCGATCGGCGTCATGGTGGCGCGGGGTTCCCGTTTCTCCTTCATGGCCACCGCGTACTCCCGCAGGAAGGCGCGTCGCCGCTCCGAGGTGTCCCGTTCGGGGTCGAACCCGGTCTCCAGGCGCTTGAGGGCGGCACCGATGTCGGAGGAGGAGATGCGTGAGGTCAGTTCCTGGATGCCGAGCATGCCGGTCCGGCTCACGATGCGGTCGGCCAGCGTGTTCTGGCCCCTGCGGCTTCCGTTGGAGCGGACCCGGGTCGTGATGTCGTCGTCCATGTAGCGCCGCATGCCGGCGAGTTCGCGGGTCGCGTTGAAGTAGCCGACCAGGGTCATGTACGGGTCGGCCGGCTTGCCGTAGTCGTCGAAGAGCTGCTGCGCGGCGAGGAGCAGGATCTCGGCGACCCGGATCTCGGCGGCCTTGAGGCGGGTGCCGTGCGCGCACACGCCCAGGTAGCGCCGGCCGGGGTCGGTACGGCTCAGCTCGACCTGGCGGGAGAAGAACGTGTCCCCGACATCGAGGACCTGGGGCGGGAAGACGGCGACCTTGCGCCCGAAGACGCCCAGCACCTGCTCGGCGGCCCGTTTGGTCGTCGCCGTCGAGGCGACGATCTTGGGTCCGGTCTCGTGGCGCTGCCCCTGGGCGTCGGTGAAGCTCCAGGTGCACAGCTGGTCGACGGCGGATTCGAAGAGGCCGACGATGGTGCCGAGGGCACCGGAGATCAGGTGCAGCTCGTCCTGGATGATCAGGTCCGGGGGCCGCAGGCGTGTCACCGGCTGCGCGGTGACGCCGGGCAGGTCGCCCCGGGCGTTGTGGCGGCTCCCGCAGCCGGTCTTGGCGTCGAGGTCGTCGTGGCGGTAGCCGTGGCGTGGGCACAGCTCGGTGACCCTGCCGAACAGCAGGCCGGCGTATCCGTTCCAGGGCAGCTGGGCGAACTTGTCCACGGTGGCGATCAGCAGGGAGGGCGCGAGCCGGTAGATCTCCTCGTCGACCGTGAGCACCGGGATGCCCTCGCCGGGCGACTCTCGCCGGGAGAAGGGGCAGCGGTCCTCGCCCTCCCCGCGCGGGCAGTACAGCAGGACGCGGCGCCGCCCCTCGTCGTACTCCATGTGGGAGCGGGCCGTCAGTCCGCTTCCGCACCACGGGCAGGTGAGGACCTGGAGGACGCGGGCGTGCTTGTCGCTGGCGCTCTCCCGGGCCTCGGCGATCTGGTCCTTGGCCTCGTCGGACCAGTTGGGCGAGACGGAGGTCCCCACCCACAGGCCGATGCGGAACGGGATGGCGCCCCAGCGGGCGTCCCGTGCGAACTCCTCGCGGCGCAACACCTCGCAGGCGCTGACCAGGGCTGCGGCGCGCTGGAACTGCTGGGCGGTCAGCAGGCGCAGGGTGTAGCGCATGAGGACGCCGACGCCCGCCTCGCCGCTGCGCGCCTCCGTGCCCGAGCCGATCGTGCCCTGCAGGCGGCGCAGCGCGAAGGTGTAGGCGGCGAGGCCGAGGTAGGCCTCCGTCTTGCCGCCACCGGTCGGGAAGAACAGCAGGTCGACGAGGGCTTCGCGGCCGGTGCCGCGGTGGGGGTGCCCGGGTCGGGTGAGGGAGTCGAGGTTCAGCAGGACGAAGGCGAGCTGGAAGGGGCGCCAGCTCGCGGCCGCCTTGCCCTTCGCGTGGATCTCGTCGTACGCCTCCCGGTAGGAGGCGCGGTCGTCCTCGCGGCCGGCGCGGGCCGCGGCGATCGCGGTGTTGCGGCGCTGGAGCGCCATGGCCCGGTTGGCGAACCGGAAGGCCTCCAGGGCGGTGTCGTCGGCCACGAGCCGGTCGATGCCGAGGGTGATGCGGTCGCAGACGTCCAGTGCCTGGTCGATGGCGGCGTCGGCCGATGCGCGCAGGTCGTCGGGGAGCGAGCGGGCCTTGCGGCGCTGCTGGTCGAGCCAGGTGCCGTAGCCGTCGGCGAGCGGGGCGAGGGCGGCGCTCAGCTCGGCCCGGCGGGCGGGCACGGCGAGGGCCGCGAGTTCGTCCATGCCGAGTTCGAGTCCGCGGAGCAGGTCCTGCTCCTTCACGGTCGGCGCGGTGGTGGCCCGGACGTCGTACTCCGGCAGCCAGGTGGTGGTGAGGCGGTGCGCGTTGCGTTCGCCGTCCCGCACGTGGGCGTGCACGGCGACGTTGCGGCCCTTGGCGTGGCTGAGACTGTCCCGGTGGAGGAGCCGGAGTCTGCGTTCCTCGGCGTCCTCCGCGCCGTTGCCGCGGTTGGCGGGATCGAGCGGGTCGTCGACCGGGAGGAAGACCGCCGCCTGGTCGTCCGGGAAGGCGGTGACGTCGATCTCCGTCTGGAAGAGCCAGTGGGCGTCGCGTGCCTCACGGCTGTCCTGCTGCCGGTTCACCAGGGCCAGTTCGACGACCCGCAGGTCCTCGGTTCCGCCCCGGCCGGTGTGCCGGCGCACCTGCACGTCGAGGACGGCCGCTCCCCCTTCGAGCTCGACGATCCGGTCCGCGAGGTCCGTCACGTCGATGTCCACCGGGTGCTCGACGGGTTCGCGCGACCAGACCCTGCGGGTCGTGCCGCGGTCGGTGGCCTCCTCCGACTGCGTGTAGCGCCCCCAGCGTACGGTGACGCTGAGTGTGCCGACGGAGGCGGGAACGGTGAAGGACAGCCCCATGGAGGAGGCCCAGATGTGGCCGGCGGCCTGCGGGGTCAGCCGGTCCTGCAGCTCGGTGTCGTCCCCCTCCTGCTCGTCGCCCGACTCCCCGTCCGCGCTCTGGGCGGCCACGAGCGCGATCCGGTCGGCGGTGACGTCCTGGGGCCGTGGACCGAGCATGCCCACGAGATACCGGTCGCGCGGCCCGGACGAGGCGCTCGGCAGGGTCTCGGTCTCGCCGTCCCAGGGCCCCAGCAGATCGCGGCGTATGTAGGTCACGAGTCCGTCCCGCACCTCGTACGAGTCCCCGGCGCGGAACGTCTGGGGCACTTCGTCGAGCGGATGCGGGACAGCGGCCTGGGTGGGCTGGGCCGGCATGCGGTGGGTCCTTTCGGACGGATCCGGTGGGCACGGACGGGGACCGAACGTGCGACAGCACACGAAGAATAGACCGTTGACTCAGTTCACACAATGAGTATCGGACGCTCCGTCGCTCCGGCCGGCCGGAGTCTCTAGGCTGGTCCCGACCTCCGCCCACCCGCCACCGAGGACGCCGATGCCCCGACTCGCTCTCTCCGACGACTTCGTCACGGACCTCATCTCGCTGCAGCGACCGGTCCAGAAGGAAGTCAGCGACGCGATCCAGATGTTCCGCGGCATGACCGTCCCCCAGCTCCACGCGAGCAAGGGTATGCACCTGGAGAAGCTCGAGCGGGCACGCGACCCCCGGATCCGCACCATACGTGTCACCAAGTTCTACCGGGGTGTCCTCCTGGCCCCCGACGACGGCAGCGAGCTGTTCATGCTCCTGCGGGTCGCCCCGCACGACGAGGCGATCAACTGGGCCTGCAAGCGGACCTACTCGGTCAACGGCGCGACCCTCGGCGTGGAGGTGCGCAACGTCGAGGCCCTGGAGCAGATGGAGACCTACTTCGAGACCAAGGCGGACACCACCCCCGCCCGTCTCTTCGAGGGGCACTCCGACACCGTTCTGCGCGACCTCGGCATCGACGACCAGGTGCTGAAGCTGGCCCGCGTCTGTGTCACGGTCGACGACCTGAGCGTCATGGCACCGCCCATGATGCCCGCCGACCAGTACGAGGTGCTGTGGTTCCTGGCGCAGGGCGAGTCCCCCGAGGACGTCTGGGAGCAGTTGATCGCCCCGCGGGGCCAGACCGTGCGCACGGCGGAGGACCGGCCCGCGGTCACCCTCACCGAGGCGATCCTCAACACACCCGACCGCATCGTGGAGGTGACGGGCCCCGGCGAGCTGGAGCGCATCCTCACCGAGGACCTCGCCCGCTGGCGGATCTTCCTCCATCCCGCCCAGCGCCGCTACGCCTACCACCCCGGTTTCAACGGCCCCGCCCAGGTCACCGGCGGTCCCGGCACCGGCAAGACGGTGGTCGCCCTGCACCGCGTACGGCACCTGCTGCGCACCGGCCGTGCGGGCGAGCGGATCCTGCTGACCACGTTCACCAACGCCATGGCGGCCGCCCTGCGGGACAGCCTCGCGCTGCTGCTCGGTGATGCCGACGCCCACCTGCTGGAGCGCGTCGACGTCACGACGGTGGACTCGCTCGCCGCCCGGGTCATCCGGAAGGCGCGGGGCAGTTCGCCCAAGCCCCTGTCGGCCGCCGCCGAGAAGAGCGCCTGGACCCGTGCCGTCGCACGCGAGGAACTGCCCTGGACGGAGCAGTTCCTGTCCCAGGAGTTCCGCAACGTCGTCCTGGCGCAGGGGCTGCGCACGCCGGAGGAGTACCTGCGCTGCGTACGGCGCGGACGCGGCACCCAGGTCGGGCGGGTGCAACGGGCCCGGCTGTGGCGGGTGATGGAGCGGTTCACGGCGGACCTCGCCTCGCGCGACTCGGCGACGTACACGCAGCTGTGCGACCAGGCGGCGCGCGTCCTCGCCGAAAGCGCGCCGCGTTACCGCCATGTCGTCGTGGACGAGGCACAGGACCTGCATCCGGCCCAGTGGCGGGTGCTGCGCGCCTGCGTCGCCTCAGGGGCAGACGACATGTTCCTGGTCGGCGATCCCCACCAGCGCATCTACGACTCCCGCGTCTCGCTGCGCTCGCTGGGCATCGACGTCCGGGGACGCACCTCCAGGCTCCGCCTCAACTACCGCAGTACGGAGGAGATCCTGCGCTGGTCCGCGTCCCTCCTCGACGGTCAGCCGGTGGGCCGGCTGGGCGAGGACGACGACGAGGACGGCGGCCGGGAATCCCTGCGCGGTTACCGGTCCCAGCTGCACGGCCGCATCCCGGCGGCGCGCGGACACGGCAGCCAGGACCAGGAACTGCGGGCGCTGGTCGAGCAGGTGCGCACCTGGATCGAGCAGGACGGGGTCAAGCCGTCCGAGGTGGCGGTCTGCGCCCGGTTCAACACCCTGGTCGACGCGGTCATCGCCCGCCTGCGGCGGGAGCGCGTCCCGGCGGTGGCCGTCAAGGACAATCCGGGGCCGGACGTCTCCGGTGTCCGCGTGGCCACCATGCACGCCATGAAGGGACTGGAGTTCCGGTGCGTGGCCGTGGTGGGTGTGACGTCGAGCGTGCTGCCTTTCGCCCCGCAGGTGACGCCGGCCGAGATCGACCCCGTCCAGCACCGGTCGGACCTGCTGGCCGAGCACTGCCTGCTGTTCGTGGCCTGCACACGGGCCCGCGACGCGCTGGCGATCTCGTGGAGCGGTGAGCGCAGCCGCCTGCTGGACCCGGTGGCCGGCTGAGACGGGCGGGGCCCTGGTGTCCCAAACCCCGCTCGGGGTCCGGGACACCAGGGCCCCGCAGCCGCGGAAGGTCCGGCTCCCGCTCGTCACACGTGCGCGTCAGACCCTGATCTCCCGGACGACGACCTCGTGGCTCCTGCCCCGGGAGGCGTCGTACGAGATCCTCCGCCCCGTCGGCTGCCACATCAGCGCGTGGCCCAGCGGCGACGACGGGGAGATGATCTCCGCCTCGTCGGTGGGCAGTTCCGCGACGGTGTACAGGGTCGTGTCGTCGGTCCGTCCGTCGAACTCGAGGACGAGCAGCGCGCCGGGGTGCACCGCCTTCGGCGTCCCCTCCTCCTGGCCGACCCGCACGGCGTCGAGGAAGGACCGCAGGAAGCCGAGGCGCTTCGTGCGGCGCTCCCGCTGGTCGGCCTGCGTCTTCCTGAGGAAGACGAGGTTCGCCGGGTCCGCGTCCACGGGCGTCTCGTCCGGGGCGTCGATGGCGGCCCGCAGCTCCTGCATCTCGCGCACCAGCCGCTGGAAGGCGGCGGCGGGGATCTCCCGGACGGGGAGGGAGCCCTGCGGGGCGGAGCCCACCGGACCCGGCGCGGGTTCCGTGACTGCCTTCGCCGCGGGCGCGGGTGCCGGGGCCGAGGCCGGCAGGGACCCGCTCGGCGCCTCGGCGGTGAAGGTCGTCTCCGCCTCCGCCACCACGTCGGGCGCCGGGTTCGGGCTGTGCCCGTGGTCGCCCTCCCCCGGCTCCCCCGCTCCGTCGTCGTCCGGCCCCTCGGCGGGCAGGCCCCGGGCGTCTTCCGCCCCGGCGGGAGAAACGGGTTCCTCCGGCCCGGCGGAAACCGGCTCCACGGGGACCGGCCCGGCGGAAACCGGCTCCACGGGGACCGGCCCGGCGGAAACCGGCTCCACGGGGACCGGCTCGATCCCCAGCCGCTCCAGCTCCGCCCAGAGCGGGGCGAGCGCCTGCTCGCGGTCGAGGTGGAACCGGCTGCCGCGGATCCGGACGAAGGTCCAGTCGACGCGTTCCAGGTCCCGTTGGCGGGCGGCTGCGGTGGACGCGTCCTCGCCGTCCGCGAAGGCGTCGCCGTCGCAGGCGACCGCGAGCCTGCGGGTGCCGCCCTCGACGACCAGGTCGATGGTGTGGCGGCCCACCCGGTATCCGGGCCGCACCCGGTGGCCGCGGGCCGTCAGCTCCAGGTACACCTGCTGCTGGAAGAGGCTGTCGAACGCCTCATGGCGTACGTCGGGCAGCACGTCGCCCTCGACCGCGACGGTGTCCTCCTCCGCGGGCCGGGTGAGGTGGTCGAGCCACCGCCGGCGCAGGTCGTTCTCGTGGAACTGCTCGGGCCGGGCGCTGTGGAACACCCACACCTGGTCCTTGGCGCGGGAGGCGGCCACGTTGAGCCGCTGCTCGTACGTCTTGCCGTTGAAGCCGCCCGGTACGGTCCCGGCGGCGGTGGTGGCCGAGTTGACGCAGGAGACGAACATGACGTGCCGCTCGTCGCCCTGGAAGTCCTCGGCGTCGCCGACCCGGATCCGCCGCTCCTCGCGCTGCTCGTAGTCGAGGCGTTCGGCGAGCAGGTTCTCCAGCTCCGTCAGGTGTCCCTTGGCTCCGCGGAGACTGACCACGCCCATGGTCTTCCCCTCGTACGCGGGGTCGGCGCAGCAGCGCACGACCGCGTCGACGAGGGCCTCGGCCTCGGCGGTGTTGACCAGCCGGTCGTTGCCGCCGACGGCCTCCCCGTCCTCGACGTGCACGGTGCGGACCGGGGGCAGCCGGTCGGCGCCGTACTGCCGCAGCGGCTGGAGTCTGCCGTTGTAGCAGAGGTCGTTGGAGAAGGAGATGATCTCCGGCATGCACCGGAAGTGCTCCTTGAGCATGAGCGTGCCGCGACCGGCGGAGAGCGCCTCGGTGAGGTCGAAGAAGCTGGAGTCGGGACCGAAGAGGCTGCGGACGTCCGGCTCCAGCGCGGTCAGCAGCCGGTCCCGCAGGTGGAAGTACTCGTCCTGCTTGAGGCCGACGTTGGAGGGGCTGACCTGCTTGCTGTCACCGACGACCACCATCCGGTCGGCGAGCCAGCTCAGCAGCATGGCCTCGAGGCCGGACTGGCTGGCCTCGTCGACGATGACGACGTCGAACAGGCCGGGCCGGTCCATCGGCACGGTCTCCGCCACCTGGTGCAACGGCATGATCCAGGCCGGCACGGCCGTCTGCGCCTTGCGCAGCGCGGCCTGGGCGTCGCGCCGGTAGCGGTGCTGGTACTTGCCCTTGATGCGGCGGGCGGCCTGCTGGTACGCGCTGAGGGCCCGGGACTGGTCGCCGGTGAGCAGCCCGAGGCAGCGGTGCCAGGCGCGGGCGGCGGCGAGCCGGGCGAGCACGATGCGCGCCTCGTCGTCGGCCTCCGTCAGCCGCCGCCGCAGCGTGCGCTCGGCCTCGGGGTCGGTCAGCCGCTCCATCCGCTCGTACCACGCCGACCAGGCCCAGGCCTCGGCGAGTCGCGGCAGCCGGTCGTCCCACGCGGTGTCCTCCGGGGAACCGGTGACACGCTCGGCGAGCGAGGGGAACACCTCGCGCACGCGGGTGAGCGAGGCGTGCTGTTCGGCCCGCAGCCGGGCGGCCTCCCGCACCTCGGCCATCTCGCCGCTGAACTCCCGGTAGCCCTGCGGGTCCCGGGCGCGCACGGCGTCGAGCGCGCGGGCGACGGCGGGTGCCGTGCCGGGCCGGTCGTTCCAGGAGCGCAGCAGTTCCTCGGCGTCCGTGACGGTCCTGCGCGACTGCTCGGCGGCACGCAGCGTGGTCGCCGCGCGCAGCAGGGCGCGTACGGCGTTCTCGACCGAGGTGTCGTGCCAGGTGGCGACGGCGAGTTCGGGCGAGGTGGCGGCGGCGGTGAGTACGTCGGTGCGGGCGGCGGCGACGGCGAGCAGGGCTTCGAGTACGTCGGCGTCCTGCCGCAGGCGGGCCAGGCGCGGACCGTGTCCCTGCCAGGCGCCGGCGGGGGTGCCCCACTCGGCCTCCACCTGGGCCAGGCGCAGTTCGAGCCGCACACGCGCGACGACGACCGCCGCCGTGGCGGGGTCCTCGGGGGTCCGCCCGTCGACCCGCACGGCCTGCACGAACGCGCCGACGGCCTTGGCCAGCTTCGAGCGGGTGCCGAGCGGTCCGCGCAGCTTCTGTCCCTGCGTCAGCCCGTCGTACAGGGTGGTGGCCTGGCCGAGCGCGGTGGCCGGGTCGTACTGTTCCAGGCCGCTGACCATCGCGGTGCCCAGCGTGGCGAGCGAGGCGTCGAGCGCCGCGAGGGCGTCGGTGACGGCGGCGTGCCGGCTGCGTGCCTGCCAGTCCTGTCCCGCGGTCACCTCCTCCAGGAGTGCCCCGGCCCATTCGCCGGCGGCGGTGGCGAGGGACGCGGCCCTGGCGCGGGCGGCGGAGAACGCGTCCAGTGCGGCCGTCAGACGCTGCTGTCCGGCCTCGGTCAGACCTCGTACGGCGGTGTCGTACCGCAGGCTCAGCGGGTCCTGTCGTGCCGCCTCGTGCGCCTCCTCGGCGGAGCGCACGACCCGCACGGCTTCCTCGAAGTCACCGGGGGCGGGCAACTCGGAGGGGCCGGGCACCTCGGCCGCCAGGGCGCGGTGGTGCGGAGTGCAGGCGCGCGTGGTGTGCAGCAGCCTCAGCGTGTCGTCGGCGGTGAGGGCGGGCTGCTCCTGGGGGATCCGCCCGAGCCAGTCGTACCGCTCCGTCTCGGCGGTGAGGCGCTCGGCGATCTCCTGAAGGCTGCCGGTGTAGTCGCCGATCTCCGCCTCGAAGCGGTGGGTCTCCTGCTCGCGCAGCACGGCGAGGTCGCGCAGCATGGTCTGCTGGGCCGACCGGGCCGCGGCGAGCCGTGCCTGGAGCGTACGGATGTCCTTCTGTGAGGCCTTGGGGTCGTAACCGGCGTACTCGCCGAGGATCCTCTGCACGGACGCCTCGAGCTCCCGCTGGGCGGCGGCGCCGTCCTCGGTGCGGCTCACGCACAGGTCGCGGATGCTCTCGGGCAGCTTGTCCCGCAGGACGCGCAGGGCGCGCGGGGTGTGGCTGGTGATGAGGACCCGCTTGCCCTGGGCGAGCAGGTCCGTGACCAGGTTGGCGATGGTGTGCGTCTTGCCGGTGCCGGGCGGGCCCTGCACCACGACGAGCCGGTTGGCGCGCAGGCGTTCGGCGATGGTGCGCTGTTCCTCGTTGGCGGGCAGCGCGAAGTACATTTCGCCGACGTCGGCCCGCGTACCGTCGTCCTCGGTCGCCGCGAGGTCGGCGGCGGTCAGCGCCCCGTCGCGGCCGGCGATGTAGCCGAGCAGTTCGGTGGGGGGCGTGCCGGCGTCGATCTGGCGGGCGATGGCCTTGAGGGCGTCCATCGTCGAACGGCGGTTGCGCTCCCGCAGGACGAGCGCGGGGGTGAGTCCCACCTGGGGCACGTCGAGCGCGCGCGGCCGGACGCGTTCCACGGTCGGCGCGTAGCCGCCGGCGCTGTGCGCCGCGTTGGTCCAGCTGCGCAGGGCGGTGTGCACGGCGTCGAGGTGCGCGGGGTCGGTGACGTCGGAGGCGCCGTCCAGCGTGTCGACGATCTGCTCGCGCACCGCGCCGGGCACGTGCTGGGCGCCTTCCAGCATGCCCTCTTCCAGTTCCAGCCCGGTGCCGGTCGGGTCGGGGGCCGCGGTGAGGGTGCCGGTGGCCGGGTCGAGGTGGAGGGTGGCGCGGTGGGTGACGAGGTGGCGTTCCACGCGCTGGCCACCGGTCGTCTGCCAGGTGAGCCGGCCGAGCCCGAGGACGAGTTCGTAGGCCTCACCGAGGTCGGCGGCGTCCTCGTGCATCTTGTGCAGGCGGTCGTACAGCCGCACGACGGGGTCGATGGCCCGCCGCCGCTCCGCCCAGGCGAGCCACTCCTGTTCCCAGGCGGCGTACAGCTTCTCGATCTTCTCCCGCTTCGGGTGGTCGTCGAGCTCGTGGTACGTCTTGTCGAGGGGGATGCCCTGGGACCAGTCGGGGAACTCCGGCTCGATCCGGCGGCGCAGGTGCGGGGCGCGGGTCTGCTTGAAGTCGCGGATGCGGGTCTCGTCGATCCAGGGCGCGAGCAGGGGCTTGGGGTGCGGGGCGTCCTCGCGTTCGGGGCGGGCGAGGGTCAGCCAGGCCGGTTCCTCGGTGTCCAGGGCGCCGTCGAGCATCACGGCGACCTCGGGGGCGTCCGGCAGTTCCTCGAACCAGACGGTGCCGGCGGCGCCGTCGAGCGTACGGACGGGGCGGGTCTTCGACTCCTCCGCCTCGGCGAGGAACCGGAAGACCTGACGGACGCGGGTGGCGTCGAGCTCGTCGGAGGAGAGGTTCTGGGGGCGGGGGGCGGCCCCGGCCGGCGGCGTCACGAGGGGCGTGGTCAGGCGGGGGCCCGGCCCCGTGGGCTGTGACGGTACGGCTCCGAGCACGGTACGGGCCGTTCGCTCGCCTTCGTCGTCGGCGCCGGCGAACAGGGACGGCTGCCGCTCACCGAACAGCGGCGCCTGGTCCGGCAGCCGTCCCGCCCGTGCGGGCGCGGGCGCCGTGGCCCTCGCCGTGGTGAAGGTGATGCTCTCGCGCTGGTGGTCGTGCGGGAACCGCACCTCGATGTCCAGCTCCGCGGCGGTTCCCGCCGGAATGCTGTAGGCCCAGGTCGCGGACATACGGCGGCCCTTGCGCAGGGTGCCTTCGAGCCCGTCGTCGAGCAGCTCGGTCCGGTAGTCCTGTACCTGCCGTGCCGTTTTGCCGTAGGGCCCGCCGCGCACGAGCAGGGTGATGCCGTCGACATCGATGGGCCGGGCCGTGCCGTTGCTCAGGTACAGCGTGCACCGGACGAGGTCGTCGCCCTGGCGGTACCCGTCCGAGTCCTCGGGATCGACCCGCTCGTACGGCTCCACGTCGTCCACGCGCACGTGCAACCCGTCGTCGTACCGGTAGACCGATCCGACCGGCTGCATCTCGTCGCCCAGGCCGTACTCACGCTGGCTCACACGCCACCCCACTGCTGTCCGGAGCCACATGCGTGGCCGCTTGGTGTCATCCCGCCCCGGCCCACCCGAGCACGCCTCCGCCTCCCAGCACGTCGCCTCAAGTGTGAACTGAGCACACGGGCTGAGAGTAGCAGCAGGCCCCCGAGCCTCACCGGGAGCCATGAAACCGCACCTGAATCACCGACACAAGATGTTGCACATGTTGACTCTGTACACAGTCGTGAGCCAATATGGCTCGGCATCACTCGTACAGCTCCAGGCAGACGTCACAGAAAGGCCACGCGCCATGCGTATGGAAGTGCTCCACGTCGGTCCAGAGCTCGCGACGGAGTGGCTCACCCGCAACACCAACAACCGCCCGCTCAGCAAGGCGGCGGTGCAGCAGCTGGCGGGCCGGATCCAGCGCGGCGAGTGGCAGTTGACGCACCAGGGCATCGCCTTCGACGAGGACGGCGTACTCATCGACGGCCAGCACCGCCTCGCGGCGATCGTCAAGGCGGGGACCACCGTCCCGCTGACGGTCACCCACGGCGTTCCGCGTACCGCGTTCACGGTGATGGACACGGGCCGCAAGCGCACCGGCCGGGACGCGCTCGCCCTCGCCGGCGAGGCCAACGCCACGCACCTGGCGGCGGCCCTGCGCGGCCTGCACCTCTACCTGAACGCGCCCAACTCGTCCTGGAGCGGAGGGTCGTCGGTCACCAGCAACGACCAGCTCCTGACCATGCTCGACGAGCACCCCGGCATCCGTGACGCCCTTCAGCACGGCGTCGCGCTCAACCGCGCGTGCCGCATCACCGTCACGGCGGCGGCCATCGGCTGGTACGTGACCTGCGAGGCGCGGCCCGACATCGATCAAAGCGCCTGGAAGGAGGGCATCGTGACCGGCGCACGCCTGGAGCCGGGCGACCCCCGCCTCACCCTGCGCAACACGATGCTCAACCTCGCCACGGGCACGTCGCACCGTCGCCGCGACGACTCACGCGAGCACCTGCTCTACTACCTCAAGGCCTGGAACGCGTGGGCCGAGGGCCGTTCGATCAAGCTGCTGCGCCGGTCCCCCAACGAGACGATGCCCCGTATCTTCAAGCGGACGGCGACAACTCTCACGCACGATGCTCCCTGGCAGTCGTAAAGGCCACAAACCCACCACCATTGACTCAGTTCACTGTAGATTGAGCGACCGCCGTCACGGTGGCTCGGATCACCGGACAAGCCGTCAGGCTGCGCCCAGCCGGCAGGGAAAGGAAGCGCATGCGCGCGCAGGAGATCACCTTCCTCAAGCTCGTCCAGGGGGACAAGCAGTTTCAAGTCCCTTTGTACCAGCGGACGTACAGCTGGGGCGGAGAGCAGCTGAAGCGACTCTGGGAGGACATCGGCGAGCTCGTCGACCAGCATCTGTCGGGTGAGACCAGTGCCCCGCACTTTCTGGGTTCCGTGGTGCTCGCTCCCGGCCAGATCCAGGCCGGTGGTGTACAACGGTGGCTGGTCGTGGACGGCCAGCAGCGGCTGACGACACTGATGCTGGCGTTCACCGCGCTGCGCGACCACCTCAAGGGAACGGGTGATTCGCGCGGTGTGGACAGGGTGCACCGGCAGATACTGGTGAACGAGTTCCACGAGGGCCTCGATCATTACCGGTTGCTCCCGACGCAGGCCGACCGCGAGGCGTACACGGCTTGCGTCCAGTCCCGGGCGGAAGCCGGTGGCGGCGACAACATCGGGGCCGCTTACCGGTTCTTCCTCGGTGCGCTCGCCGAGGGGCAGGAGGTCGCCGGCGACGACCGGTGGATCGCGACGGTGGAGACCGTCCTCAAGGACCTGCTGTCCATCGTGGAGATCACCGCGGAACCGGGCGACAACGTCTACCGGATCTTCGAGTCGATCAACAACACGGGCGTCGGACTGAGTCAGAGCGACCTGCTGCGCAACTACGTGTTCATGCTCCTGCCCAAGCGGGGCGAGCGGGTCTACCAGGAGCTGTGGCTGCCCATGCAGCAGAGCCTCGGTCCCAAGAACCTCGAACTCCTCGTCTGGCTGGACCTGGTGGTACGGGGCCACCACAAGACCAAGCAGAGCGAGATCTACCGGGAGCAGCAGAAGCGGCTGCAGCCGATGGCCGGCGACGAGGACGCGTTGCAGCGCGAAATCGCACAACTGGCCGAACGTGCAGGTCGATTGCTGCGCATCATCCAACCGTACCGGGAGAGTTCGCCTGCGCTCCGCGCCGTGCTGGAGCGCCTGGCAGCCTGGGGAGGTCAAACCCACTACCCGCTGGCTCTGCACTTGTTGGACCTAGTGGACACGGAGGCCACGACACCCGATGACGCGGCAGAGGCACTTCTGTGCGTCGAGTCCTACCTGGTGCGTCGCGTGATCTGCCAGACATCGACCAACAACCTGAACCGCATCTTCATGGACGCGCCGAAGGAGCTGGAGACCGACCGTCCCGCCGCCGAGGCGGTCCGGCGGTTCCTGTCCGGCCGCCGCCGTCGGTGGCCGAGCGACGAGGAGCTGCGCGAGGCGATCCGCAGCAAACCGTTCTACTGGAGCGGCCGGCCTCCGCAGCGGAGTTACATCCTGCGCCGGTTGGAGGAGAGCTACGGTTCGAGCGAGCCGGTCGACTTCGTGAAGGCGTCCCTCAGCGTGGAGCACATCCTTCCGCAGCGCCCGACTTCCGCCTGGTTCGATCTGCTCGCCGACGAGACCGAGCCGGACCAGACTCCCCAGGAGCTGCACGACCTGCTGGTCCACACGCTCGGCAACCTCACCCTCACCGGGGACAACACGAAGCTGTCCAACAGCCCGTTCGAGCGCAAGCAGCAGATCCTCGACTCGAGCGCCCTGCGCATGAACCAGGAGATCGCCGCGGAGAAGCGCTGGGGCAAGGCTGAGATCCTGGCCCGTGCCGACCGTCTGACGGAGCGGGCGGTGGAGTTGTGGCCCGGTCCGATCGGCGGGGTCAAGCCGACGGGCGAGGAGTGGCCGGGCTGGGCCGAGCTGCGGGCCGCCCTGGTGGCGATGCCGAGCGGTACGTGGACGACGTACGGAGATGTCGCCGAGCTGATCGGCAGCCACCCGGTCCCCGTCGGCGCCTATCTGAGCTCCAACCCGACGGTGATGGGGGCGTACCGGGTTCTCACTGCGGACGGGAAGATCTCCCCGGCGTTCCGCTGGGTGGACGTCAGTGACCGGCCGTCGCCGCAGGAACTGCTGATGAGCGAAGGGGTGAAGTTCGACCCGTCGGGCCGTGCCAACGCGTCGCAGCGCCTGACCGCCGCCGAGCTGGCCACCCTGCTCGGCAAGGACGTCACGCAGCCCGCCTCGCACGACCCGCTTCCCGACGGGGAGGACGCGGCGGCGGCCGAGCGCTTCCGCGCACAGTTGCAGGAGCACTGGCCGGAGGCTTCCGCCGGAGTCCTGGGCGCGCTCGACTTCTGGCGTCTGCAAGGGGGTTACGTCACTTACGGCAGGCACGAGGAGACGAGCTGCTTCCCGATGCTCGACGCCGGCACGAGCCGCCGCCCCCATCTGGTCTGGCCCATGGCGGTCTACCCGGTGAGCGGAACGGTCGAGGTCGTCTTCCAGTACCTCAAGGACCGCAGCCCCTTCGACGACACGGAACAGCGCCGTGAGCTGCTGAACCGCCTCAACAAGATCGAGGGGATCGACCTGCCCGAGGCGAAGCTGGAACTGCGTCCGTCCTTCCCTGTACGGGTGTTCGCGGAGCACGGTGACGAGGTCTGCGGTGTGCTGGACTGGTTCGTCACGGCGGCGGCCCTGGATCTGGCGCGGAGGGGCTGAGGTGCCGGTGCCGGAACTTCCGGACGGCCTCGTCGTCCCTCCCAGGGATGACGTCCTCGGTCAGGCGATCCCCTTCGACCGGGAACGCTGGCTCCCCCGTGTCCCCGACACCACCTGGTGGCCCGCAGAGCTCGACGCGTGCCCGCGCGTCGGCCGGTGGCCGCGGGTGAACCGCCGCACCGTACTGGGCATGGCCGGCGGAGTCGGCACCGTCGAGGGACGCAGACATCTGCTGGTCGCCGCCCTGGTCTGGGGTACTGGCACCAAGGCGTGGTCGGTGGACCGGCGGGGACGTGTCTTCGCGAACACCTCAGCCGCACGCATCGACGACCGGATCGCCGCCGTTCTCGCCGTGCTGCGGGAGAAGGGAGCCGTCGCCGCGTACTACGCCTGCAACAACGACCAGCACATCGCATATCTGGGTCCGGCGTTCTTCACCAAGTTCCTCTACTTCGCCGGCCACGAGAACCCCACCGGCCACCGTCGCCCTCTCATCCTGGACAGCGTCGTGTCGCGTGCGCTCAGGGACCGGGAGGCCGTCGCGGAGGACTGGCCGCTCAACGGCTGGAGCACGAAGCAGTACGCCCATTATCTGGACACCGTCCATGAGCAGGCCGAGTCGGCGAGGGTGATGCCCGACGTCGTGGAGGCCGCCTGGTTCGCCCACGGCAAACGGCTCCCACGTTCCGGACCCGGGCCGTCATCCGACTGATCTGCGGCTCCTGGGGCGGACATGACCCATCCCGGGCGAGCTGTCCCCTGAGGACGCGCGCGGGTCGGCCCCGGCGGGCCGACCCGCGCATCCCATGTCACTCGGCGTTCTTCTCCGCCCAGGTCGCAGGTCCTACGCTGCCGCTCTGTCGGGCGACCGCGAGCCCTTCCCGAACATGATCGATCGTCCTGGCCGGCGCATCCAGCTCATCCGAGGTGAGCATCGTGACGGCCTTCGGAGCCCTCCGCCGTCAGCAGCTCTCGCCGAACTTGACGGCTCCGATCGTCACTGGCTGTCCGTCGAGTTCCGCGCCGGCCGCCGGATCGGTCGAGCAGACCTGCCAGTTCGACTCGATGAGCACCATCCGGTCCTGGCCGGACACGTCGTCGACCGTGATGCTGGTGGAACCGTCGAGCGCCTGCCGGGCGACCTTGACGGACTTCCCCGTGAAGTCCGGCATGGTGGAGCCGGCCTCCTCGGGCTCGCCCTGGTCACCGCCCTCGGGACAGCTCTCCTCGAGCTTGACGGTGCCGAAGTCGACCTCCGTGTCCGTCGCGTGCGTGCCGGGCTCAGGCGTCTGGGAGCAGACCTTCCAGCCCCTGTCCAGAATCTGGTTACGGCCCCGGCCGAGTGCGTCGTGCGACGTGAGGAAAGAGAAGCCGGCGGCCTGCGCCTCGTCCTGGGCGCTCTGCAGGCCCTTGCCGACCATGTCCGGCAGCGTCGCGGAGGACTCGGTGCCGGCCGAGGGCTCCTCGGCCGTCTTGCCGGCGCCGGTGGCAGACGTCTCGGGGGTGGGAGTCGCGGGCTTGGCGTCCGTACCGGTGTCGGTGGTCGGCCCGCAGGCGGTGAGTGCGGCGAGCAGCAGTGCGGCGACTGCCGATGTACGGGTGATGCGCATGGTGAACCCCAAGGACGTCACGGACGAGAGCGGCTCACCGTACGGATGCGGACGCAGCCCGCTTCCTTGGTCAAGCCCGACAAGGTGCCCGGCGGCACCAGCCCTGGCCAGTATGCAGTTCGTGCACTGAGTTCACAACTCTACGCCACAGATCCGACGTGCACTCTTGCCTGCTCTCATGCAGGACGCTCAAGGCTTTGCCCAGCTCGGGACCGAGTGTCTGAGCGAGAAAAGGCGATGAACCAGGGCACGCCGGAGTACGAGCGGGCACTGGACGCCGTGGTCGACATCCCACGGGGAGCCGGGCACGCGCGGGTGCGACATCGCCGTCATACGGCGGCCCCGACGCCGAGCCGGCCAAGCGCGGTGGTCAAGTCCCGGCCCACGAGGGCCCCGTGCCCCACCTGCTCGAGGACGCCTCCGTCCCGGAGAATCCAGGCGGATCACTGCCGCCGCTCTCCGTCCTCGTGGCCTTGTGGGAGAGCCGCCGGAGGAGCCTGTACGCACTCACGGCGGCTGCACCGCGGGCCGCAGTCATGCGGTCGGCTCCGGGTCTCAGTCCACTCCCCGCAGGTAGACACGGCTGTGCTGGGCGTCGACCGGGTGCACGGCGACGAACAACGAGTCCAGATCGCCCCGGCAGGGGGGCGCAGACCGGGCCTTCCGTCACATCGGCCAGTGTCTCCGGTTCCTCCAGGCCGAGGTGAGTGAAGGGTGTCGTCTGCTCCACCTCCGCGGCCGATGGAAGGGGCGTCTTGCGGTGCGACAGGGGGTTCTCCGGGGCCAGTTCCTTGACGAATTCCCCGGTGTCCGCCCCGGGCAGGGTGAACGCGAGGAGCAGTCCGTCGCTCCGGAAGCCCTTCTGGTGGGCGGCCCTGCGGTCGGTGGCCCCGGCGGGCACTGTGACGTGCAGCCGCTCGGCGACCTCCTCCGGTGTCACCCCCTTGATCCAGTAGGGGACCCGCTGTCCGCCCTCGGCCCCGTCACGGGTCGCCGTCTCCCTCGAGGAGGAGGCCGGGGGCGATGACGGCGAACAGGCGGACAGGGCGCAGAGCAGCACCCCGGCGCACAGGGCGCCGGCGAGCGACACGACCGTGCGCGTGGGACCGGTCGGCCCGGCGGACACGTGCCTCATCGGGCGTCTCCGTTGCGTCCGGGGTCCGGGGGCGGCCGGATCGGGGAGTGGTTCGGGTTCGGTCCCCAGGTCGTGGTGCCGCACCGTCCCGCTGCCTCTCATGTCGTACTCCTTGGCCGGCCCTGTCGTGTGCAGTCGGGCCATGTCCGTGTCGGAGATCCCGTTGGCCTCGACCTGGATCCAGTAGTCATGGGCCGTGGGGTCCTCGATCCCGTACGGACCGACGCCTTCGTCGGGTGACACGCGCTTCATCCGGACGTCGAGGACTCCGGCGGCGATCAGGTCGTCCTTGTGCCGGGACCACAGTTCGGCACGTGCTTCGGGGCTCAGCGACTGCCAGAGCCGCTGCAGCTCTTCCCGCCGACCGGCGTCGGCGCCGAGCTCCGCGAGACCGGATCGCCCGGGTCGAAGTCCTCGGACAGTTCCTTACGCAGCACGACGATCGCCATGTGACCAACCTTCGGCGCTCACCTCGGCCGCCGCGTCCCGGGTCGGGCGGGTCGACGATGCCCCAACCCCTCGGGGCGTCGTCAAGGCGCCTTCTTCGGCACCGTGTGTTGCCCCAGAGGCCGTGGGCCGCCGGACACGACCTGCTGGAGATCGCCCGCGCCGACAGGCGTGACGGGCCGCGGGGCAGCGGCAAGGCGGCGAAGGCGTACTCGTCCTTGGTGTGTTGGAGTGCGGTTGGGACACGTCCTGCCCGCTGTCATACGGGCGCAGCAACCGACTTGTTCAGCTCCGGAAACGTTCTGCCCATGTGATACCCATCACATGTTCGAGAATTCGGCCACATGTCCGGAACGGCAGGAATGGCTGGCTCCGTGCGGCCTGAGGCATGCGTTCCCGCAGCTCGCACATGGTGTCCAAGCGGTAACTTAACGCTGTGGTCTATGCCTGTGCGTGGCGAAGCGATCACGGGTCGTAAAAAAATGGTCGGGAAGGGCATGCGCGTTTGGCCCCTCTCATCGGAAATCCTGCAGCCGAGGACCCAGAGCGGTGTCCTCCGCAGCGTCATCTCCCCACTGCACAGCAGGAGTTGATGCCGCGTTGGCAGGAGAGGACCAGGTCCCGATGACCGTGAACGATCTGCTCGCGCTGCTGGCGGCCGCCACTGCCGTGCGCGTCTTCCTCCCCGACGTCGCCGCTGGACTGCGCCGGATGCTGCGCGCCGGCGCCCGTGTCGGCGTCGCCGAGCTGCTGAGCACGCAGCCGGCGCGCACTGCGGCCACCGAGACCCTCACCGCAGGGACCGTCCGGGACGAGGAGGCATGACGATGGCCATCCCCGAGGACAACAACGCCCCCTATACCCTCCCCGAGGACAGCAACGTCCCCGACGCCCTTCCCGCCCAGCCCCGAGAACTGAACTCACTGCAGGGCGTCCACTACGAGATGCCGTCCGACCTTGAAGCCTTCTATCGCATGTACGCCCGGCCGCAGCTGCGCTACGCCGCCACCGTGCTGGGCGACATGAAGGCCGCCCAGCAGGTCGTGCGCCGCCTCTACAGCCACCTCGCCCTGAACTGGGCCGTCGTCCTGCTCGAGGACGGCGGACCGGAGGCCTACGCCTGGCGCCTGCTGAAGATGCGCGTCGAACTCCACCTGCGCATGAACCTCGGCCCCGCCGCCGACGGACGCAGCACCGCTCCCGCCGGAACCGCGCGGACCACCGCCGTTCACGACGCCGTCCGTGCCACGCTGGAACGCATGCGCACGCAGCTGGCGGCCATAGAGTCCCCCCTCGGTCTCTACACCGCCATCGCCACCCTGCCGGAACGCCAGTTCGACGTGATCATCCTCCAATACGTCCTCGGCTACTCCTGCAAACAGGCCGCCAACACCATGGGCATCGCCCCGGCCACCGCCCGCACCCACCGCCGCCTGGCCCGCAAGCGCATCGCCGCCAAACTCGGCATAGACCTGGGTGACGACGAGGAGAAGGAGTAACACCGTGCCACGCAGCATCGACGACTACCTCGACCAGACCGCCCTCGCGGACATGGTCACCGACGCCGACCTCGAGACCCTGCAGCAGGAGATCGTCCGCGACGTCACCGCCACCCTCATGTTCGGCGCCCGCCCCGCCCCCGAGGGCTACTACCCCACCGCCCTCGACGAGGCTCAATCGGCCCTGACAGCCCTCTCCAGCGAACTCATCCACCGCACCGATGCCGCCGGACACCTCGCCCGCATCGCCGATGTCCCCTACGACGCCGACGGCGCCCTGTACTTCGGCTGCCTGCTCAACCTTGCCCAGGAACCTGAGAGCGCCCTGTGGTGGTGGCAGTTCGCCGCCGGCGCCGACAACGCCACCGCCGCCTACTGCCTTCACCTCCACCACCTACTGCGCGGCGAACTGCGAGACGCCGACCACTGGGCCCATCAAGCCCTCCACCTCGACGACGACATCCACCTCACCCCCACCAACCCCTGGCCCACCCGCCGCCTACCGCACCCCGCTCTGGCCCTGCGCGAAGCAGTGGAACGCCTCAGGGTCGAAGAGGAACTGGCCGGCGCCCCCTTCCACCACCCCGACCACCGTCTCGCCGACCAACTCGAGGAGCTTACTGACGCCTGCTGAGGAGAAGGAGCGCCTATGTGCACGTCGATCGTGTGAAGTTCGACCTGCAGGGATGGACGAGTGACGGGGGTGGCTGCATGTCCGGCACGGACAGGCAGCGCGCCGGCGCAGGCCCGCCCGAACTCGGCGCACCGGCGGCGTGCCGTCTCAGGGGAGACGAGCACGCCGCGCCCCGGCATCAGTTCCTCGACCTCGCGAAAGCCGAGCGGGAAGCGGAAGT